>JBDTLB010000097.1:0-7232 GCA_039934955.1 Devosia sp.
CGGGCGCCGACGCCGCCGTCAGGTCCGCCTGCAGGCCGAAGCGGTCGCCGAGCGGCACCGTGATGGTGCCGGCGGCGCGCGCCATGAAGGCCGGCGCCGGCAGTGACAGTGCCCCGGCGTCGAATTCAAGCTTGCCGTTCAGCGCCGACACGGCGGGAAGCTGCTGTGCCGCAGTCGGCAGGACAGCAAGACAAAGCACAAGCGCCGCTAGCGCAGTTGCGCTGCTAAAACTTCTGGCTTTCACGGACGCCCCCAGAATTGCCCGTCAACATCCTTAAGTATTCGTTAATAAGTAAAGCACCAGATGCTTGGTGCAGACAAGCACCATTGACTCAGAAAGATTCTGCAAGGAGTCTCAATGGTTTGTGGAGGCGCGAAGACTCTGGCGTGCGCAGCAACGCTCAGGACCGCACTGGACTTCAGCGTCCGCGGGCGACGATCTGGGTCGGATTGACGAAGCGGAGCGCGATCAACAGCCAGACCAGCGTGGTGACCATGTAGATCACCGCCATCGCGTCGATCGACTGCACGGCGCGGACGCCGGAGGCGAAGACCGAATAGTACAGCACGACAATGAGGGTCTGGCTGGTCGGACCCGCCGCAAGGAAGGTGAGCTCAAACATCGCCACGGTGCGGACCAGCACCAGCAACAGTGCCGCGAGGATGCCCGGCAGCAGCATCGGCAGCAGGACGTGAATGAACAGCCGGAAGGTGCCGGCGCCGAAGACGCGAGCGGCGGCCTCGATCTTGGGATCGATCTGCTCGACGAACGGGATCATCACCAGGATGACGAAGGGCACCGTGGGCACGAGGTTGGCGAGAACCACGCCCCAGAATGTGCCGCCGGCGCCCGATTGGTAGAGCACGGTCGCCAAAGGAATGCCGTAGGTGATCGGCGGCACCAGCAGCGGCAAGAGGAACAGCAGAAGCACGATACGCTTGCCGGGAAAGTCGCGGCGCGCCATCGCGTAAGCGGCCGTCACACCGAGGAGGCCGGCAAGCGCCACGACGGCGAAGACAATCTGGAAAGTCACGAGAAGCACGCGTCCAAGCTGGAACTCGTTCCAGGCTGAGGCATACCATTTGGTGGTGAAGGCAACCGGCAGCCAGGTGCGCAGCCATTGCGTGGCGAAGGAGTCGAGGACCACCGTCAAGATCATCGCCAGCAGATTGAGGACGAAGAACCCCACGACCACCCAGATTGCGGTGGCCCAGAGCTTGGCGCCGATGGTGGTGTCGCGGATCATCCTTTGCCGCCCGACGTCGAGCCGCGGTAGAACAGACTTCTGGCGCCGAGCACGACGACAACTACGACCAACTGCACGGCAGCCATGATCATGGCAATCGCCGAGGCCATCGAGTAGTTGTATTGCTCGAATGCAGCCTGATAGGCGGCGATCGAAATGACACGGGTGGGGCCGGCTGGGGCGCCGAGCAGGACGGCTGACGGGAAGACCGCAAACGCCTGCACGAAGGACAGCAGAAACGAGATTGCCAGACCCGGCACCAATAACGGCAGGAAGACGTGGCGAAAGCGCTGCGCGGCGCTGGCGCCATGCGTTGCCGCCGCCTGCTCAAGCGCCGGATCGATACCGGTGATGTAGCTCAGCGTCAGCAGGAAAGTGAATGGAAAGCCGGTGATCAGCAGCGAGGCGAAGACGCCCCAATAATTGTGCGTGAGCTTCACCGGCCCACCGGCGAGATGGAGGAACATCAAGGTCTTGGAGAACCAGCCTTGCGGGCCGAGATAGTTGATGAGGCCCTGCGCGACGAGCACTGTGCCCAGCGACACGGGCAGCACGAGAATCGTGGTCAGCAGCCGCTGCCGGCGCAGCAGGCGGACGCGGAACGCCACCGGAAGTGCGATCAGCAGGCTGATGATGGTGACTGGCAAGGCGAGCGCCAGCGTCGTGCCAATGGTGTCGTAGAGAAACGGATCGGAGAAGAAGGCAACATAGTTGGAGAACATGTCGCCGGTCTTGGGCGAGAAGCTCAGCCACAGCCCGTAGAGGAAGGGATAGATGAAGATCGCCAGCAGGAACACCAGCGCCGGCAGGATCAGCAGCGTCGTGCCGTCGAACCCCAGCAGAGCGAGGCGCTGACGAAACCCGGCGCGATCCTCGGCGACGACGCTCATGGCTGGGCCGGAAAGGCGAGCGCGTGAGCGGGATCGATGGCGAGATTGACGGACGCGCCGGCGGCGAGACGCTCGCTGCCGTGGAAGATCAGCTCGGTGCCTGAGGCGTGGCGGGCAATGCCGACGAATTCGCGGCCACGATATTCGACGCTTTCGATGATCGCGGCGAGGCCCGGTGTCCCGACCGTCACGTCATCGGGGCGGGCGACGATGATTGCGGCATCGCCGGGTTTGAGCGCCCCGGAAACGCGGCCGGTCAGTGTTGTTTCGCCGACAGCAATCGTGGCGCGGCCGCCCTCGACGGCCGTCACCTCACCGGCGACGCGATTGCGAAAGCCCATGAACTCGGCAACGTCGAGATGGGCCGGGGATTCGTACAGTTCGGCGGGCTCGCCGACCTGACGGATCTGGCCTTCGCGCATCACGACAACACGATCGGCAAGGGACAGGGCCTCGTCCTGATCGTGCGTCACATAGATGGTGGTGGAGCCCAGCTGATTGTGGATGCGGCGAATCTCGGCGCGCATCTCAAGACGCAGCTTGGCGTCAAGGTTACTCAGCGGCTCGTCCATCAGCACCAGTGGCGGCTCGATGACAATGGCGCGGGCGATGGCGACGCGCTGCTGCTGGCCACCTGAAAGCTGGCCGGGCAGCTTGTCGCCCTGGTTGCCGAGATGCACGAGCTCCAGCGCGGCATCGACCCGCCGCTCGATCTCGTCGCGCGGCAGCCGGCGCATCCGCAGGCCGAAGCCGACATTGCGGCGGACGCTCATATGGGGGAACAACGCGTAATTCTGAAACACCATTCCAAAGCCGCGATCTTCGGGCTTCAGCTGGTCGATGCGGCGGTCGTCGACGTAGATGCCGCCGCCGGTTGTCGCGAGCAACCCGGCGATGCAGTTGAGGGCAGTGGATTTGCCGCAGCCAGATGGCCCGAGGAGCGCAATGAACTCGCCCCGCTGGATGTCAAGCGAGACATCGCGCAGGGCGTTGAACGCACCGAAGGTGCGGCTCACGCGGTCCAGTCGAATTTGCTTGAATGGGGTCGAAGCGGGCTGCACGGCGCTGAGGACCTTGTCGCGGCG
Organism: Devosia sp.; assembly: GCA_039934955.1. Lineage (GTDB taxonomy): Bacteria > Pseudomonadota > Alphaproteobacteria > Rhizobiales > Devosiaceae > Devosia_A. The sequence goes on from JBDTLB010000097.1 coordinate 3,223, forward strand.
GGGAACAATTCGCAAGATCAAACGAGGCGGAGCAGTTGCCTGCCCCGCCTCGCCCGTCAGGAGGAGACTATTTCTTGATCTGGCTACCGCCGACCTGCTTGTCCCAAATCTCAAACGCTTTGACCATTTTGGCCGGCTCGAGAGGAACTTCGATCGGGTTGTTGGCGATCCAGTCGGCATATTCCGGACGACCGAACTCGTTGATGGCGTCCTGGCTCTCCTGCGGCGCCATCGACAAGGGCACGTCCTTGACCGCCGGACCGGGATAGAAATAGCCCTGGTCATAGGTGAAGGCCTGCGCCTCGGGCGTCAGCATGTACTTCATGAGGTCGAGCAGGACGGCGAGCTTGTCGTCGCTGATGCCCTTGGGGACGATCATGTAATGGGCGTCCGCAACCCAGTGGAAGCCCTCGATCTTGGCGACCTTGGCCTCTTTCGGCACCGTGCCGAGGACGCGCGGGTTGATATCCCAACCCGTTGTCGTGACGGTCATGGCGCGAGTGCCTTCGCCGAGTTCCTTCATCAGCGCGCCGGTGCCAGTGGTGTAGTACTCGATGTACTGGCCCAGATCCTTGAGGTAGGCCCAGGTCTTGTCCCAGCCGTTCTCGGGATCGAGCGGATCCTTGTCGCCCAGGATGTAGGGCAGGCCCATCATGAAGGTGCGGCCGGGACCCGAATTGGCCGGGCGGGCATAGATGAATTTGTTGGGGTTGGCCTTGGCCCAAGCGAGCAGTTCCTGCGCGGTCTTGGGCACATCGGCATCGGCCACCTGGTCGGGCATGTATTCGAGCAGAGGACCCGACGGATAGTAGGTCACCGTCACGCCGTAACCCTGGCTGAGTGCCTGCATCTTCCTGGCGGCATCGAGGTAGATATCATCAAGCTTCGGCAGGGCGTCGGCATGGTCGGGGACCAGCTTGATCCACAAATCCTGCGCGATGCCGGCGGCCAGCGCGTCGGTGCCCGACAGAACCAGATCGATATCGAGGCGACCAGCGGCCTGCTCGGCCTGGATCTTGCCCGGCAATTCGGGCGACGTCGCCTTATTGAAGGTAATGGCTGAGACCAGTTCGGGATGGGCGGCCGCATAGGCCTCCATGGCCTTCTGGGTCAGCGCCAAATTGCCGGCGACGTCGATGATGTTAAGCGCAACGGGCGAAGTCGGAAGCTTCAGGCCCTGGGCGAATACGCCGGTAGCGGGCAGCGCTGCCAGACCGGCGAGACCGGCAAGAGTCTGCCGGCGAGTGAAACGGATCATGTTGTCCTCCCAAGCTCGCGCATCGCCGCCCGTCCTCGCGGGCGGCGTACCGAGCAGCTCCCATACTAGTAACCTAGTTGACAGATGCAACAGGATTCTGCACGTCTATGGATGGAAATTGCACCCGTGGCTGGTGCTTTTGCCCGGCGACCCAGAGGGGACCGCCGGGAGGAGGACGTCCTGAGATGCGGGCAGGTTGGCGTTGGTTCGGACCCGATGCGGGTGTCGCCCTCGACGAGGTTCGTCAGGCGGGCGCCACCGAAATCGTTTCGGCCTTGCACGATGTCCCGATCGGCGCGGAGTGGACCGACGCGGCGATTGCCGAGCGCAAGAATCTGATCGAGACGAATCCGGCCGGCCGCGTCCCGCTGAGGTGGTCGGTGGTCGAGTCGATCCCGATCCCCGACGACGTGAAGCGCAAAGGCGGCGCCGCGAAGGCCGATATCGCCACATGGATCGCCAGCCTCGAGGCGGTGGCGAAGGCCGGGATCAAGCTGATCTGCTACAATTTCATGCCGGTGGTCGATTGGTGCCGCACCGATCTCGATTACGAGACGCCGACCGGGTCGACCGCGATGCGCTTCGACCAGACCCGGTTTGCGGTGTTCGACCTGTGCATTCTGGAGCGGGCCGGCGCCGATCGTGACTACAGCGCGGCCGAACAGATGGCAGCGCGAACGCTGTTCCAGACAATGAGCGAAGACGAGATCGCGGCGCTCACCACCAATATCGCCTCCGCCCTGCCCGGCTCGACCACCGAGCCGCTGACCGTCCCGGCGTTCCGCGACAAGCTTGCGCAATATCGCGAGATCAACGCCGCGCAACTGCGGCAGAATTTGATCGAATTTCTCGAGGCAGTAACGCCGGCTGCCGAAGCACTGGGCGTGATGCTGACGCTGCATCCCGACGATCCGCCGCGGCCGCTGTTCGGGCTGCCACGCGTGGCTTCGACGGCGGACGATTACGCGAGACTGTTCGACGCGGTTCCGTCCCCAGCCAACGGCATGTGCTTTTGCACCGGCAGCCTCGGCGTGCGCGCCGACAATGATCTGCCGGCGATGGCGCGGCGGTTCGCCTCGCGGATCGGTTTTGCGCATCTGCGGGCGACCAAACGCGAGGTCGATCCGCGCAGCTTTTACGAAGCGGCGCATCTCGAAGGCGACGTCGACATGGTGGCGGTGCTGCGCGAATTGCTGGCCGAAGACCATAAGCGGCCGGGGGAGCAACGCATCGTGTTCCGACCGGACCATGGGCAGAAGATGATCGGCGATCTCGGCCGGCGCGGCAACCCGGGCTATCCGGTGACGGGGCGCCTGCGCGGGCTCGCCGAACTCCGCGGCATCATCACGGCGCTCGAGCATCGCAGTCAGACGTAGCGCGGGATCGGTCCGATCTGACGGGTTACCGTAGGCAATTGGACGGCGATCTGGTCGATGTAGCACCAGCCCCAGCCTTCGGGCGGATCGTAGCCTTCGATGATGGGATGGGCGGTCGCATGGAAATGTGCGGTCGCGTGCCGGCCCGGCGAGTCGTCGCAGCAGCCGACATGCCCGCAGGTCCGGCAGAGGCGAAGATGGACCCAGGTCTGGCCGATCGTCAGGCACTCTTCGCAGCCGCGGCTCTGCGGTGTCACGACACGGACCATGCTCGCGTGCTGGCAATGCTTTGGCATGCTCGATCTCCGGCGCCAGAAAGGCTGGCGTCCAGACATGATCCAGGGCCGCCCCGCGTTGCGTGTTAACACGCGCTCCGACCCAGCGCTTGTCGAAAGCTGCTGCCCGGTCGAGCGCGCGTTAAGGTTGCCGCGTAAGGTGAATTTCGGTCCCTCCACCCGGCGCGGCGATTGGTCGGCTAAGTAGCGGCGCGTCCACTGCACGAGTTTAGCAGTGAAGTCGGCGAGCAGCAGGACTTTCCGCCGCAACGGGTCCTGTTGCTCGCTTCCTCCTCGCCGAGGTGATTTCAATGAGACTCTTTCTCGGGCCGCTCGTCCTCTTGCTCGCGGCCATTGTTTCGGCTGAAGGGTGGCGAGCCTTCAGACGAATGCTGCGAGACGAAGCAGGGCCGGCCACGCGTGATGCCCCACGCACCGGGCCGGACAAATCAACGAGATCGCGACCGCGTCGATGAACTGCCGCAAGCCCGCGACGGTTTGACAGTTCTGGCTTGGTTGCTGGCTGGCGCCGCGACGCGATTGCGTGGCCAGCCTGGCCGCCAGCAGGCAGAAAATCCACTTACCCCGCGGCTCAGCTTTCCCGAGCCCGCTCGGTCGCCAGCGTAGTGACGGTGTTGTACATTGCTCTCGCTCGGTAGAATGATGGCGGGACACTGAAGCGCCAAGGACGCAGGCGCTCAACGCGTGTCAGATGATTGCCACCGTCGGCTCAGCGTCGTGGCACTAAGGAGAAAGTGATGCTTGTCGATGTATTGGTGCCGGCCGCGCGCAAGCGTCTGGTCACGATCACCGAGGACGCGCCGCTGATTGAGGCCGCGGGCTTGCTGCACAGCGGCACCGATTTGGTGGTCGTTTGTCATGCCGATGGCACGCTGGCCGGGGTGGTGACCAAGACGGACGTCGTTGCGCAGATCAGCACCTGTCAGGGCGCCGGTTGCACCTGCGCACTTGCCACAGTGATGATCCGAGATCCGCTGATCTGCCGCCCCGGCGACACCCTGCTGGGCCTGTGGTCGCAGATGAAGGCGCGCGGCCTCAAGAACGTTCCGTTCGTCGATGGAGAGGAGCGACCTCTGGGCA
>JBDTLB010000098.1:0-17071 GCA_039934955.1 Devosia sp.
CGCCGATGGCGCTGACTCGGCCGCGCCGACCTGCAATCTCACGGCCATCCGCCAGGCCGGACAATGCGGCCCGGGCCGCGTCATGGGAGGCTCCTTCGCCACCCGCGCCGACGCGCTTGCCTCAATTGAGACCGGTGGCACGGCGCCTCGCACCGGCAATGACCGGCCATGGTCGTCGCCCACCATCGGCCTACGTGTCGCCTGCGACGTGAAGCCGTCCTAGACAGCTGTTGGCGAGCTCAGGCGCTCCGCCGCACTGCCTCGGCGGCGCCGATCTCGCGCAGCAGCGCGACCTTGGCGCCGACGGCCTCGCGAAACACCCTGTTACCTGCGAGGTCCGGTGGGAACACCCGGTCGATTGCCAAAAATTCATCGACCAACCGAGCTGGATCGATTTTTGCGAACTCAGCCGCCATCGGATCCTGCACCGGGATCGCGTTGCCGTTTTCGTCGACGCCCCGCGCGTAAATCATCCATGCCGCTACCCCGAGCGCCAGCCGCTCGAACGGCGCGCCGGCCTTGAGCCGATCGGCAATCGTGCCGAGCAATCGCTGCGGCAGCTTCTGGCTACCGTCCATCGCGATCTGGTAGGTCCGGTGTCGGAGCGCTGTGTTAGAGAAGCGTTCCAGCAACTGGCTTGCGTAAGCATCGGTCCCGGCCGTCGCCATCCCCAGCGTCGGCGCGATCTCCTCGGCCATCGCACTCGACACGAACGCTCGGAAGCTTGGCTCGGCGATCACCTGCGCGATGAATTCGTGTCCGCTCAGATACCCCAGATACGCCATCATCGAATGGCTGCCATTGAGCATGCGGAGCTTCATGCGCTCATACGGCGCGACATCCGCGACGAACTCGGCGCCGCCAAGGTCGAAGGGCGGCCGAGCGCCGACGAATTTGTCCTCGATCACCCATTGCAGGAACGGCTCGCCGACCACCGGCCAGGCATCCTCCAACCCCAGCAATCCTGCAATTTCGGCGCGGTCCGCGTCCGTCGTCGCCGGGACGATACGGTCGATCATCGTGCCCGGAAACGCCACGTTCTCGCGCACCCATCGCCCAAGCCCGGGATCCACCGCCTCGGCGAATTCTGTGAACACCCGCAATGCCACCGCGCCATTGTGCGGAAGGTTGTCGCAGCTCAGCACCGTGAACGGCGCGATCCCCGCCTCGCGTCGCCGCCGCAGCGCCTCGGTGACAATGCCCGCCGCGCTTGCCGGGTTTCGCGGCTGTGCGAGATCGGCAACAATGTCGGGGTGAGTAAGGTCCAGTCCACCCGTGGCCGCGTTGTAGCAATAACCCTTTTCAGTCACCGTCAGCGACACGATCCGCGTCGCCGGGTCGGCCATGCGCGCCAGTAGCGCCTCTTTTTCATTGGGCGCGTCGAGCACTTCAAGCACCGATCCGATCACTCGCAGCGAGCGTGTCTCGCCGTCCTTCACCAGAACCGAATAGAGCCCATCCTGCGGCGCAAGCGCCTCCTTGGTGTCCGGCCGCCTGAGGCTGGCGCCGACGATGCCCCAACTGGAGTCCTGCTCCAGCAGGTCGTCGACCACCACAGCCTGATGCGCCCGATGGAACGCCCCAATTCCCAGATGCACGATCCCAGCCGTGACCGTATTGCGCGCATAGAGGGGTCGCTGTGTACCCGGCTTTGCCGCGCCGATACTGCGATTTGAGAGCCGCTCGATCATAGCCTGTACGCCTCCTTGGGCAGTCGGTAGGCAAGATCGGTCACCACCGCCAGCGCTTCGTTTTCGTCCAGTCGATGTTCGACCACGAGCCGCGCCAGATATGCGCAGTCGATCCGGCGCGCCACGTCGTGCCGGGCCGGAATCGACGGGAACGCCCGCGTGTCGTCGTTGAACCCGACAGTGTTGTAAAAGCCCGCCGTTTCCGTCGCGAGTTCGCGGAACCGCATCATCCCTTCGGGGCTGTCGAAGAACCACCAGGGCGGTCCAAGCCGAAGCGCCGGATACGCGCCCGCTAGCGGCGCCAACTCACGGGCATAGCTCGTCTCGTCCAGTGTGAAGAGGATGATTGTGAGGTTTTTTTCGAGCCCAACCTTGTCGAGCAGCGGCTTCAGCGCCGCCACATAATCGGTGGCTTTTGGAATATCGAAGCCTTTGTCGGTTCCATAGCCATCAAACATCGCCGGCGAATGGTTGCGCCATGCGCCCGGGTGGATCTGCATCACGAGGCCATCGTCCACGCTCATCTTGGCCATCTCGGTCAGCATCTGGGCGCGGAACTGTTCGCGCTCGTCGGCGTCGGCCTTGCCCTTGCGCACGCGCTCATAGAGCGCCTTGGCGTCGGAATATTCGAGATCGGCGGTCAGCGCGCTCGGGTGTCCGTGATCGCTCGCCGTCGCGCCCATCGATTTAAAGAAGGCGCGGCGGTTGCGGTGGGCTTCGAGATAGCCCTTCCAGGTCCGGACATCTTCGCCGCTGAGCTCGCCGAAGCGCTGCAAATCGGCCTGGAAATTCACTTTATCCGGGTCGACGACGGTATCCGGCCGATAGGTCGGCACCACCCGCCCGTCCCAGCCACTGTCCTTGATTTGCTGATGCCATTTGAGCTCGTCGGTCGCCGCATCGGTCGTGGCGATCACCTCGAGATTGAAGCGGTTGAACAGCGCGCGCGGCCTAAACTCGTCGGTCGTGAGGCATTCCGCGATCTTGTCATAGATGCGGTCCGCCGACCCCTCATTCAGCGGCTCCTCGATCCCGAACAGATCCTGAAGCGTCGTATCCAGCCACAGCCGCGTCGGCGTCCCGCGGAACAGATAATAGTGCTGGGCGAACAGCCGCCAGATCGTCCGCCCGTCGGTTTCGACCGCCTTGCCGTCGCGCCGTGGTACGCCCAGGGCGCTCGGCTTGATGCCCTGGCTGCCAAGCATCCGCGTCGCATAATGGTCGGGCACGATCAGCAACTGCGCCGGATCCGCGAATTTCTCGTTCTCGGCATACCAGCGCGGCTCGGTGTGGCCGTGCGGACTGACCAGCGGCAGATGTCGCACCGCCTCGAACAAAGTGCGGGCCACCGCGCGGGTGGTGGGGTCGGCGGGAAACAGGCGATTGTCGTTGAGCATGGGGCGAGTCCGCTGAGGCTTAGGGCTAGTATGGTAGCTTGATCGGGCGGGTCAAGCTGGTCGGCTCACTCCTCGGCAAAGCCGCGTGCCACCGGCGCTCGCGCCAATCCCGAGGTTTCGAGCTGTCGCGCCACCCGCAGCGCGAAATCCTCGCGCCACGGGGCCGCAATCACCTGCAATCCGAGCGGCATCGTCTGCCCGTCTAGCGCAATCGGCACCGCCGCCACCGGCAGCCCTATGAACGAGAAGGGTTGGGTGAAGATTCCGAGGTTCGGCCGCACCGGCATTTCGACGCCACCGAAGATCGCGGTTTTCTGCCCGAGCGCGGGCGCCCGCATCGGCGTCGATGGCGCGAGGATCGCGTCCACGCCGCCGAACAGTGCCAGCATCTGATCGTGGAAGTGCCGCCGGAATTTCTGCGCTCGCTCGATCCATCCCGCCGGCAGCAGCGCGCCGGCGAGCAGCCGATCCCGCACCTCGGGGTCGAAATCCTGCGGCCGGGTCCGGAGCCGGTCGGCATGCAACGCAGCGCCTTCCGACATCGTAATCAAAAACGCCGCCGCCCGTGCCGCCTGCACGTCGGGAATGCTGATCCGCCGCGTCACCTCGAGCCGGGTGGCGACGACATCCATCATCTCGCGGACGTCGCCCTCGCCGGTAAAATAGCCATCGGCAATGGCGATCCGCAGTCCCGCAGAGCCGCGCTCCAGCCGCCCGGCCACGGCCTCGAGGGGTCGTTTGATCATCGCCGGATCGTCCGCGTCGAAGCCTTGCAGCGCATCATAGCTCAGCGCCACGTCCTCCACCGAGCGGGCCAGGGGCCCAAGGTGATCGAGGGCGCTGACGAACGGGAATGTCCCGGCGCGGCTCAGTCGCCCATAGGTCGGCTTCAACCCGAACAGCCCGCACAGCGACGCCGGCACCCGGATCGACCCGTTGGTGTCCGAGGCGAGGCTGATGGGCACCATTCCCGATGCTACCGCCGCCGCCGGGCCACCTGACGAGCCACCGGTCATATGGGCCAGATCATGCGGATTATGTGACGCCCCGTCATGCACGTTTTCGCCGGTGAAATCGTAGGCATATTCACCCATGTTGAGCGCCCCGACGCACACCGCGCCGGCCGCTTCGAGGCGGCTGACGAGGGCCGCATCAGCCGTCGCCGGCGCATGGTCACGATTGATCTTGCTACCGGCGCGGGTCACGACCCCGGTGAGGTCGAACAAATTCTTGACCCCGAACGGCACCCCGGCGAGTGGCAATGTCTTGCCGGATTTCACCGTCTCGTCGACTTTGTCCGCCGCCGTCATCGCCCGTTCGGCAACGACATCGGTAAAGGCGTTGACGCGGCCATTGTTGGCCTCGATCCGCGCCAGCGTTTCGATGATCACCGTGCGGGCGCTCGTTTGTGTGCCGTTGACGGCTTTGGCGATTTCGGCGGCGCTGGACGTCGATTTCATGCCCGAAAGACCGGCGCGGCTTCGGTTCTGTCTTTGAGCGTCACTTTTTCGAGCACCGCGGCCATTTTGGCCGCTGTCTTGAGATTGGCCTTCACCCCGGCCCGGTACTCGGGCGCAATCTCAAGTTTGACCACTGGAGCGACGGCGTCGATCCATTGCTCGAAGTCGGGAAGTCTGTTGGCCATGCGATTCCGTCGACGCCCCAGTTCGCCGGGATCGTAGCGGCTTATCTCCCGAACACAACCGCTCTGGAGGCACTCCAGAAAAGCAGTGCCGCCGCGCTTTGGGGGAAAGCGCCGCGGCACAGGATCAACAATCGTCGAGGGACATCGCAGAAACGCGGCGGCCGCTCGCGGGTTCCAGCCCGCCGCTAGCCTTTTTGCTTAACCGCCGGTCAACCATTCCGACCGCAATCGGCCGCCATCTGACTGGAAAGTGGTCATGCTAAGTCAAACTTAAGCCCGCCCCACAAAACTGCCTGCTTAACGCTGGCAGAATACCGGCGTTTGGGGCGCAGAGATGACTTGGGAGACAGTCCGCCAGAGGCTTGCCGCGGCGTTTCGCCCGATCAACTTGATCGGCGGGATCGCCTTGCTTGTCGTCGTCGGCTCCGCCGTTTTTGCCGATGCTCAGAACCGGGCCCTGCAGGAACAGCAGGCGCGCGGCATGGTCAGCCGCCAGGTCAGCGTCATCCGCGCCCGCCTCGAAGGCAACATCAACGGCAATTTACAGCTCGTCCGCGGCCTCGTCGGCTCGATCGCTATCGAACCCGACATGACCCAGTCGCACTTTGCTGCGCTCGCCGCCCAATTATTCGACGGCAATTCGCAGCTCCTCGACGTCGCCGGCGCCCCCGACCTCAAGGTCAAGCTGCTCTATCCCGTGGCAGGCAACGAGAAGCTGATCGGCCTCGACTACAACAAACTCGATTTGCAGAGCACTGCAGTCTTTCGGGCCCGCGACGACCACAATCTGGTTCTTGCTGGTCCGCTTGACCTAGTCCAAGGCGGCGTCGGCCTTGTCGGACGCTTTCCGGTCTTTGTAAACGGCGCGATGCGTGAGCGGTTCTGGGGCGTTGTTTCGGCCGTCATCGACGTCGACCGGCTCTACCAGTCGAGCGGCCTGCTGGATGCCGATCTCGACATCGAGATCGCCTTGCGCGGGCCGGACGGCTCCGGCGCCAGCGGCGCAATCTTCTACGGCAGCCCGGATGTGCTGGCCGATCGTCCGGTGCTCGCCGAAGTCGCTCTGCCCGTCGGCGTCTGGCAGATCGCCGGTCGCCCCATTCACGGGTGGGCAGCGGCGCTGCCCAATCCGCTTGGCTTCCGCCTGCTCCTTGGCCTCGCTGTCGCTCTCGTGCTGATTCCGCTGCTCATCGCGCGCCATCTGATCGAAGAACGGCAGAAACACATCCGCGCCCTCGGGGAGCGCCAGCATCAGATCGATGTGGTGTCCCGGCGCCTCGGGCTTGCCCTCGACACCTCCGAGGTCGGCGTCTGGGAATTCAATATCGACACCCAATGCGCCGTCTGGGACGATCGAATGGTCGAACTTTACGGCCTTGTGCCAAACGACCTGCCGCGGACCGACGCGGATTGGCGCGATGCCATCCATCCCGATGACCTCCCCTACGTCCAGGCACAGATCGACGAGGCCGTTCGAACTCGCGGCCGTTACGTCGCAGAATATCGGATCAAGCCGCACGATGGCGCACCGGAGCGCGTCGTCCGCGCCATCGCATCTTGTTTCCGTGATGCCGATGGCTCCTACCGGCTCGTCGGTTGCAACTGGGACGTCACTGCCGACGTCGCCAACAAGCGCGAATTGGAGCGTGCCAAGGCCACCGCCGAGGCGCGCAATGTCGAACTCGTCGTCGCTACCGCCCGCATCGAGCATACCTCGCTGCACGACGCGCTGACCGAGCTCCCCAACCGTCGCTACCTCGACAAATTTCTCAGTGAGCGTGCCGCCTCTGACGATGCCGCCGGGATCGCGCTGCTCCACATCGATCTCGATCGCTTCAAGCAGATCAACGACACACTCGGTCACGCCGCCGGCGACGCCATGCTCGTGCACGTCGCAAAAATGCTTCGCGCCAATGTTCGCGATGACGACTTTGTCGCTCGCATCGGCGGTGACGAGTTCGTCGTGGTCAGTGCACTCCGTAACGGTCGCCGCGATCTCACCCGTCTCGCCAACCGAATCGTCGAGCAGATGCGTCAGCCTGTGCCCTATATGGGCCACGAGTGCCGCTGCGGCGTCTCAGTCGGCATCGCCTTCCAGCGCGGCAAGGTCGACGACAAGCGGTTGCTGATTGACGCCGACATCGCGCTCTATCGCGCCAAGCGCCGCGGCCGCAATCGCTACGAATTTTTTACCGAGGCGTTGCAGGCCGAGATTACGTCGTCCAAGCAGATGGCCGACGAGATTCTGACCGGCATCGAGCGGGGCCAGTTCGTCGCCTGGTATCAGCCGCAAATCGACGCCCGCACCATGCAGATCAGCGGCGTTGAGGCACTCGCCCGCTGGGAGCACCCGACCCGCGGCATCGTACCGCCCGATCTTTTCCTACCCATCGCCGAGGATCTGAACGTCGTTGGGACCATCGACCGCATGGTCCTCGAGCAGACGCTCGGCTGGATGAAGAGCTGGCGCAAGAAGGGCCTTGTGGTGCCGCATGCATCGGTCAATGTCTCCGGCCGCCGCCTGCGCGACGACACGCTGATCAAGACGCTCAAAAAACTGGACATCGAACCGGGTACCATCAGTTTTGAGCTGGTCGAGTCCATCTATCTCGATGAGAGCGACGACATCGTCGCCTGGAACATCGATCAGCTTCGCGAACTCGGCATCGATATCGAGATGGATGATTTCGGCACCGGTTATGCCTCGATCGTCAGCCTGATGAAACTTCGGCCACGCCGCCTCAAGATCGACCGCCAACTGGTGATGCCGGTGGTCGAATCCAAAACTCAGCGCCAGCTTATCGCCTCGATCGTTGACATCGGCCATTCGTTCGGCATCGGCGTCGTCGCCGAGGGTGTCGAGAGCGACGAGCATGCGCGCATTGTCACCGAGCTACAGTGCGATACGCTGCAGGGCTATGCCTTTGCCAAGCCGCTGAACCCAGCGAATTTCGAACGCTTCGTCGCCAATTGGCAGGCGAAGACCAAGGCCGCCTAGCGTCCAGCAGTTGGCCCAGCGAGCCCTATCGGGATCGATAAGAGCGCAAGAAATGACCCTTCATTCTGCCACCGGCACCCAAAGCACGTCCTCGATCCGCCGTGCCCCGGTCGCTAGCATTACCACCCGGTCGAACCCCATCGCGATGCCGCTGGCGTCCGGCATGATCTTCAGCGCCGACAGAAAATCCTCGTCCACCGGATAGCGTTCTCCATAGAGCCGCATCTTCTCGTCCATCTCGGCGAGAAAACGTTGCCGTTGTTCGTCCGCATCGGTGAGTTCCCCGAAACCGTTGGCGAGCTCCACCCCGCAGGCGTAGATCTCGAACCGCTCCGCCACCCGCGGATCGTCAGGGCTCCTGCGTGCGAGCGCTGCTTCGCTCGCCGGATAGCGGTCGAGGATGGTAACGCGCTCCATCCCGAGATGCGGTTCGACCCTCTCGACCAGTACGCGCGTGAACAGGTACGACCAATTGTACTCCGTCGGCACCTCGATCCCGACGACGCGCATTTGCTCAGCCAGTGCGTCGGCATCCGTTCCACCTGCTCTGATCGTCGCCAGCAGATCGATCCCCGCGTAGCGCGAAAACGCGTCAGCGACGCTCAGCCGCTCCGGTTCCACGAACGGATCACACACGCGATCCTTCCAGCGGAACATTGTCGTGCCCGCCGCCTCGGCCGCAAGCCGCAGCATCGCGACGCAATCGTCCATCACTGCCGTGTAGGGCTCGCCCACGCGATACCATTCGAGCATCGTGAATTCCGGATGATGCGTCGCCGTCCATTCTCGGTTGCGCCATACGTGCCCGAGGCTCGCAATCCGCGCCTCACCCGCCGCCAGCAGTTTCTTCATCGAGAATTCGGGCGAGGTGTGGAGGTAGAGCGTCTGGCTTTCCCCATCCTCACCGACCGCGATTGTCGAAAATGCGTGCAGATGCGTCTCGTTGCCCGGCGAGCGTTGCAATCCCGGTGGATCGACCATCAAGAAGTGCTGCGCGCCGAGATATCCCCGGATCGCCGTCTCGATCCGATTTCGCGCCAGCAGCATCGGCCGGCGGTCAGCGTGAACCGAGGGAGTCCACCACGGCGAGACAGGCGGGGCAGGCGGAACGTGCGGCACTGGCGGGTCTTTCGTGCTCGGGACTGGCAGTTTGGCCGAATTTGCGCTATCGGCGGCGCCGAAAGATCTGATTAGGCGTCTGGAGCGGATTTTCGCCGCTCCACTAGGCCGCCGCCACCGCCCGAACAAGGAAGAAATAATGGTCAAGGTCATCGCCTCGTCGCTGCGCAAAGGCCACGTGGTCGAACAGGACGGCAACCTGCACGTCGTCCTCACCGCTGAAAACGTCCACCCCGGCAAGGGCAACTCGGTCACCAACGTCAACATGCGCCGCATGTCTGACGGCGTGAAGGTCATCGGCCGCTGGCGCACCGTGGAAATGGTCGAAAAGGCCGACGTCGACGAGCGCGAGTATCAGTATCTCTACAATGATGGTGAGGGCTACCACTTCATGGAACCCACCACTTTCGACCAGCTTGCCGTGCCGGAAGACGTCATCGGCGACCAGAAGGCGTTTCTGCAGGACGGGATGAAGGTTTATATGAAGACCTTCGAGGGCAATGCGCTGGCGATCGAACTGCCCGCCCGCGTCACGCTCGAGATCACCGACACTGAGCCGGTCGTGAAGGGCCAGACGGCCTCCTCCTCGTTCAAGACGGCGGTTCTCTCGAACGGCGTCAAGACCACCGTCCCGCCGCACATCGGCATCGGCACCCGCGTCGTCGTGATGACCGAAGACGGCAGCTACGTCGAGCGCGCCAAGGACTGATTGGCCGGTTACTCCGCCGCGACCAATGCAGGCCGTCGTGCAATCCGCACCGGCTCCGGCACGGGGTCGGTGGCAAAGCCTGCCAGCACATCCAGCGAATTGCCGACGCTTTCGAGCAGCGCGATGGCCGCGCCTTGCGCTTTGAGCAGCGCAGAAAACTCGGCATGTCCCGCCGGTAGCACCTCGAGGGAGCGGTCGATCTCCTCGAGCAGACCGATCAAACCGTCATGCGCCTCTTCGGCGGCAGCAAGGACCACCGACTGCGGCTGTTCGCCCCTGCGGGCGGCGCTGGCCACGGCACGAAATCGGTCGGCCTCGCCATTCCACACAGCGAGCATTGATCGGATGCCATCGAGTTTTTGATCGGCAGTCGGACGAAACACAGCGTGCGCCTCCTGATGCGCAACGCCATAATACGCCTTCGGTTGCCCGCCTCTTGCGGCCAAGTGCAATTGCGGCGAAGACACCGTTAATGCCGCTGCTCCCCATCGACGCCGTCTTGCCCGATCTGCGTGCTGCGCTCGAACGCGGCACGCGCGCCGTACTGGTCGCACCGCCCGGCGCCGGCAAGACCACTCGTGTGCCGCTGGCGCTCCTCGACGCAGCATGGCGGGGGGATAGCAAGATCATCCTGCTCGAACCGCGTCGTCTCGCCGCCCGCGCCGCCGCCCGCTTCATGGCCGTATCGCTCGGCGAGGAGGCTGGCCAGACCATCGGCTACCGTGTCCGGCTTGAATCGAAAATCAGCAAGCAAACCCGCATCGAAGTCGTCACCGAGGGCGTCTTCACCCGCATGCTGCTCGACGATCCGGAACTGACCGGTATCGCCGCCGTTTTGTTCGACGAATTCCACGAGCGCAGCCTCGATGCCGATCTCGGCCTGGCGCTGGCGCTCGACGCCGCGGCGCTCCGGCCCGATTTGCGGCTGCTGGTGATGTCCGCCACCATCGATGGCGCTCGCGTTGCGACCCTGCTCGGTGATGCCCCGGTGATCGCCAGCGAAGGCAGGGCATTCCCGGTCGACACCCGCTATGTCCCGCCCGATCCGCTGCAGCGCCTCGACGACCAAGTCACGGCCGCGACCCTCGCCGCGCTCCGAACTGATCCCGGCTCGATCCTCGTTTTTCTCCCCGGCCAAGGCGAAATCGCCCGTACCGCCGACCGGCTGGCGGGCCGCGTGCCGCCAGATACCTCCATCGCCCCACTGTACGGCCAACTCACCGCCGCCGAGCAGGATCGTGCCATCGCGCCCGCACCGCCAGGCCGCCGCAAGATCGTGCTCGCCAGCTCCATCGCCGAAACCTCGCTGACCATCGAGGGCATCCGTATCGTCATCGACAGCGGCTTTCGCCGCGTGCCCGCCTACGATCCAGGCACGGGGCTGAGCACCCTCGAAACCCGCCGCGTCTCCCGCGCTGGCGCTGACCAGCGCCGCGGCCGCGCCGGCCGCACAGCGCCCGGCATCGCCTATCGCCTCTGGAACGAAGGTCAGACTGGCGCGCTCGATGCCTTCGACACGCCCGAGATCCTAGCGGCCGATCTCACCGGTCTCGCGCTCGATCTCGCCTCGTGGGGCGTCACCGATCCGATCAAGCTCAGTTTCCTCGATCCACCGCCCAAACCCGCTTGGACCGAAGCCGTCGCGCTGCTGCAGCAACTCGATGCGCTCGATCCCGCCGGTCATATCACCGCCGAGGGCAGGGCGCTGGCTAGGCTGCCGCTCCATCCGCGCCTCGCCCACATGATCCATCGGGCCACCGACAAGGGCACCGCCGCCGAACTCGCCGTGCTGGTCACCGAGCGTGGACTTTGCGGTGACGATACCGATCTCGCCCGCCGCCTCGCCCGCTTCCGCACCGACCACTCGCGCCGCGCTGACGATGCCCGCATGCTCGCCCGCCGCTGGGGCGGCGCGCCGGGCGGCGACTTCGACATCGGCGTCAATCTCGCCCGCGCCTTCCCCGATCGCGTCGCCCAGCAGGCAGGCGCCCGTGGCCGCTTCCGCCTCGCCAATGGCCGCGCCGCCTCGCTCGACGAGGCCGACCCGCTGGCGCGCGAGCCGTTCCTGGTCGTCACCGACATAACCGGGACTGCCGCTACCGGAAAAATCCGCGCCGCCGCCGCCATCTCGCGCGAAGAGATCGAGGCGCTGTTCGCGGCCCGCATCGTGGCTGAAACGGCGCTCGACTACGACGGCGCCGCCAAATCCGTCCGCGCCCGCCGCCGCCGCGTCCTCGGCGCGCTCATTCTCGCCGACGGCCCGGTCAGCGTCGACAATATGGAGGCGGCCTCGCGCCTTCTCGTCGAGGCAGCTGTCGGCAATCTGCCGTTCAGTCCGGCCCAGCTGGCCTTGCGCGCCCGCGCCGACTTCCTCCGACAGACTCTCGGGGATCCGTGGCCGGACGTCTCCGACGCCGCGCTGACCCCGGATCGCCTGCTGCCCTACCTCAGCGGCCGGACCTCGTTCCATCAGGTCACGCCGGGCGATCTCGACGGCCTGCTCGCCGAACTTCTCCCCTACAATCTGCGCACGGAAATCGACCGCCTGCTGCCCTCGCACTTCGACGCGCCCTCCGGCAGCCGCCTGCCGATCGACTATGCCGCCGAGAACGGCCCGGCCCTCGAAATCCGCGTCCAGGAACTCTACGGCCTTGACCGGCACCCCGCGATCGCCAACGGCAGGGTGCCGCTGCTGCTGATCCTGCTCAGCCCCGCCCACCGGCCGATCCAGACCACCCGCGATCTGCCCGGCTTCTGGCGCGGCAGCTGGAAAGACGTCGCCAAGGACCTGCGCGGCCGCTACCCGCGCCACCTCTGGCCTGACGATCCGGTCTCCGCGCAGGCCACCAGCCGTGCTAAGCCTCGCGGCACATAGGGCGATTGCCTTTCCCACGAAGGCGTTGCACTTTTGACCAAGCGGTAAAATCCGAAGCGAGGGAGCATGCAGAATATCATTGAGGCGCTGGAGGCGCGGCGGGCTGCGGCCCGGCTTGGCGGCGGCCAGCACCGCATCGATGCCCAGCACAAAAAGGGCAAGCTCACCGCCCGCGAGCGCCTCGACGTGCTGCTCGATCCGCAAAGCTTTGAGGAATACGACGCGTTCGTTACCCATCGCGCCGTCGATTTCGGCATGGAGAAGACCGTCATCCCGGGCGATGGCGTGGTCACCGGCTGGGGCACCATCAATGGCCGCATGACCTACGTCTTCAGCCAGGATTTTACTGTCTTCGGCGGCTCGCTGTCGGAAACTCATGCGAAGAAAATCTGCAAGATCATGGAGCTTGCCGTCCAGAACGGCGCTCCGATCATCGGCCTCAACGACAGCGGCGGTGCCCGCATCCAGGAAGGCGTCGCGGCGCTCGGCGGCTACGCCGACGTGTTCCTGCGCAACGTGTTGGCCTCCGGCGCCGTGCCGCAGATTTCAGTGATCATGGGACCGACCGCCGGTGGCGCCGTCTACTCGCCCGCCATGACCGATTTCATCTACATGGTCCGCGACACGTCCTTCATGTACGTCACCGGCCCCGACGTGGTCAAAACCGTCACCTCCGAGATCGTCACTCACGAAGAGCTCGGTGGCGCCGCCACCCACACAAAAATATCCGCCGTCGCCGATGCAGCCTTCGACAACGATATTGATACGTTGCTCGAAGTCCGCCGCCTGTTCGATTTCCTGCCACTCAGCGCACAGGTAAAGCCGCCCCGCGTCGAAGCCTACGACACCATCGACCGGCAGGATATGGCGCTGGACACCATCATTCCCGACAGCGCTAACAAGCCCTATGACATGCACGAGGTGGTGCGCCGCATCGCCGACGAGGGTGACTTTCTCGAGCCGCAGCGTGATCACGCCGGCAACATCCTCACTGGCTTCATCCGCCTCAATGGCGAGACTGTTGGCGTGGTGGCCAATCAACCTTTGGTGCTGGCCGGCTGCCTCGACATCAATTCTTCGAAGAAGGCCGCCCGCTTCATCCGCTTCTGTGACTGTTTCGGCATTCCAATTCTGACGCTGGTCGACGTTCCAGGCTTCCTCCCCGGCGTCGCGCAGGAATATGGCGGCATCATCAAGCATGGCGCCAAGCTGCTCTTCGCCTATGCCGAGGCGACAGTCCCAAAGGTCACCGTGATCACCCGCAAAGCCTATGGCGGCGCCTATGACGTGATGGCTTCAAAACACATTCGCGCCGACGTCAACTACGCCTGGCCGACCGCCGAGATCGCCGTAATGGGCGCCAAAGGCGCCACCGAAATTCTCTATCGCGCCGAACTCGGCGACAAGGACAAGATCGCCAAGCGCACCGCCGACTACGAAGCTCGCTTCGCCAACCCATTCGCCGCTGCCGAACGCGGCTTCATCGACGACGTCATCCTGCCGCACGAAACGAGACGCCGGGTGGCGCGGGCCTTTGCGACGCTCAAGCACAAGCAGCAATACATGCCCGCCAAAAAACACGACAACATACCTTTGTGAGAGATTAATGTGGCTGCATCTGAAACAATCCTGGGTCTATGGCGGATCGCTGGCCGGTGTGATGGTTCTCTGTCTCATGCCGATCATCGGCCAAGGTTGGCCGCTCGCGCTGACGCTGGTGTTCCTGCAGCTCCCCATCTACATTTTCCACCAGCTTGAGGAACATTACGACGACCGGTTTCGCCGCGTGGTAAACGACCTGATCGGGCAAGGCCGGGAAGTGCTGTCCTTGGGTGGCGTTTTCGTCATCAACATGGCCGGTGTCTGGGCATTGGACTTGATCTCGTTTGGGCTGGCCTACCGACTTGGTATCGGTTGGGGCCTCATTGGCGCTTACGCCATGGTGATCAACGCGGTCGCTCACATCGTGCAGGGCATCCGGCTCCGCAGCTATAATCCGGGGCTCGTCACCTCGATCATCCTCTTCCTGCCCGTCGGTCTAGGTGGGATCTGGGCAATATCGGCCACTGGTGAGGCAACAGGTTTGCAGCACGTCGTCGGAATCGCAATCGGCCTGGCGCTTCACGCGGCCATTGTCGGCTATGTGCTGAACAATCGCCGTCGCCTCACGGAACGGAAGGCCACATGAATTGCGCTGCCATCCTGGCCCGTCGGCCTAGCAGGAACGGATAGACTGGCGATGTTCACCTCCCTCCTCATCGCCAATCGCGGCGAGATTGCCTGCCGGGTTATCAAGACCGCCAAGCGCATGGGGCTGCGTACCATCGCGGTCTATTCCGATGCCGATGCCAATGCCCTGCATGTGAAGCTCGCCGACGAGGCTTTGCACATCGGCGGCTCGGCGGCACGCGACTCGTATCTGTCGATCGACAAGATCATCGCGGCCTGCCGCGCCAGCAAAGCCGAGGCCGTCCATCCCGGCTATGGCTTCCTCAGCGAGAATGCCGAGTTCGCGGCGGCGCTCGAAAAGGTCGGCATTATCTTCGTCGGTCCGCCGGTGAAGGCCGTGGAGGCGATGGGCGACAAGATCACGTCCAAGAAAATGGCGGCCGCCGCAAAAGTCTCGACCATCCCCGGCCACATGGGCCTGATCTCCGACGCCGCTCACGCCGTGACCATCGCCAAACAGGTCGGCTATCCGGTGATGATCAAGGCCTCGGCCGGTGGTGGCGGCAAAGGCATGCGCATCGCCTGGAACGATGCCGAGGCCGAGGAAGGTTTTGAGCGCTCCAAATCCGAGGCTGCGTCGTCCTTCGGCGACGACCGCATCTTCATCGAGAAATTCGTCACCGAGCCGCGCCATATCGAAATCCAGCTGCTCGGCGATCAGCACAGCAATGTCTTGTGGCTCAACGAGCGCGAATGTTCGATCCAGCGCCGCAACCAAAAGGTCATCGAAGAGGCGCCGTCGCCCTTCCTCGATGCCAAGACCCGCAAGGCGATGGGCGAGCAGGCGGTCGCGCTGGCCAAAGCCGTTGGCTATTTCTCCGCCGGCACCGTCGAGTTCATCGTCGACAAGGACCGCAATTTCTACTTCCTCGAAATGAACACGCGGCTGCAGGTCGAGCATCCGGTGACCGAGCTCATTACCGGCCTCGATCTCGTCGAGCTGATGCTCCGCGTCGCGGCCGGTGAGAAGCTGCCGCTGACCCAGGCCGACGTGAAGCTCAATGGCTGGGCCATCGAATCCCGACTCTACGCCGAAGACCCGTATCGCAATTTCCTGCCCTCGACCGGCCGGCTCACCCGCTACAGCCCGCCGCGAGAACTCAAGAGCCCGCCGCACAGCTATGGCGTGCGCAACGACGGCGGTGTGGTTGAAGGCGGCGAAATCGCCACCTTCTACGATCCCCTGATCAGCAAGCTCTGCACCTGGGCGCCGACGCGCGAAGGCGCCATCGACGCCATGCAGATGGCGCTCGATCAGTTCGAGGTCGAGGGCGTCGGCAACAACATTCCCTTCCTCTCCGCCGTCATGGCACAGCCGCGCTTCCGCGAGGGGCGGCTGACCACCGGCTACATCGCCGAGGAATTCCCTGAAGGATTTACCGGTGTCGCGCTCGGCGACGTCGCGCTGCGACGGCTCGCGGCGCTGGCCTGCTGCTCCGCTCATGCCCTCGAGACACGTGGCTTTGCCGAGGGGGCGTCGGTACCGAATGGTCGGGAAACGCGCCGCGCCGTGCTGATGGCGGATCGGCGCTGGGATTTCGCCGTCCACGCCGACGGCATCGAATATTGGCTCACCGAGCCCGACGGCAAGAAACTGCTCGTCGAAACCGGCTGGAAGCCCGGCATGACACTCGCCAGCGCGCGCCTCGACGGCGAATTGCATCACGTCCGCATCGACCGGCTCACCGGCGGCTTCCGCCTGCGCTGGCGCGGCGCCGATCTCATCGCCCGCGTGCTGCTCCCCGCTGTCGCCGACCTGATGCCGCTGATGCCCATCAAGGTGCCGCCGGATCTCAGCAGATTCCTGCTCTGCCCGATGCCCGGCCAGATCGTTCGCATCGACGTCGCCGAAGGCGACACAGTCGAAGCCGGCCAGTCCCTCGCCATCGTCGAAGCCATGAAGATGGAAAACGTCCTCAAAGCCGAACGCCGCAGCAAGGTCAGCAAAATCCGCGTCAAAGCCGGCTCGGTGTTGGCGGTGGACGAAGTGATCCTGGAGTTCGAGGCGATATGAGCGGAGAGTGGCTCACCCCTCATCCGCCCGTTGGGCACCTTCTCCCACAAGGGGAGATTGCAGGAACGGGGTGAAAGGGCAAGAAATCAATCGGCTCATCGTAACGGATGCCCCGTCAAGGTGGCGTCATCACACGACAATTCGTTGATTATATTGTCATTTCATACTCTGTCGGCGCATCCACAGCGCCATCCTGAACCGTTGTCATCAATGTTTTGCGCGCGGCAATGGGCCTTGTGAAAGGCTCGTTTGTCACCCATAGTGCATAACATGGATGAAGAAATGAAGCTTCCGCCTTATGTCATTCGCCGCGGCAGTGTGCTGCAGTATGTCCGCCGCATACCCGGCGACATCGCCGATGCCTTTCCGGTGGTGCGGATACAACGAACCCTCG
>JBDTLB010000099.1:0-8741 GCA_039934955.1 Devosia sp.
GCCAGTTTCAGCGCTTGATCCATCGGGGATAGGGGCATTTCCGGGTGGTAGCAGGTTCCGTCGCGGCGCTAAACTGGCCACCTTGGAGAATCGCCCGTGCCTATCCGCCAACTGCCAGAGGATTTGATCAACCGCATTGCCGCTGGCGAAGTGGTGGAGCGGCCTGCGAGCGTGGCGAAGGAGTTGGTGGAGAACGCCATCGACGCGGGTGCGTCACGCATCGTCGTCACCACCGCGGGCGGCGGGCAGAGCCTGATCCGGATCGAGGACGACGGTGTCGGAATGGATCGCGACGATCTGGTGCTCTCGGTCGAGCGGCATGCGACCAGCAAGCTCGCCGATGATGGTCTTGATGATATCCGCACGCTCGGCTTTCGCGGCGAAGCGCTGGCGTCGATCGGCGCTGTGGCGAGCCTGAGCGTTGCGTCGCGGAATGCTGACGCAACCACGGGGTTGCGCATCGAGGTGGACCGCTCGCGCAAATCTTCACCCGTGCCGCAGGCCATGAATCGCGGCACCATCGTCGAGGTGCGCGATTTGTTCGCGGGCGTGCCGGCGCGGCTCAAATTCCTGAAGTCGGATCGCGCCGAGGCCGGAGCGGTGGCCGATGTGGTGAAGCGCCTGGCGATGGCGAACCCGGCCGTGCATTTCGTTCTGGATGGGTCGGACCGTTCGCCCATTAATTGGCCCGGTGATGACGCATTGCCGGCGCGGGTGATGCAGGTAATGGGGGCGGACTTCACTGAGAACGCCGTTCCATTGGCAACGACACGGCATGGCGTGGTGGTGACCGGGCTTGCCGGACTGCCGACCTATTCGCGCGCCAATTCGCTGAGCCAGTTCTATTTCGTCAACGGCCGCAGCGTGCGCGACAAGGTGCTGCTCGGAGCCGTGCGGGCGGCCTATGCGGATTTCGTGTTTCGCGACCGGTTCCCAGCCATCGCGCTGTTCCTCAACGTCGATCCGGCAGCGGTCGACGTCAATGTGCATCCGGCCAAGGCGGAGTTGCGCTTTCGCGATCCGGGCGGGGTGCGCTCGGCCGTGATCCGGGCCATCATCGATGCACTGGGCGCAGCGGGCTATCGCGCATCAAGCACCGTGGCGGACGACGTGATGTCGGCATTCCGCGTGCCTGAGATGGACGGTGGGTCCGTCGTGCCCCTGCCCCGCGGGTTTGAGCCGCAGCCTTATCGGCGTGAGTTCGCCTCGGCGCTGACCGGGCTTGCCGAACCCAGCGCCCGCTTTGAAGCGTTCGAGATGCCGCCCGCCGAGGCGGAGTATCCGCTTGGCACAGCGCGGGCGCAGATGTTCGAGAATTTCATCGTGGCGCAGAACGGGGATTCGCTGGTGCTGGTCGATCAGCACGCGGCGCATGAGCGGCTGGTCTATGAGAGGTTCAAGGCGCAATTGGCGAGCGGGCCGGTCGCCAGCCAGATGCAGCTCATTCCAGTGGTGATCGAAGTGCCCGAGGAGGATTGCTCGCGGCTCGAAGAGGCCGCGCCGGTGCTGGAACAACTCGGGCTCTATCTCGAGCGGTTCGGCCCGCGGGCGGTCGCGGTGCGCGAAGTGCCGGCACTGTTGGGTCAGGCCGATATCGACGGACTGGTGAAGGACCTCGCCGACGGCCTCGCCGAATGGGACTCGACTGAGGTGCTGAGCGACCGGCTCGATGCGATCATCGCGCGCATGGCCTGCCACGGCTCGGTGCGGTCCGGTCGCGTGCTGCGCGTCGATGAGATGAACGCGCTGCTGCGCGAGATGGAACGCACGCCGCATTCGGGCCAGTGCATCCACGGGCGGCCGACCTATGTCGAGCTGAAGAAAGCCGATCTCGAACGGATGTTCGGACGGACTCGCTAGCCAATTGTCAAAAAGTGCAGCGCGGCCGCGCCGTATTCGCGGCGGTCGTCGAGGGTGAAGCCGGCGGGCAATGTGATTGTGGCGTCGCGGCTGTCTTCGAGGACCAGAATGGTGTTGGGTTTCAGCCAGCCGCCTTCCTGCAGTGAGGCCAGCGCCAACTCTCCGAGGCCCATGCCGTAGGGCGGGTCGAGAAATACGAGATCGACCGGGCCCATCGTGCCCGCGGGACCGAGCGCGGTCGCGTCGCGGCGGAGGAGCTTGGCGACGCCCCCTGCCCCGAAGGCTTCGATGTGATCGCGGATGAGGCCACGGGCGTCGGCGCTGGTGTCGACGAAAACCACGTTGGCGGCACCCCGCGACAAGGCTTCGAGGCCGAGCGCGCCGGTGCCGGCGAAGAGATCGAGGATTCGCAGGCCATCAAAACTCGGGCCGAGGCGGCTGGCGAGAATGTTGAACATCGACTCGCGGACACGGTCAGCCGTCGGCCGGATCGAGTCATCGTCCGGCGACAGCAGTGCCTTGCCGCGGAATTTGCCGGCGACGATGCGCACTTACGCTTTGGGCCGGCGCGGGCGATCGCCGGTGGGACCCGAGCCACGGGGACGCTTCGGCGTGGCACGGGCGGGACGCGGACCACGCGCGACGCGGGCTTCTGCACCGCTCGGGCGCGGGCCACGCGGCTTGTCGCCGAAATTGCCCTTGGGCTTATCGCCGTAGCTGCGCTTGGGGCGCTCGGCCCCATCGGCGGCGGGACGGCCGCTGTAGGGGCGCTTCGGCCCGTCACCGGCGCCGGGGCGAGGCGCGTAGGGCCGCTTCGGGCGGTCACCGGCGTCGGTACCGGGGCGCGGCGAGTAAGGG
The DNA here is from genome assembly GCA_039934955.1 of Devosia sp. GTDB lineage: Bacteria > Pseudomonadota > Alphaproteobacteria > Rhizobiales > Devosiaceae > Devosia_A. The sequence continues at coordinate 2,719 of JBDTLB010000099.1, forward strand.
CGCTTCGGACGATCGCCGGCATCGGCGCCAGGACGAGGCGCATAGGGACGCTTGGGGCGGTCACCGAAATCGCCTTTCGGCTTGTCGGCAAAATTGCGCTTGGGGCGATCGCCAAAATCCTTGCGCGGGCCGGCATCGCTGCGCGGCTTGTCGCCATAGCTGCGCTTCGGACGCTCGGCGCCATCGGCGGGCCGGGCGCTGTAAGGGCGCTTGGGGCGGTCGCCGCCATCGGCGCCGGGACGCGGCGCGTAGGGACGCTTCGGGCGGTCGCCGAAATCGCCCTTGGGCTTGTCGTCATAGGCGCGTTTCGGCCGGTCGGCGAAATCGCCCTTTGGTTTGTCGAAGCTTTTCTTGAACGGCGGTTTGCCGTCAGCAGGCTTGTCGCCGAAGCCGGGGCGTGGCGGCTTCTTGCCGTAGAGCTTGGGTGCGAAAGTGGTCTCGCTGCCATCGTCGTGGAAGATTTTGCGCGGCGGGCCGGCATCGGCGGCGGGCGCATCGCGATCGGCGCGAGGTGCCTGGCGCGGGAAGCGACTACCGGGCCGATCCTTGCGGAGCGGACGATCCTTGTCGTCGAGGTCGCGTGGGCCGCGGTCGGGACGATCGGTGAAGCGAAAACGCTCGGTGCGGTCCGCCATCGCCTTGCGCTGCTTGGCGGGCTCCTTGCCGGGGCCGGCAGCACGCAGCGCGGGATTGGCGGCGCCACGCGCCAGCTTGATCGCCGCAGGCTCGGGGAGCTCGCTGTCGAAGTCGACGCCGGCCTCGTCGGCGAGGCGCTTGCCGAGCTGCTCGCGCAACACGCGGGCCTTCACCACCTCGACGGCGCCGATGGGCAGATCGTTGAGCTGGAACGGGCCGAAGCTGACGCGGATCAGCCGGTTGACCTGGAGACCGAGCGCACCGAGGACGTTTTTGACCTCGCGGTTCTTGCCTTCGCGCAAAGCCAGCAGCAGCCAGACATTGCTGCCCTGCTCGCGCTCGAGCGTCGCTTCGATCGGGCCGTACTGGACGCCATCGATCTCGATGCCGTCCTTGAGGCCGTCAAGCTGCGGCTGGGTGACGGTGCCGAAGGCGCGGACGCGATATTTGCGCAGCCAGCCGGTGGCCGGCAACTCAAGCACGCGCTTCAGGCCGCCATCATTGGTCAGCAGCAGCAGGCCCTCGGTGTTGATGTCGAGCCGGCCGATCGAGACGACGCGCGGCAGGCCCTGCTCCTCAAGCGTATCGAACACAGTGGCGCGGCCCTCCGGGTCCTTCTCGGTGACCACCAGCCCCTGCGGCTTGTGATAGAGCCAGACGCGCGTGCCCTGGCGGGCGGCGAGCGGCTGGCCGTCGACGCGGACCGCGTCCTTTTCGGTGATGTTGAAGGCCGGGGTGCGGATCACCTTGCCGTTGACGGCGACGCGGCCGTCCTTGATCCACAATTCGGCATCGCGGCGCGAGCAGAGGCCAGCGCGGGCGATGACTTTGGCAAGCCGATCGCCGGCAAAGGACGAGGAGGTGTCGGGCATTTCATACTCCTGCGGGACCGGGGCCACATGGCCCTTTGGGTCAGCGCATCATTGAGTTACGCGTGATCGGATCGATCACGCCGGGGCTCAGCCCTTCTTGAGCAGGGCGCGGCGGATTTCAGGCGGACAGGCCGGATCACTGACCGGAACGAGATCGCCATTCTTGGCGAGACAGACGAGGTCGGGCTGGCCACCGCTGACCGAGAAATATTGCTCGGGCGGGGTGAAGATCGACTTCTTCGAGCTGAGGTAGAAGCCCTTCATCTTGGAGGTGAGCTTCTGCAGTTCCGCCTGCGTGAGCGGGCGGCCATCAGGCGTGTTCACGTCGACAACGCGAACATGGCGAACCCGTTCGATATCGGTCCCGGTCAGGCCGTTGGTATCGACCTTGGGCTGGGCGTTGTCGTCCGGCAGCAGCGCAGTTTCGGTGTCGGTCTCGGGCTGCGGCAGCGTCGATGTGTTCTTGGGCATCACCAGCGGGCCGCGCGGATTGGTCGGGTCTGGCTTGACGGTTTTGGGAACGAGGCCGACGCCCTGCGCGGTCGACGTCATGACCTCGCGCTCGAAGGTGCCGAAATCGGTGAACGCGTTGGTGCCTTCGGTGGTGGTGCAGCCGGAAAGCCCCGCCGAGACGATGAGGAGCGCGGCCAAAGCTGCGGAGCGCCGCCCCGTCAAGTCAAACGCCATAGACAAATTCCTTCCGCCCCAACGGCCGGGGTTATAGCCCATGGTGCCGCCTAAGGCCAGATTCTGGCAGCAATTGGTTCACGCCGGGTTTGCGGCCCGCGAGCGGCCGACACCGAGGAGATCGAGCAACAGCAGGCCGACGCCCAGGGTGATGGCGGCGTCGGCGACGTTGAAGATGTAAAACGACCAATCACCAACGTGGAAATGGAAGAAATCGGCCACCGAGCCGTAAATAACCCGATCGAGCGCATTGCTGGCGGCGCCGCCGATGCAGAAAGCGAGGCCGGAACGGATCAACAGGGCCGTCGCCCGCCACCACCAGACGAGCAGCGCACAGAGCGCGGCGACCACCAGGATGGCGATGGCCCAGAGCGGCATCGATCCGAGCAGGCCGTAGGAAATGCCGGGGTTGAAGACGAGGCCAAGGTCGAAGAACGGCGTCACGGGCGTGAAATAGCCCTCAGGCCAGTGAAACAGCCCGACCTGCACATATTTGTGCACCCGATCGGCCGCGAAGGCGATCAGGCCGAAGAGGAGCGAAAGCCAGAGGCCGTTGCGGTTCACGCCGCCAACCCCGCCGCTGCACGCTCGCGCATTGCCTGGGCATCGCGCTTGCTGAGTTCGGTCATCTCGCCATCCATGTCGGCTTCGGCAAAGAAACGGCGCGAGCGGACGCATTGGCGGCCGTGCGCGTCAGCCCGACCGAAGACGACGCTCACGCCCTTGACGTCGGGCAAACCGAAGGCGCCGGCCGGCGCGCCGTGCGCATCGATCTCGATGAAGGACGTGATGCAGACGTCGGCCATGTCGACGCCGTCGAGCGAGGCCAACAGATCTGGGTTGGTGATGAATACTTTTGGTGCAGCTTCGAGCGAAGAGCCGATGGTTTTTTCGCGACGGGCGATTTCGAGCGCGCCGGTCACCACCTTGCGGACCTCGCGGATTTTCTCCCATTTGTCGGCCAGCGGCTTGTCGGCCCACTCCGCTGGGACGACCGGCATCTGGCGCAGATGCACTGACCCGACGCTCTCAAAATGACGCTCTACCCAGCACTCCTCCATCGTGAAGACGAGGATCGGCGCGAGCCAAGCGGTGAGGCAATCGAAGACGCTGTTGATCACCGTCAGTGCCGCCTTGCGGCGCACCGAGGAGATCGGGTCGCAGTAGAGCGCGTCCTTGCGGATATCGAAGTAGAAGGCGCTGAGCTCGACATTCATGAAGTTGGAGAGCGCCGCGACGACGCGCTTGTAGTCGTATTGCGCGTAGGCATCGCGGACGAGGGCGTCGAGTTCATGCAGGCGATTGAGGATCAGCCGCTCGAGTTCGGGCATATCAGCCAGCGCGACTTTCTCGGCCGACTTGTAGTGCGCGAGATTGCCGAGCAGCCAGCGCATGGTGTTGCGCAGCTTGCGATAGCCGTCGACGGTGGTGTTGATGATCTCCTTGCCGATGCGCAGATCGTCGGCATAGTCGGACGACGCCACCCAGAGGCGGAGAATGTCGGCGCCGTATTGCTTGATGATGTCCTGCGGGGCGGTGGTGTTGCCGAGCGACTTGCTCATCTTCTTGCCCTCGCCATCGAGGGTAAAGCCGTGGGTTAGAACGCTCTTGTAGGGCGCAAAACCGTTGGTGGCGCAGCTCTCGAGCAAGGACGAATGGAACCAGCCGCGATGCTGGTCGCTGCCTTCGAGGTACATGTCGGCCGGGAATTGCAGGTCGGGCCATTTCTGCTTGTTGCGCAGCACCCAGGAATGGGTGGTGCCGCTCTCGAACCAGACGTCGAGGATATCGTCGATCTTGGTCCAGTTCTGCGGATCGGGGACGGCATTGCCGAGGAACCGCTCCTTGGCACCTGGTTTGAACCAGGCGTCGGCACCCTCTTCCTCAAAGGCCTGGCCGATGCGGTGATTGACCGTTTCGTCCTTGAGGATCTCGTTGGTTTCAAGGTTGTAGAAGACCGCGATCGGCACGCCCCAGGCGCGCTGGCGGCTGAGCACCCAGTCGGGACGATCGGCGATCATTGACCGAAGGCGTTTCTGTCCGGCATCGGGATAGAATTTCGTCGAATTGATCGCCGAAAGTGCCCGGTTGCGGAGTGTGTCCTGCGTATCAAGCGTGGAGCCGTCGTCAGACACAAACACCAAACGATCACTAGTGATCGGCCTATCCATATAGACGAACCATTGTGGCGTGTTGCGGAAGAGGATCGGCTTCTTGCTGCGCCAGCTGTGTGGATATTGATGCTTCATGCGGCCGCGCGCGACCATGGCGTTGCGTTCGGCCAACGCGGTGATGACGCGCTGGTTGGCATCGCCCTTCTTGCCGGAATCATCGAGCACGCGGCCGCCATCGAAGCCGGGCGCGTCCTTGGTGAAAAAGCCGGCGTCATCGACGGTGTAGGGGATGGCCGTATCGATGCCGAGTGCCTGCAGCTTGCGGCCGGACTTCAGCCAGATCTCGAAATCGTCGAGGCCGTGGCTCGGTGCGGTATGGACGAAGCCGGTGCCGGTGTCGTCGGTGACGTGGTCACCATCGAGAAGCGGGACCTCGAACTGATAGCCGCCGTCGAGCCCGCGCAGCGGGTGATGACAAGACTGAATTTGTTTGAGATCTACCGCGGTTAGGCGTCGGTATTCGTCAACTTTGGCTTTGGCGAAAGTGTCCGCCGCCAGCTTATCGGCGAGTACATACTTCTCGCCAACCGCAGCCCAATTCCCCACGGGTGCTCGCACCACCTCGTAGAGACCGTAGTCGATTTTGTCGGAATATGAGATCGCCCGATTAGCGGGGATTGTCCACGGAGTCGTTGTCCAAATGACAACTGATGCATCGCTGAGCAGATGAAGGTTCTCAGCCGCCGCATCAAAGACTTGGTCCATCGTCCTTCCGTGATCGCTCTGGCCAAGGGCATGCGCGACCGGGAACTTCACCCAGATCGTATCGCTCTCGTAGTCGGCATATTCGATCTCGGCTTCGGCCAGCGCGGTGCGTTCGACCACCGACCACATCACGGGCTTTGAGCCGCGATAGAGCTGGCCGGTGGCGGCGAACTTCATCAACTCGCGGGCGATCTGCGCCTCAGCGTCAAAGCTCATCGTCAGATACGGGTTGGACCAATCGCCGATCACGCCGAGGCGCTTGAACTCCTCGCGCTGGGTGTCGACCCAATGCTGCGCGAAGGTTCGGCACTCAGCGCGGAATTCGTTGATCTCGACGTCGTTCTTGTCCTTGCCCTTGGCGCGGTACTGCTCCTCGATCTTCCATTCGATCGGCAAGCCGTGGCAGTCCCAGCCAGGCACATAGTTGGAATCATAGCCGCGCATCTGGAACGAGCGGGTGATGACATCCTTGAGGATCTTGTTCAGCGCGTGGCCGATGTGGATGTTGCCGTTTGCGTAGGGCGGGCCGTCATGCAGCACGTATTTCGTGCGGCCGGCGGAGCTGTCGCGCAGCTTGCGGTAGAGGTCCATGTCCTGCCAGCGCTTGACCAGAACCGGTTCCTTCTCCGGCAAACCGGCGCGCATCGGGAAATCCGTCTGCGGTAGGTAGAGCGTCTTGGAATAGTCGATTGTCTCGGCCTTATCGGCGGTAGGGGTATCGGTCATTGATCTGCCATCTCAATTGCCCGGCGGCGGGAAAGCCCGGGGCTTGAACTATCATGGTCTGGAAAAGCGCGAGGGGTGCGCGCAAAAGTCCCGGCGGTTCCGGCGGCGCTCAGGCCGCCCGGAACACCGGGCCTGTAATTCGTATCGTCAGCACACGAAGGCGCGAAAAGCTCGTCATTGTTGGGCTTTTAGCGGAGATAGGCGCAGGAATAAAGCGTCTCGT
>JBDTLB010000100.1:0-63012 GCA_039934955.1 Devosia sp.
ATCGTTGACCCGTGTTCTAGCTGCTGGTTCTGTGTCTCAAATTTCGTCATGTAGGCACTGTTTCACGCGACGTTGAAAGTCACCAGAAGGGACACGTCCACGGATCTGTCCGAGGGTCTCGTCGACCAGCTGGCTTCTATAAAACGAAATTTGCACCGCTTTATTGAGCCACGCAGTGGCGGCCACGGCACGTCTTAATCTGTGCTTTCTTCCTTCCCTTTCTTCCTTCCCTTTCTGCCTTCCTACCTCCCCGCCAGGGGAGGGGTCGCGCGTGCGAGAAAGAACTGAAAACGCAGTAGAAGTTATAGTACTCCTATAGGTAACCCCTCTTTACGTCACGGAGAGTTACGGTAACTCGCCGGCACCTCATTGTAACTCACGGGAGACCTGTGCATTTGTTGACATTGATTGACATATGCGTATCTCGGACCTACATCCAGCACCTATCAGCTAGTGAAATAAGTTTCACCCGTAAATGCGTGCCTCACAAAGCGTCAATTTCGAGCCGACAGGTCAGGTCCTTCGCATTCCCTACGCAGTCGCCGAACACGCCGTTCTGGGTGGCCTGTCAGCTGCTCAGATGCGCATCGCGCTGGTGCTGATCGCGATGAATGTGACGAGCCAGACGTCTATCGTGAAACCAATGTTCGAGCGCGTCACTGGTGTGCGCCTGTCGAACGCCGACCGAGTTCTTGGCGCCATCGTCGCTGACGGCATCATTAGCACGGACATCGCCGCGTTCGACGGAAAGCCCATATTCGAGAGCTGGACCTACATTCGGGGTGAGCGTGGCAGAATTGCCGGCGTGATAGACGCGAAGCTGTCCATCGACCTGCAGTATCTCATCAGCGCTGCTGGCATGCGTCACCCGGACATAGAGATCGCCGCGGACGAGCTGCGCCGGTATTCCTCCGTCGCGGGTATCCTGATGCGGCTACGCATCGGCGCGTTCTTTGCTCGCTACCCGCATGTAAAAAAGATGGAAGCCAGCGTCACCCCGGAAGCCGGAGCCGCACTGTTCGGCGCCTTTGGTGCCAAACTGGCCCGCATTGAGAGGACCACAGCCGACGGTGAGGTTAAAGCATACACGAGCCTGTTCCGGCTCAACGCTGGCGTTATTGCGCCCGGTGCCGCCGAGGTCAATTCCATGCCCATATCCACCCGCGGCTCTTTACCGGGCTTCAAAGTAACAGCCACCCCGATCGTGCAGGACACCGGTGCCGGTCCCGGACAGCATTGGATATCCGTAGATCTCGACGTCGTCCGGACCGTTGCTCGCAAGTCGTCCGGTCCATCACCGCTGGCCAAACTTGGACAGCGTGGGCGTTACAGAGACGCCTGCAATATCGAGAGAAACGCCGATAAATAAAATGCCGGCGAGTGCGATCGAGTTGTGAATCGGCGACGGGTCCGGACGCCGATCGGCCCTGTAACGTATTGTTTTGTCTGGTCGCGTGGGGGTCACGGAACGACGCCTATTCACAGTGAAATGACTTAAGCATTCGCAGTCTGCCATGGAAATGATCGCTACCCACCTGGGCCTCGCCTGCACCGTTAGCGGGTTATGAAGGGCGAGCACACCAGGCGCCTGACGCCACTTGAGACGTTTCGGTTGCGCGATCAGGTTGAACCGCGCGCGGATAAGTGTCCGCGTCGGGCCAGAAACGGTCCTTAACCAAACGCGACAATAGTGGACACAACATGCTGGGCGATCAGCCTCCCAGTAAGCCGAACGATCGCTTCGCGCCAGAAGTTGCCCTCAGGGACCGAGGTGACGTCAAGCGCCGGGGCGCGGTGGAGGACTTCGCCTCCTGGAGAAAGACACGCACGGTGGTGGGGCCGCCGCCGATACGGACATCCTTAAGCACCCGGTAGGTGCAACGGCCAACCCTTGAAAGTTTGCGGGGATTGATGGCCCCACTCGAGGGCCAAGTGCGGACGGTCCAAAAAAGGGAGTGCGTTCGGAGCGTCGATTACGACGTTGCCCCGCACACGTTAAGGGTATGAACACTAATCAACTTAACCGCATAAATATTCGGCTCCCCCATTCTCAGCTGAGAGATGGTTCAGAGATCGCACCGCACCAAGAAGAGTAACTATCCACCAGAGATGGCGGATGGTCTTGTGCGTCTTCAGGAACTGATGTTTCGGCAGACCACCGAGCATCTTGAGGAGCGTGAACAGTGGGAGCGACAGCGCTGGCAACTGCTTGAAGAACGCTCTCAGCTGCGCGCAATGATCGACCAGGTTCCTGACTACCTGTTCGTTAAGGATATCGACAACCGGTTCGTCGTCGCCAACAAGGCCGTAGCTTCGGATCTTGGGCGGGATGCCGCCGGAATTATCGGCAGTACCGACACCGACCTCCACCCGATTGAGCGCGCGCGCGAGTTCCTTGCGGATGATCAGCGCGTGGTCGGATCAGGTGAACCCATGATCGACAAAGAGGAGTTTGTGATCCTGCCGACGGGGGAGCAGCGATGGTTGTCCACGTCCAAGGTTCCAATGAGGGACGAGCGCGGAAACATCACCGGGCTGGTTGGTGTCGCCCGAGACATCACCATGCGAAAGCGTGCCGAGGAACAGGTGCGGTTCCTCGCCTATTGCGATCCGCTAACGCGCTTAGCTAATCGATCAAGTTTTGAAGAGCATCTGTCTGACGTCGCGAGCAGGCTCGGTCTCGAGGAGGACGTACGGCTCATCCTGATCGACCTCGATCGGTTTAAGCAGGTGAACGACACGTTTGGTCATTCGGCAGGTGACGAACTGCTCGTGCAAGTGGCTCTGCGTTTATCGGAAATGCTGGAAGGTGATGGGCACGTCGCTCGGCTGGGGGGCGATGAGTTCGTCATTGTGAGAGGCTTTGCGTCAACCGCGGAAGAGCATGCCTTCTATGACCTGATTGTTCGGCAACTCAGCGACTTCACAATCATGGGCAATGACGTCTTCGTCGGCGCAAGCGTCGGCGTCGCCAAAGTTCATCGTTCGACCACAGCGCTAGTCGCGCTGCGCGAGGCTGACATTGCCCTATATCGCGCAAAAGCTGATGGCCGAAGCCGGTGGCAGCAGTTCGAAGCAGAAATGGCGGTGGACCTGGAACGCCGGAACCAACTGGAAGCCGATTTGCGAGGAGCGTTGCTTCGCGGCAATCAGTTGATTGTGCACTACCAGGCAATCTTTAACGCCAAGGGCTCAAAGTTACTCGGCGTTGAGGCTCTCGTGCGCTGGAAGCATCCAGACCTGGGTCTCCTTGGTCCTGACCAGTTTGTGCCGCTGGCCGAAGAGAAAGGATTGATAATCGCCCTGGGCGATCTGGTCCTTCGCATGGCCTGTGAATTCTTGTTGAGGCACCCCGCAGTACAATGGGTGGCTGTCAACGTATCCCCTACGCAGCTTCGCGACCCCGGCTTTGCACCTCGCACGCTCAAAGCCTTACTTGATCGCGGGGTTAATCCGCATAGACTCCAGCTAGAGATAACTGAAGGCGTCTTACTCGAAGAGTTTGTCCAGACCCGCACGCTGCTCGACGTCCTCCGCGCCGTGGGTGTGAGGATTGCGATCGATGATTTCGGTACCGGGTACTCGTCGCTGAGCTATCTCGGTCAACTGGCCGTGGACAAGATCAAGATTGACCGCTCGTTTGTTTCCGGAATTGGAAACCCCACCGCCGATGCAATTGTCCGGGCGATTGTCGCTTTCACCAAAGCACTCCAGATCTCCGTAACCGCCGAGGGAGTTGAAACAGAGGCTCAGCGCTCGTTCCTCGAGATTGCCGGTTGCGATGAGCTTCAAGGATATCTGCTGGCCCGCCCAAAAGCTGAGGGGGAGATGAGTTCACTCATATCCCCATAGCGCGGACGCGCGTCCCCCCGGCCGCGACCGTAGGTCGGATGGCCGAGGAGAGCTAGATGTTGCGCTTGCCGGCGGCGTTGGCCGCCCAACTAGCGCCCAACGTGGGTGACACCTGTCGAGTCGTTTGTCCCGGCAAAGAGCATCGCGGTCATGGCCTGGACGATTGAGCCGTCATCGTATGGTTTGCGGAAGAACCGGGCGCCAAGCGGAAGCTGACTCTCCTCAATCACGGTCTGGCCGGAGGCAACAATCAGTTTCACCGGTGGCCACCGGTCAGCGATGTAGTGAGCCAGCTTTATCCCGTCCATGCTGCCCGGCATGTTCACATCGGTGAAGACCAAATGAATGTCGGGGCGGGACTCGAGTACCTTGATGGCCTCGGTGGCATCACTCGCCTCAAGGGCTTCAAAGCCCGCCGCGATGACCAAATCGACGGCACCCATTCGAATGATCGGGTTATCTTCCACCACCAGAACGATGGCCTTGGGTTTGGGCATGGCGCCTCTAAATGCAATCAAGTCAAACGCCGTTGGGCGGTAAGGGTGCGTGGTGGCCTCTGGGAGAAGCTAGGCGGCCGCCGGTAGGTCTTGGCCGACTGTGGCTTTGACATCGTGAACGATTGAGATCGCGGTCCCGGGAGCGGCATCGGTGATCAAGATCTCACCGGCCAGTTGTCGCGCCAGGGCCTCAACAATGCCGGTGCCTAGGCCCGGTTTGGGAGCTCTGCTGCCTGTGGGCATCCCCACGCCGTCGTCGGTAACCGACAGAGACCAGCTGGCTCCCTCGGAGTGATAGTCGACAGAGATCGCGCCGTGCCGGTGGCCCGGGAAGGCGTGCTTGAGGGCATTAATCACCAGCTCCGTCACGATCAAGCCGAGACTGACCGACCGATCTGCGTTCACCACACTGTCGTCGACCGTAACGGCAATCGATAGGCGCTTATGATCGTGGATCATCGACGCCCCCAGACTTTCGCAAAGCTGCTTGAAGTAGGGACCGAGCGCGACCTCGCCGAGACTAGAGGTCGCAAGCTGGCGCTGCACGGCGGCGATCGACATGACCCTATGGTGGGCGTCGTGAAGGTGGCCACGCGCCTCCTCGGACTGGACCTTACGAGCGCTCTGCATGAGAACGCTTGCAATGATCTGCAGACTATTGGCCACCCGGTGCTGAACCTCCTGCAGCAGGATGGCCTTCTCGCGCACCAGATCGTCCTTCTGCTTGGCGGCAGCACGTGCGTCGGTGACATCGGAGACAGCCAACAATAGGCGAACGTGGTCCTCATCTCCGTCGTCCAGTCGATGCGCGTTCAACACCAGATTTCGGATTTCACGGCCGGACCTTTCGAGGTCCATCTCATAGGCCTCGATGTTGGCGCTTCGTGAGGCAGTGGCTCTTAGCAAGGATGTTAATCGTGGACTGGCCCATTCGCCGCCGCCGAGGTCTGACAGCAAGCGGCCCGGGACACTCGCAGGATCGATCTGAAAGGCCCGACAGAAAGAACCGCTTGCGGCAATGAGTTTGAGACCGCTGTCGAGAAAGAGCAGCGGCTCGTGCGATGACGCGATAACAGCCAGCGTGCTTGCCGCTTCGATGTGGGGAGGAGATGTCACATTGAGGCCCTCTTGGGCCGGAGGCTCGCAGCGCGAAGCCATGACTCGGCAGAAAACTCGCGACCGCGCAAACGGCCGCCGTTCCACATTTGAACCCTAGCACCCCGAAGCCTCATCGTCCTAAGGCAAATCCGTCAGGTCACGCGATGGTGCGTCCAAACGCGAAAAGCCCCCGTCGCGAGGGCATGGGGGCTAAGCGCCAGGAGCTTAACGCTTGATGGTCTAGCGAGTCATAAACCCGTAGGGCATCGGATTTGTTCCGCTATCGACCCCGCGAGGTCAGTAGGGCCTCCTCGGCACGTCGACCACTGGACGCACCTTGCTCCTCCCGCAACAGGGTTTTGAGGAGAGCAAGGCGGGTCGGATCGGTCTCGATTTCAATCTGTCGGCCGAAATCTTTCAGATTCTCGTCGTGGACGAATTTGTCGAACCGGTTGGGCATGGAGCCACTTTCGCTGGCGAAGACCATCGAGGATCGGTCTAGCGCGCTCAGGAACTCCATAGGATGGTCTTTGTTCCGCTTTCCCGCTGGCTCCGTGAGGCATCGGCTACTTCACAGCGAAATCAGTGGTGAGATAACCAAGAGAGCACGCTGGAGTAGCAGCATGCAGATGCACATCTTCGGTTTCTGGAGAGGCACAACTTTGGTTTCTGGAAAATCGTCCTAAAGAACGCCCAATGATTTCAGTGGGTTGGAATGGGCGGGGTGCACATCTTTGGTGTTCTCACCACGTGCTCGACAGCCTGCGCCAGCCGCTCGAATCCGGCGAGACCGTCATCGCCCGCGCCAATGCCCGCGTTACCTTCCCGGCGCGCTTCCAGCTGATCGCCGCCATGAACCCCCGCAAATGCGGCCTCGCCGGCACGCCGGGCCACACCTGCAAGCGCGGCGATGCGTGCGCCGCCGATTACCAGGGCCGCATCTCCGGCCCGTTCCTCGATCGCATCGATATCCGGGTCGACGTTCCGGCCGTCGGCGCCGCCGACATGATCGGCCCCGCCACCGCGGAATCCTCGGCCAGCGTCGCCGCCCGCGTGCGCGCCGCGCGCGAGGTAAAGCGCGAGCGCTACCTCGCCGCCGGCCACCCGTCGATCTTCACCAACGCCGCGGCTGGCTCGACGCTGATCGAAACCGTCGTCGATCCCGACAAGCAGAGCCAGGCCTTGATGCTGCAAGCCGCCGAGCGCTTTTCCCTCAGCGCCCGCGCCTATCACCGCGTGTTGAAAGTCGCCCGCACCTTGGCCGACCTCGCGGGGAGCGAGAAGGTGACGCGTCCACATATCGCCGAAGCCTTGAGCTATCGGGTAAACATGGGCGGCGCTTAATCCTCGCCGAACCTCTGCACCTTCGGCAACGCCGGGAACAATCTCGTCCACAGCAGCACCACGGCGATCGTGCCGAGGCCGCCGAGCGCGACGGCCCAGATCGGGCCGACCAGGCTCGCCACCAATCCGGATTCGAACTCGCCGAGCTGGTTCGACGTCCCGATGAACAGCGAGTTGATCGCGTTGACCCGGCCGCGCATGCCATCCGGCGTCAGCAGCTGCACCAGCGTCGTCCGCACCACGACACTGATTGTGTCGGACGCGCCGAGCACGAGCAGCATCAGCACCGACAGGGCGATGTTGGTCGAGAACGCAAAGACGATCGTTGCCGCGCCGAAGATTGCAACAGCCCCCAGCATCGTCTTGCCGACATTGCGGGTCAGCGGAAAGCGCGCCAGCACCAGTGACATCGTCAACGCGCCGATCGCCGGGGAGGTACGCAGCAGGCCGAGGCCGAGCGGGCCGGCATGCAGGATGTCGCGGGCAAACACCGGCAGCAGGGCCGTCGCGCCGCCGAGCAGCACCGCGAACAGATCGAGCGAGATTGTCCCCAGCATCACCGGCTTTGATCGGATAAACACTGCGCCCGCGAACACCCGCTCGAGCGTCACCGGCTCGCGTTTAGGAGTGACGCCAGGATGCGGGATGGCGCTGACTGAAAGGCTGGCGGCGAGGAACATCGCCGCAGCAACCACGAACGGCACCACCGGCCCGACGCCGTAGAGCAGGCCCGCCAGCGCCGGCCCGACGATGAGCGCAGTCTGCATCGCCGAGGTCGAATTGGCGATGGCGCGCGGCAATTGCTGCGCCGTCACGATGCCGGGCAGCAGCGCCGCCATCGTCGGCCGCTCGAACGCCTGCGTTGAGCCGAGGATCGCCACCGCGACAAAGATTGCCGGCAGTCCAAGCCAGCCCTGCACTACGCCGAGCGCGATGATGCCCAGTGTGATCGTCTCGACAATCTGGCAGATGAGCCCGATTCGGCGCCGGTCGAACTGGTCGGCGACGTGGCCGACGACGAAGGTCAGGATCACCATCGGCAGGAACTGGCAAAGCCCGATCAGCCCCAGATCGAAGACGCTCCGCGTTTTGTCGTAAACCAGCCAGCCGATGGCGACCCCGGTGCCCTGGAACGCCATCGAGGAGAGGGCGCGCGAACCGATAAACAGCAGGAACGGACGATGCCGGAACAGGCTGCCGGACGGCACGGATAAGTCGGACAAGTTGCGGGCTCGGAGCGGCGAAATGCCTGAGGCGGGAGGCACTCTTACGCCAGCTTGCTTTCGCCGGCCAGCCGCGCTCCGCTGTCCGCCCAAAAGTGATCCGGTCCGGCGGTCCCGCCGTAACCGGGCCAGCTAACAAGAGCATCTCAATGCCCGATTTCCTTGTCGCCAATCTCCCCTGGTCGAGTCTCGGCCTGGCCTTGCTGCTGAGCCTCGCCATCTCAGCCCTCGGCTTCCGCCGCGTCGACTGGTTCATCAGCCTCGGCTACGGCTTTTCCATCGCCGCCGAGGCAGCGTTTTTTGCGCTGCTCTATCGCAATGTCCTGTCGCCATGGCTGGTCGCGCAGCTTCTCTTGCTGCTCGCGTATGGTCTGCGTCTCGGGCTCTATCTGGTGTCACGTGAGCGTAGCCCGTCCTTCGCCCGCGAGCTTGCCGCCAGTAAGGAGCGCAGCGCCCACATCACGCAGCCGATCAAATTCGCGATCTGGATCAGCGTTGCCGCCCTTTATGTCGCCATGGCGTCGCCGCTGCTGTTTAATCTCACCGGCACGCCGGGCGCCACGCTGCCCGTTGGCGCCATCATCATGCTCGTCGGCCTTGTCCTCGAGGCCGCCGCCGACGCGCAGAAATTCCGCATCAAGGCGCGCGACCCGAAGCGCTTCGTCAGCACCGGCCTTTTCAGCATCGTCCGCTGCCCGAACTATTTTGGTGAAATAATATTCTGGTTTGGCGGATTCATCGCTGGCATCGGCGCCTACGGCAGTCTCGCCCACTGGCTCATCGCCGCTGTCGGCTTCGTCTGCATCGAGCTGATCATGCTCGGCTCTGCTCGCCGCCTCGAAATCAAACAGGCCGAGCGCTATGACGGCGACCCGGCCTATCTGGACTATGTGCGGCGCGTGCCGATCCTGTTCCCGTTGTTGCCGCTTTATTCGCTGCGGCACCTCAAGATCTATCTCGGCTAGCGAGATCCATCGCGGCTAGAAAACCCGATCAGACGCCGAGCAACGCTGGAGCGGCGACCGCCTAGCGAGCGTACGCGTCGAACGGGTTGTCGTGCGTCAGGCGCTTCAAAATTGCCGCATCGACACCCGCGGCGCGCAGCCTCGGCAGCATCACTTCGCTGAGATGCGTGTAGGGCCGCGGCACCCCACCATTGGGCTGCGCTGGATCGTACCAGCCGAGGTCGTGGCTCAGCAGCAACTGGTTTCCACGCCCGGCCTCAAGCACTTTGAGGATCAGCGGGATCAGCGCCTCGTCATCCACCTGCCCGATATTGTCATACTCGATCCATGCGCCGCGCGCCGCGACCTCCAGGTTGAGGCCAAAATCCGGCTCGGCCTGAGTGTGGATCGAAATGAAGCGGTCCGGCCGCCCGCCCTCCGCCTCGATGATGTCGAGCTGGTCCATCACTACGCGGCCTTTGATCGTGTGGCTGCCGATAATTGCGCCGGTCACGATGGCAGCGCGCGTCGCGGCGCGCAAAATCTTCGTTTCGAGCGCCGTGATGCCGTCATCGCCGGCGCTGAGCTTGATCCAGCCGGCGCGATAATCGGCCTCGTCGAACCGCTCGTTGAGTTCGCGCAGCATCCAGCGCTCGATCTCCGCCTCGCTCGCCGTCCGCACCCATTCGGGAATCCACGGCTCGCGATAATTGCCGGTCGGCACCACGATGGGAAAATTCGTCGCTAGCGAGACCGCGAGATCGAAATCGGCCCGCCGCCCCACGCCGCCCGTCGTGCACTCAACAAGCGCCGTGATGCCGAGCGCCTTGATCTTTTCGATCTCGGGCGCCATCAGCGCCACGACGTCCGCAGCGTCACCGCTCGCATAGCCGGGCTGATCTGGCGTCCTGAGGTCCACATAGACGTGCTCGTGCGGCAAAATCATCCCGAGCTGGTCGCGCCGCAACGCCCCCAGCGTCGTGTAGAGCCGCTTGTCGTTGCGTTCAGTCGCCATTGTGGTCCCCCTCCCGTTTGCAGTGACGATAGGCGAGCATCCGCGGCTAGAGGCCGAGCAGCGCCACCGCAATCACGCCGTCGCTCAGCGCCAGCAGGCGCGCATTCGGATCTTTGTCGGCCATGCCTATGGGTTAGAGGGCGCGGGCGACGATTTCAACCGGGCAGGGGATGAACCACCGGGCGCGTGCAGACCAGCCGAGAGCGCCCCGATCACCTGGTCCTATTGCTGCCAGCTCTTCAGCCCGAGCAGCTTTTCGCCGAGCGGCGTCAGCTTGGCGGTGGTGGCGTTCTTCTTTTCCCACTCGCGCGGATCGCCTGGGAACGCGTCACGGCGCGGGTGCTCGAGGTTGCGCCACAGATTGATGCGCTCGGCCTTCTGCACCTCATCCTGCTCCTCGGCAGGGAACATCGAGATGTATTGCGCCATGCGCACCCGGTCGTCCGAGTGGTTGGGGCGAACGCCGTGGGCAAGCAGGGTGTTGAAGATCATCAGATCGCCCGGCTCCATCTCGATATTGGTGATGGTGAGGCCGGTGGTGTCGGGGTGCATCGGGTCACGATCGGCCGGCTGCGTTTTCACCCATTCATCGAAATCATAGAACAGCTCGGGAATGCACTGGAAGCCCCCGATATTGCCGTCCTGCTTGACCAGCGAGAGTACGCCCTGCACGCCGATCGGCAGCGGGTCGAGCGAC
This sequence comes from Devosia sp., assembly GCA_039934955.1. Taxonomy (GTDB): domain Bacteria; phylum Pseudomonadota; class Alphaproteobacteria; order Rhizobiales; family Devosiaceae; genus Devosia_A. The sequence goes on from JBDTLB010000100.1 coordinate 10,671, forward strand.
GTGTCATTGTCCCAGTGGATGAAGCCGTTCTGGTTCGGACCCTTGACCTGCTTGGGCGGGTTGAGGTTCGCCCGATCGATCGAGACCCAGAGGTCTTCGATATCCCAAATGTCGACAAAGGCGTCGTAGACGCGCTGCGTCATCCGGTTGTCCCACAACGCCTGGTGGTTGTAGATTTCCACCATGCCGGTGCCGTTGAGCTCCTTCATGATGTGGTCGCGCCGCTGCGGCGTGTACCAGGTCGAGGGATCCTGGGGGTCCTTCTCCTCAAACGCCCAGAGCAAATCCTTCAGACGCTGGACATGATCCGCTTCGACTGCATCTCGAACAATCACATACCCCTTGGTCTGCCAGTGTTCGAAGTCCGCCTTCGACAGCACTCTGAGCGGCAAAATCTTCTTGATGTCCTTCAGCTGTGTCGAAACCTTCGTTGAGGTCTGGTGTGAATCCCGCTTGGTCGCCGGCCCCATGCCCTGCTTCGGCTGGATACCCTGTGCCATCGACATCGAAGAATTCCTCCATCTGAGCCTCCCCTCGGGGACCGTTGCGATGACGCCAAGCTAGCGCCGACCCGATCAGCCATGTTGCTGCGGAGTGGCCTATTCTGATACTAATCTGGCATTGATATGGACAAACGAGCCGGATGAAGCCGTTTCTGGAGAAGGTGCAGCGCCGGCCAGGCGCCTCCTGGGCCTGGCTCGATCGCCAGCTCGAGGGCGGCATTCCCTTCCAATGGCACCATCATCCAGAGTTCGAGCTGACTCTCACCCTCAACTCGCGCGGCCAGCGCTTCATCGGCGATCACATCGGCGACTATGCCGACGGCGATCTGGTGCTGATCGGCCCCAACCTGCCGCACACCTGGGTCAGTCGTGAGCGCATCGAAGCCGGCCCGCATGTCGCGCAGGTGATGTGGTTTCATCCCGACTGGGCCGCCGCGCTCGGTGCCACGCTGGTCGAGCTACAGCCGGTGAGCGCACTCCTCATTCGCGCTCGAACCGGCCTCAATTTCTCGCCCAACATCGCCCGTGAGGCGCGCGGCCGCATTGCATCGTTGTTTGCCCGTCCACCTGAGGCGCGCGTCCTGCCGCTGCTCGATCTGCTGCAGTTTCTCGCGACCGACACGAACGCGGCGCCGCTCGCAACCGCACCCGCAATCGTCGCGCCCGGCGCCGACCGCACCCGCATCGACCGCGTCCTCGACTACATCCATCTCAACTATGCCGAGGGCCTCGGCATACCGACGCTCGCCGATATCGCGGCGCTGTCACCCTCGGGCCTGCACCGTATGTTCCAGCGTCACACCCAGCAGACCATCACCGCCTATGTGACGGCACTCCGCATCGGCGAGGCCTGCGCGATGCTCTCCGGCACCGCACGACCTATCGCCCATCTTGCCAGCGACATTGGCTATGACTCGCTCGCCAATTTCAACCGGCAGTTCAAGGCCGCCAAGGCGATGACGCCGCGCGCCTACCGTCATCGTTTCGGAGGGGGGCGTTGAAAGAGGCCGGTGAACTCGTCGAGTGGAACGATGAGCGCGGTTTCGGCTTCGTCCGCTCGGCCACAGGCGAACGATTGTTCGTCCACATCTCGGCTTTCGACCACCCGATGCGGCGGCCCGAAATCGGCGACCGTCTGACCTATATCGCCGGGCCGGGCAAGGATGGTCGACCCGCGCTGGCCTCTGCCCAGATTGCCGGCTTGCGCCACTCGCAGCCGCCGCCCCCTAAAGGTCCGTCTCCAGATCGCATCGAGGGCGCGCAACTGGCGCGAGCCCTTCGCCTCCTCGCCGCCGCGCTGCTGCTCGGCGCGCTGATCGTGTTGCACCAGCCGCGATTTCTACTGTGGATCTATGTCGGGATGGGGTGCGTGAGCTTCCTCGCCTACGGGCTCGACAAGCTCGCGGCTCGCGCGGGTCGCTGGCGGACGGCGGAGACAACGCTGCACGCCATCGACCTCGCCGGCGGCATCATCGGCGGGCTACTGGCGCAGGCCGGGCTCCACCACAAGACCGCCAAGCCGGCCTTCACCGTTGCGACCTTCGGCATTGTGCTGGTTCACCTGATCGCGCTGCTCGCACTGGCCTTCGCGCCGGGCAATTTGCTGGCCGGCTGGCGCTAGGTCGCCGCGGCTGCGTCGAGATCGTCGCGCAGCCGGAAGATCAATCTACGCATCGCCCCGAGCTCCGCCGCCGAGCAGCTTGCGGCGGCGCCGATTTGTAGCGGGAACACCGCTGCCTTCGCTTCGAGTTTCTTGCCCTTGAGGGTCAGCCGCACCAGCACTAGGCGCTCATCGGCCGCGCCGCGTGCGCGCGCCACCAGCCCGGCCCCCTCCATGCGCTTCAGCAGCGGCGTCAGCGTGCCCGAATCGAGTGCCAGCCGCTCGCCGATCGCCTTCACCGTCAGCCCGTCGGTTTCCCATAGCGCCAGCAGCACCAGATATTGCGGGTAGGTGAGCCCGAGCGGCCCGAGCAGCGGCTTGTAAAAGCGGTTGAAGGCATGCCCCGCCGCATAGATCGAAAAGCAGAGTTGGTCGTCCAGCTTCAGCGACTTTGCCATAGCGCATGTTCTCCTCCACAATTTGTCGCACACAATTTGATTGTGCACAATTGAGTTCTGAATTATACGCGCTGAGTTGATCTCATCTGGAAGGCATCCTGAAATGACCAAAATCCTTTACACGGCACACGGCTCGGCGGCCCATGGCGGACGCGGTGTCGGCGACGGCAGAACCGACGACGGCAAAGTTGCCGTGAACTTCTCGACCCCAAAAGTGCTGGGCGGCGACGACGGTCCGGGCACCAATCCCGAGCAGCTGTTCGCAATTGGCTATGCGGCCTGCTTCCTCGGCGCCATGGGCGCAGCGGCTCGCAAGCAGGGCAAGAAGCTGCCGGAAGGCGCTGAGGTTTACGCCGATATCGCCCTCGCGGACCGCGAGGACAATGTCGGCCTCACCATCGTGCCGGTGCTCACCGCGATCGTGCCGGGCTGGAGCAAGGACGAGGTCGAGGCGATCATGGCGCTCGCGCACGACATCTGCCCCTATTCCAACCTGATCCGCGTCGCGCACGACGTCGAGCTCAAGGTCGCCGAACCGAAGGCGGCGTAAGACCGATCTACCAGCCGGCAGTCCTCCTCCGCCGCGCGAGGAAGGACGCCGGCTGAGCCTATTCGTCGAGTGTCGCGGCAATCCGCAGAACACTGTTCCAGTTGCGCTGCGTCATCGACGCCCCGACGGTCTTCTCGATCGTCAGGCGGCTCATCGATATCCGTGCGCCATAGTCGACGATCAGGTGGTTGGAGAAGGTCTTCAGCTGCTCCGGCCCCTTGTGCTCCAGATATTCCCGGGGCCAACGTGGGTCCTTGTGAAAAAAGCAGACTCCCAGCCGGTCGGGACGGTCTTCGGCTGCCGACGGAAAAGGCGCCAGCCCGACCAGCATCTGGACCTGCCGCTGCGTTCGGGTGAACACCTCGCAGCCAGCCCCGAACGATCTCACCGCCGCCGCCACGATTGCTTCGACCGCCGCCTGCGACTGCTTGGAGCCGAACACTACGTTGCCGGTATTACCAATGCTTCGCGCATCAGCGAGGCCTGCCGCTGCACACCGCTCGGCCAGCGTGCCGAGCGGCATTCTCGCATGGCTCGCCGGCCCGACGCCCCGCAGCAACGCGACGTAGCGTGTCACGCGATCTCGAACTCGCACCAGTGCGAGTACGGCTTGTCCGGCGTGATGATGATGTTGGGGAAGTGCGGATGGTGCAGCGCATCGGGCAGCGCCTGATCCTCGAGACAGAAGCCCGAATATTTGCCATAGTGTTGGCCGCCCAGCCCCGGCACCGGCACATCGGTGGTCATCGCATTGTAAACCTGCAGACCCGGGCGGTCGCTCCACAGCTTCAGTGTCAGATCGTCGTCCGGCGAATTCACCACGGCGATCGGCTCGCCGAAATCGCGACCTGCGTCGAGCACGACATTGCCGTCATAATCCCTCGCTTTGCCGGTCGCGTCACGCAGAGTGCGCGGCGCGTGGAAGTCCCACGCATGTCCCGGTTTGATCTCGAAGATATTGCCGGTCGGCACCAGGTCCGAATCGCTCTCGGTATAGGCATGCGCCGCGATGCAGAATTTGTGGTCGAGCACGTCGGTGCCGGTGCCGAGGTTGAAATATTGGTGCTGAACGAGGCTGAGCGGCGTCGGCCGGTCGGTGGTCGCCTCCAGTTCCAGTCGCAGCCGGTTGCCCTCGAGCCGATAGGTCGCCTTCAGTTTGAGGTTGCCGGGATAACCCGCCGCGCCGTCCGGCGAATTGAGCGAGAACACCACCGCATTGTGGGAATCGTCAGGCTCCGCCTCCCACACCAGCCGGCCGATCCCCTGCGGTCCGCCGTGGAGGCTCTGCTTTCCGTCATTGGCGGGGAGCGTATAGGTTTTGGCGTCGAGCTCGAACGAGGCGCCGCGCACCCGGTTGGCGACGCGGCCCGCAAGCCCGCCCAGATGCGGCGAATGCTTGGGGTAGTCGTCGAAATTGTCGAGCCCCAGCACGACGGAGCGCTTGCCGCCTTTGACAGGCACCCGCCAGTCGCGCACAACGACGCCCCAGTTGATCAGGTCGACTTCGACGCCACTGGCCGAGGTCAGGGTGAACTGGTCGACCCGCTTGCCCTCGAAATTTCCGAAACTCTTGATCGCAACCATTGGCCCCTCCACCGATTCTCGCGCCGGGTTTAGCCCGGATCGGACGCGGCGAGAAAGCCGGAATCTCGCCCGAAACCTGTTGACGCCGCCAAGCCCAGCGCGCCAATTTCCGCCCGGATCGGAGAGGGCGCCTGCTTGGACGAAAGTTTGGATGCAAAGCGGGCGACCGTGCACGACGTGGCGCGGACAGCTGGCGTGTCGCTCGCGACCGTTGATCGTGTCCTCAACGCACGCCCTGGCGTCCGTCAGGAAACCGCCGAGAAGGTCGAAAAAGCGATCAAGTCGCTCGATTTCCGGCGCGACCTTTCGGCCTCGCTGTTGGCGCGCGCGCGAGATCTCCGGGTCGTCTTTCTGATCCCCGATGGCGGCAACGCCTTCATGGAAAGCCTCGTCGCCGCGGTCCATCGCCGGATCCGCGCCACCCGCAACGAGCGGCTGACGCTGGCTGCCGTGCAATATCATGCGCTCGATCCAACAGCTCTCGTCGCCCGGCTCGACGAGCTCAACGGTCGTCAGACCGATTGCGCCGTGGTCGTCGCGCCAGACGATCCGGCGGTCGCTCGCGCCATCGATGCTGTCACCCGCCGCGGTGTCGCCGTCATTACGCTGGTGTCGGACCTGCCCGGCTCGGCCCGCCGCCATTTCATCGGCATCGACAACCAAGCTGCCGGTCGCAGCGCCGCCTCGCTCCTTGGCCGCTTCTGCGCTGCCGGCACGGTCGGGATCATCGCCGGATCGCTCGGCCTGCGCGATCACCGCGAACGCTTCGAGGGCTTTGCCGGCGTGCTCGGCCGCGAATTCCCAAAACTCGAAATCCTCGGCCCGCTCGAAGGCTACGACGACGACGCAGCGACCGAGGCAGCGGCGCGCAAGCTGTTGGAATCGCAAAAGGATCTGACTGGCATCTACAATCTGGGGGCGGGCAATGCCGGCCTCGTCGCGGCGCTCGGTAAGACCCATCGCGCCGGCATCATCCGGGTCGTTGCGCACGAATTGAGCGATACGACCCGCGATGCACTCCGCGCCGGCACGCTCGACGTCGTGCTCGACCAGAATCCGGACGGTGAAATCCGCGCCGCCATTGCGGCGGCCCGCCAGGTGGCATTATCGCCCGATGCCGAGATTCACTCCGAGCCCATTGAAATCGGCATTTTCCTGCGCGATAACCTCCGCTAGGGCACTTCTAAAATGTCAGGCGGCGCCAAGCCGCTGGGGGAGAGAGAAAATAGATACGACACCGGCGCTTCGTGAGGTACGTGCCTCATGAGCTATCTTGGCATTGATATCGGCACCTCAGGCGTCAAGGCGGTCCTGATCGACAGCGCCGGCAAGGCGCTGGGCGAAGCCACCGCCAAGGCGGTTGAGCCCGTCCGTCCGCATACGGGCTGGTCCGAACAGAACCCCGCAGACTGGTGGACGGCCTGCCAGAGCGCGCTCGACGCGCTGACCAAATCGCATCCGTCCGAAATGGCCGCGGTCCGCGGCATCGGGCTTTCCGGCCACATGCATGGCGCCACCCTGCTGGGCAAGAACGACGAAGTTCTGCGCCCCTGCATCCTGTGGAACGATGGCCGCTCTGCCGCCGAATGCGCCGAGATGGAAGCGGCGCTGCCGCGCCTCCGCGACATTGCGGGCAACGTCGCGATGCCGGGTTTCACCGCCCCCAAGATCGCCTGGGTCCGCAAGCACGAGCCCGAAATCTACGCCAAGATCGCCAAAGTGCTGCTGCCCAAGGCCTATGTCCGTCTGCTGATGACCGGCGACTACATCGAGGACATGAGCGACGCCTCCGGCACGCTTTGGCTAGATGTCGGCAAGCGCGACTGGTCCGACGAGCTGCTCGCCGTCACCGGCCTCACCCGCGCCCACATGCCGAGCCTCGTCGAAGGCTCCGCGCCCGGCGGCACGCTCAAGCCCGAACTCGCCAACCGCTGGGGCATGACCGGCAAGGTGGTCGTCGCCGGCGGAGCCGGGGACAACGCCGCGGCCGCCTGCGGCATTGGCGCGATCCGACCCGGCGACGGGTTCGTGTCGCTCGGCACGTCCGGCGTGCTGTTCGTCAGCAATGACCGCTTCCGCCCCAACACGGCCGGCGCCGTTCACGCCTTCTGCCACGCCATCCCCAACACCTGGCACCAGATGGGCGTCATCCTCAGCGCCACAGACAGCCTCAACTGGCTGTCGAGCGTCACCGGCAAGACCCAGGCCGACCTCTCGGGTCTTGCCGAAAAGAGCTTCACAGGCCCCGGTGACGAAATCTTCCTGCCCTATCTCAGCGGCGAGCGCACCCCGCACAACAACGCGGCCGCCCGCGGCTCCTTCGTCGGCCTCAGCCATCTGAGCGATCCGGCGCGCCTCGCGCAGGCCGTGATGGAAGGCGTCACCTTCGCGTTCCGCGACAGCCAGCGCGCGCTGAAAGATGCTGGAACGTCGTTTGGCCGCATCCTCGCGGTCGGCGGCGGCTCGAAATCCCAATTGTGGCTGAAACTCATCGCCACCAATCTCGATACCGAAATCGCTGTCCCCGAGGACGGTGATTTTGGCGGTGCGCTCGGCGCCGCCCGGCTCGGGCTCTGCGCCGCCGAAGGCGCCGACCCGGCTACGATCATGATCATGCCGGGCATCAAGCAGATCATCAAACCCGACGCGTCTCTGCGGGGCGCGTACACCAACCAATATGCGCGTTACCGCGCGCTCTACCCTGCCATCGAGGAGGCCCGGAAGTGACTGATTTTTTCAAAGGCATAAAGCCCGTAACCTTTAAGGGCCCGCGCTCGAAGGATCCGCTGGCCTATCACCACTACAACAAGGACGAGATCGTTCTCGGCAAGCGGATGGAGGATCACATCCGTCCCGCCGTCGCCTATTGGCACAGCTTCGCCTGGGAGGGCAGCGACCCGTTCGGCGGCCGCACCTTCGACCGGCCGTGGTTCGGCAAGGGCATGGACGGCGCCAAGCTCAAGGCCGACGTGGCCTTCGAGCTATTCGACATTCTCGACATCCCGTTCTTCTGCTTCCACGACGCCGACATCGCGCCCGAGGGCGCGACCCTCAAGGAGAGCAACAAGAACACCCGCATCATCGGCGATATCTTCGCCAAGAAGATGCAGAAGCAGCGGACCCGCCTGCTCTGGGGCACCGCCAACATGTTCTCCAACCGCCGCTACATGAGTGGCGCCGCCACCAATCCCGATCCGGACGTCTTCGCTTATGCCGCCGGCCAGGTGAAGAACGCACTCGAGCTGACGCATGAGCTCGGCGGTTCGAACTACGTTCTATGGGGCGGCCGCGAGGGCTATGAGACCCTGCTTAATACCAATATGAAGCAGGAGCTCGATCAGGCCGGCCGCTTCCTGACGCTGGTCATCGAGCACGCCAAAAAGATCGGCTTCAAAGGCCAGATCCTGCTCGAGCCGAAGCCGCAGGAGCCGTCCAAGCACCAATACGACTACGATGTCGCGACGGTCTATGGCTTCCTCAAGACCTATGGCCTCGAGAAGGACGTCAAGGTCAACATCGAGGTCGGCCATGCCTTCCTCGCCGGCCACAGCTTCGAGCACGAACTGCATCTGGCCCGCTCGCTCGGCATTCTCGGCAGCGTCGACGCCAACCGCAACGATCTGCAGTCCGGCTGGGACACCGACCAGTTCCCCAACAACGCCGGCGAAATGACGCTCGCCTTCTACGAGATCCTGAAGAATGGCGGGCTCCACAGCGGCGGCTTCAACTTCGACGCAAAAGTTCGCCGCCAGTCGCTCGATCCGTCCGATCTGGTGCATGGCCATGTCGGCGGCCTCGATACCCTTGCCCGCGGCCTCAAGGGCGCTGCGGCGCTGATCGAGGATGGCACCTACGACAAGTTCCTCGCCGACCGTTATGCCGGCTGGCAGGACAAGGAAGGCAAAGCCATGCTCACCGGCAAACGCACTCTTGAACAGATCGCCGCGCGCGTCGAAAAGAGCGACATCAACCCCGAGCCGCGCTCCGGCAAGCAGGAATATCTCGAGAATTTGGTCAACCGGTTCGTGTGAGCCGATGGTCGAGTTGAGGCTGCATCATGTGGCGGTAATCGTCACCGATCTCGATCGGTCGGCCGCCTTCTATCAGCAGCTTTTCGGACTCGCCCCGATCGAGCGCCCGCCCTTCTCCATCCCTGGCATCTGGCTGGGGGTGGGGCAGTTGCAGGTTCACCTGACGGTCTATTCGGCCGGCAACTTCAGGACCCGTGGCGTCGACAATGACGACATCCACTTCGCCTTCAACACCGCCGATTTCGAAGGTTTTGTCGTCGAGGCGCTGGCGATGGGGTTTCACGAGGATGGCGCAGCCGACGATCCGATGCGAATGATCCTCAAGCGTCAGGGCATGGCGGGCTTTCCGCAGCTCTATCTGCTCGATCCCGACCGTAACATTATTGAAGTCAATGGCGCCCCCTGATCGCGCCGCGCCCGGAGCCCTCATGCCCATTCTTCGCAATCCCATCCTGCCCGGCTTCAACCCCGATCCGTCGATCCTGCGCGTTGGCGACGACTACTACCTCGCGACTTCGACCTTCGAATGGTACCCGGGCGTGCAGATCCATCACAGCAAGGATCTGGCGAATTGGGATCTCGTCACCCGTCCGCTGACTCGCGCGTCGCAGCTCGACATGCGCGGCGATCCGGATTCCTGCGGCGTCTGGGCGCCGTGCCTCAGCCACGATGGAACGCAGTTCTGGCTGGTCTACACCGACGTCAAGCGCAAGGATGGCTCGTTCAAGGACGCCCACAATTACATCGTCACCGCGCCCAGTATCGAAGGTCCTTGGTCCGATCCGGTCTACATCAATTCCTCGGGCTTCGACCCCTCGCTGTTCCACGATGACGACGGCAAGAAATGGTTCGTCAACATGCTGTGGGACCATCGCGTCCGCCCGCTGCTGTTCGAGGGCATCGCCCTGCAGCAATACGATCCGGTCGCCAAAAAGCTCGTCGGTGAGCGCAAGAACATCTTCCAGGGCACCGATCTCAAGCTGGTCGAGGGTCCGCATCTCTACAAGCGCAATGGTTGGTACTATTTGCTCACCGCCGAGGGCGGCACCGGCTACGAGCATGCCGCGACCTTCGCGCGTTCGCGCCAGATCGACGGACCCTACGAGTTGCACCCGGAAAAATATCTGGTCACCGCCAAGGACGCGCCGCTCAATCCGGTGCAGCGCTCCGGCCATGCCGATATCGTCGAAACGCCCGACGGCAAGACCTATCTGGTCCATCTGATGGGCCGCCCGACCACGCAGAAGCGCCGCTCGGTCCTCGGCCGTGAGACCGGCATCCAGGAAGCTGAGTGGCGGTCCGACGATTGGCTCTGGCTCAAGCACGGCCAGGTGCCGCAGCTCGAGGTCAACGTTCCGGGCACCCACGACGAGGCAAGATACTGGGCCGAGCAGCGCTACGATTTCAGCAATGGCCTGCCCAGGGACTTCCAGTGGCTGCGCACACCCGACACCGCCCGCATCTTCGAGACCAAGGGCAATCTGCTGCGCCTCTATGGCCGTGAATCGATCGGCTCGTGGTTCGAGCAGGCACTGGTCGCCCGGCGGCAGACGCATTTCTCCTACGACGCGGAAGTGACGCTCGATTTTTCGCCGAGCGACGAGCGGCAATTCGCCGGCCTCACCGGCTACTATTCGCGTTACAATTTCCACTATCTCACCGTCGCCGCCCATTCCGACGGCAAGCGCGAACTGCTGATCATGTCATCGCTGGGGTCATGGCCCGACGGCAAGTTGACTTTCCCGGCCGCGCCGATTCCACTGCCGCAGGATGGACCGATACGACTGAGGCTCGAGGTTCGCGGCGCGTCGCTGCAATTCTTCTACGCACCCGGCACGGGCGGCAACTGGCAGCTTGCCGGCTCAACCCTTGATGCGTCGCTGCTGTCGGATGAGTGCGGAGGCCACGCCGAGCATGGCAGCTTCACCGGTGCCTTCGTCGGCGTCGCCGCGTCCGACCTCAATGGAACGGCGCTTCACGCCGACTTCACCGATTTCATCTATCGCCCAGTCCACCACCCGAGCGATCGGTATTAGGCTCCACCTCATCCGGCTTCGCCACCTTCTGCCACGGGGGGAGAAGGCAACGGGACCGTGATGTTGGTGAGTTGTGCCTTCTCCCAAGAGGGGAGAAGGTGGCCGAAGGCCGGATGAGGGTGGGGCAAGGAGAACAAAATGAAAGTAGCAGTCACCGGTGGCACTGGCTCCTGGGATCGCGGCATCGGGCCGGTCGTCATCGCGACGCTCTTGGCCAAGGGCCACGAGGTCACCAATATCGATCGCGCCATACCGGGCGGCATCGAGAAATCCGGCTTCATCCGCACCGATCTCACCGACTACGGCCAGACCTTTGCCGCACTCTACGGCCATGACGCGGTGATCCAGCTCGCCGCCAATGGCGAGCCAGACTGGGATCATCTGAGCGGCGCCGCCCGCTTCCACACCAATTCATTGATCGCCTATAATGTCTTTCAGGCCGCCTGTTTCCTCGGCATGAAGAAGGTGGTCTGGGCCTCATCCGAAACCGTGCTCGGCTTCCCCTTCGACAAGGTGCTGCCCAAAATCCTGCCGACCAGCGACGAGGATCCGCCGATCCCGACCTCGTCCTACGGCATCAGCAAGGCCAACACCGAGGATCTGGCGCGCCACATGAACCGCCGTTACGGCGTGCCCTTCGTCGGCCTGCGCTTTTCCAACATCTTCTACGATACCCCCGGCCACGTCACCGCCTACGACAAGATTCCGGCGTTCTGGGGCGATCCGAAGTCGCGCATGTTCAACCTCTGGGGCTATGTCGACAGCCGCGACACCGCCGATGCCTGCGTGCAGGCGCTCGAGAGCGACATCACCGGCGCCGAAGTGATGACCATCGCGGCGCCCGATACCATCATGCGCCAGACCAATGCCGAGCTGGTGGCTGCAGCGTTTCCTGGATGCACTCTCCGCCCCGGCACCGGCCCGCACGATTCACTCGAGTCGATCGAAAAGGCCCGCACGCTCATCGGCTACAATCCGCAATGGACCTGGCGGCGCGTGCTCGGCCGCGATGGCTGAGCGTCAGCTCAACGGCTTGCGATACTGGATGAAGCCAGAGCGCACCGCGACTGCGTCGTAAAGGCGGCGAGCGGTCACATTGGCCTCGTGCGTGTTCCAGTAGAGCCGGGTCGAGCCCGCCTCGCGCGCTCTATGCGCCACATATTCGATCAGCGCCCGCCCATGCCCGCCGCCACGGACGGTAGCGTCGACGTAAAGATCCTGCAGATAGCAGCTATCGGCGATGCCCCAAGTGGTGCGGTGGAAAAGGTAGTGAACCAATCCGACCGGCTGTCCATTGGCGTCGAGCGACAGCGCCCCGAACACCGGCTCCTTCGGGTCAAACAGCCGCGACCATGTGCTCTCGAACACCTCTGCCGGCAGAAGTGTCTCGTAGAAGGTCAGATACCCGGTCCACAGCCGCGTCCAGACCTCACGGTCCTCCGTCTCGATTACGCGGATCGCCACGTCTCGCCTCCCTTGCTGCCACACCCATACCGGCAATTCGCCGCGGCGGCTGTTGGTATTTTGCCGCCAAGCCCTTAAGTTCGCGGCTCCCTTTCGAGGTCATCCGTTCTGCCATGGACCAGGCGCCCTTCGATCCTCCCGAAACACGCGAGCCGGCTGCGCCCATCACCCCGATGATGGGGCAGTATCTCGAGCTCAAATCGGTCAATCCGGGCTATCTGCTGTTCTACCGGATGGGGGATTTCTACGAGATGTTCTTTGAGGACGCCGAGATCGCCTCAGCGGCGCTCGGCATCGTCCTCACCAAGCGCGGCAAGCATCAGGGCGCCGACATCCCGATGTGCGGCGTGCCCATCCATGCCGCGCAGGACTACCTCAAGAAGCTAATCGCGCTCGGTCACCGTGTGGCCATCTGCGAGCAGATCGAGGATCCGGCCGAAGCCAAAAAACGCGGCGGCAAATCGCCGGTGAAGCGCGATGTCGTGCGGCTCGTCACCCGAGGCACCATCACCGAAGACGATCTGCTGCCGCCGCGTGCCAGCAATTATCTCGCGGCCCTCGCCATGCTGCGTCACGGCGACGCCGATTTCGCTCTCGCCTTCGCCGATGTGTCGACCGGCGAACTCACCGTGCTGGCACTCACCGCCGAAGCACTCGGCGACGAGATCGCCCGTATCGATCCCGCTGAGCTGCTGTTCAGTGCGGCTACCAAAGCCGCGCTGCAGGAGCTGAAGATCGGCCTGCCCGATGCGGCCTTCGTCGTCGCGCCGCCGGAAGCCTTTGACTCGACCGCAGCCGCCCGGATCATCGGCGCGACCTTCGATGCGGACAGTGTCGATGCCTCGGCGTTCTCCCGTGTCGAACGCGCCGCGTTGGGTGCGCTGCTTGGCTACATCATCGAGTCGCAGAAGGGTGTCGCCGTCGCGCTCCGTCCGCCCTCGACCGAGCGGCTGACCTCCCAAATGGCGATCGATGCCGCGACCCGGGCGTCGCTGGAACTGCTCGAGACGCAGCGCGGCACCGCGCGGGGCTCGCTGCTGAGCGAGATCGACGAATGCGTCACGCCAGCCGGCTCGCGCCTCCTTGCTCGTCGGCTAAGCGCCCCGCTCTGCGATCCGACCCCGATCAATGCCCGTCTCGATGCAGTCGAGACCTTGCGCAGCGAAACCATCCTCGCGTCGCGCCTCCGCGCCACGCTCAAATCCGTCCCCGATCTCACCCGTGCCCAGACCCGTCTCGCCCTCGGCCGCGGTGGCCCGCGTGATCTGAACGCCATTGCCCGCGGCATCGCCGGGGCAGGGGAGCTGTCGGCGGCCCTCGTCGCGCTTGTCGATGCGCCCGCCGATCTTGCCCGCATCCGCGACACACTAGGCACCGCACCCACCGAACTCGCCGCCGAACTCACCCGCGCCGTCGATGAGGAGCCGCCATTGCTCGCCCGCGACGGCGGCTTCGTGCGGCGCGGCTATGATGCTGCGCTTGACGCCGAACGCGCGCTGGCGTCCGAAACCCGCGTCGTCGTCGCGGCGCTGCAGGCCCGGCTGATCGCCGAGACCGAGATCAAGTCGCTGAAAATCCGCCACAACGGCCAGCTCGGCTATTTCGTCGAGGTCCCCGCCGCGCACGGCATGAAGCTGGTCGAGGAGCCGCTCAAGGCAACTTTCATCCACCGCCAGACCATGTCGAACGCCATGCGCTTCACCACGGCGGAACTGGCCGAGCTCGAAGGTCGCATCGCCCGCGCCCACGAAAAGGCGCTCGAGATCGAAACCGCCATCTTCGCAAAACTCACCGAGGCGACGCTGGCCGAGACCGATCGCATCCGCGCTCTGGCCGACGCCCTCGCCGAACTCGACGTCACCGCTGGCCTCGCCCACCTCGCCGCCACCCGCAGCTTCTGCCGGCCGCAGATCGATGATTCGCTCGATTTCACCATCCGCGGCGGTCGCCATCCGGTGGTCGAGACAAATGTGAAGGCTGAGGGGCACCCCTTCGTCGCCAACGACACCGAACTGTCGGGTGGCGCGCTCTGGCTGGTCACCGGCCCCAATATGGGCGGCAAATCCACCTTCCTGCGGCAGACCGCGCTGATCGCCATTTTGGCCCAGATGGGCAGTTTTGTGCCCGCCGACAGCGCCAGGATCGGCGTCATAGACCGGGTCTTTTCGCGCGTTGGTGCCTCCGACGACATCGCTCACGGCCGCTCGACCTTCATGGTCGAAATGGTCGAAACCGCCGCCATCCTCAACCGCGCCACATCCAAGTCATTGGTAATATTGGATGAAATCGGCCGCGGCACGGCCACCTTCGATGGCCTGTCGATCGCCTGGGCGGCCGTCGAGGCGCTGCACAACGACACCGCCTGCCGGGCGCTCTTTGCCACACATTTCCACGAAATGACCGCGCTGGGCACCGCACTTTCTCGCGTAAGTAATTTCACCATGGCGGTTCGTGAATGGGAGGGCGAAGTCGTCTTCCTCCACGAAGTCGTCCCCGGCGCCGCCGATCGATCCTACGGCATCCAGGTGGCGCGGCTTGCCGGGCTGCCCGAAACCGTGCTCGCCCGGGCCAAACAGGTGCTGGGTGTGCTGGAAAGCCGCGCTTCCGGCCATTCTGCACCCATGCTAGATGATCTGCCGCTCTTCGCCGCGGCGCCGCCGCCGAAGAAGCCGGAAGTTAATCCTCTCGATGCCATGCTCGATCATGTCCGTCCCGACGAGCTTTCCCCCCGCGAGGCGCTGGACCTGATTTACGAGTTGAAGAAGACACGCGATGCCGGTCGCCGAAGCTGAACTCCGCCCTGCCAAGAAGGCGCAGTTCCACCTGAAATCCGCCGAAACCATCCTCGACGAGGTCGCGCAGGCGCTCGGACAGGATTCGGCCAAATCCGCCTCCGGGCGCGCCACGGTCCTCGCCGTTATGCGCAAGGCCCTGGCCGAAGCGCGCAAATCCGCCGAAGCCGAATTGATGGCGACCGGCCGCGGCACGCGCTGCGCACAAAACCTCAGCGGCGCCGAAGACGAAATCATCCGGGCGATCCATCTGTTCGCCATCACCCATGTCTACCCAGTCGACAACCCCTCGGGCGCCGAAGCCATCTGTCTCGCGGCCGTCGGCGGCTACGGACGCGGCACGCTGGCGCCGGGCTCCGACATCGATCTGCTATTCATCCTGCCCTACAAGCAAACGCCTTGGGGCGAGCAGGTCACCGAATACGTTCTCTACATGCTGTGGGATCTCGGCCAGAAGGTCGGCCACGCCGTCCGATCGGTCGACGACTGCATCCGCATGGCCCGTGCCGACATGACGGTGCGCACCGCGACCCTCGAAGCCCGCTACCTCACCGGCGATAAAACGCTGTTCGAGCAACTACAGAAGCGGTTCGAAACCGAGATCATGCCCAAGACCGGGCCTGAGTTCATCCAGGCCAAGATGGCGGAGCGCGAAGAGCGCCACAAGCAGACCGGCAACACCCGCTACGTCGTCGAGCCTAACATCAAGGACGGCAAGGGCGGCCTGCGCGACCTCCACACGCTGTTCTGGATTGGAAAATACTTCTACCGCGTCAAGACCAGCGCCGAACTGGTCGACAAGCAAGTGCTGAGCGCCGAAGAATACCGGCTGTTCCAGCGCGCCGAGGATTTTCTCTGGGCCATCCGTTGCAATCTCCACTTCCTCACTGGCCGCGCCGACGAGAAGCTGACCTTCGACGTTCAGCCTGAACTCGCCAATCGCCTACGCTTTGCCGATCGCCCTGGCATGCTGGGCGTCGAGCGCATGATGAAGCGCTATTTCCTTGTCGCCAAGGATGTCGGCGACCTGACCCGCATCATCTGCACCAGCCTCGAATTCGACCATGCCAAGCCGCTCGACATGATGGGTCGCGTCACCGGCTTGTTCAAACGTGGTAAGGTTGCGATCAAGGGCGAGCCAGATTTCGTCATCGATTCTGGCCGGCTTAACACCGCAGCGCCCGATACTTTCGGGAATAGCCCGCTGTCGCTCATTCGCAGCTTCCTCGTCGCCGGCCGCAACGATTTGCTGTTCCATCCCGATGTCATCAAAGAGATATCGCGCTCGCTGCACCTGATCGGCCACGACATCCGAAACGACCCGGTCGCCAATGAGTGGTTCCTTGAGATCCTCACCAGCCCGCGCACCGTCGAGCGCATTCTGCGTCAGATGAACGAGAGCGGCGTTCTAGGAAAGTTCGTGCCGGAATTCGGCAAGATCGTCGCCCTGATGCAGTTCAACATGTACCACCACTACACGGTCGATGAGCATCTGATCCGCGCCGTCGGTGTGATGGCCGAGATCGCCAATGGCGGCCTCCGTCAGGAACTGCCGCTGACCCACGAACTGCTGCCCTCGCTCAACGACACCCGGCTGCTCTACGTCGCGCTGTTCCTCCACGACATCGCCAAGGGCCGCCCCGAGGATCACTCGATCGCCGGCGCCCGCATTGCCCGAAAATTCTGCCCTCGCCTCGGGCTCGATGCTGCCGAAACCGACACGGTCGCCTGGCTCATCGAATACCATCTGACAATGAGCGAGATCGCCCAAGCCCGCGATCTGCAGGATCCCGAAACCGCCCGCGCCTTCGCCGACATCGTGCAGTCGCCGCAGCGCCTGGCGCTGCTTATGATCCTCACCGCCTGCGACATCCGCGCGGTCGGTCCGGGCGTCTGGACCGGCTGGAAAGGTTCGCTGCTGCGCTCGCTCTATTACGCCACCGAGCCGCTGCTGTCAGGCGGTCATTCCCGCGTCACCCAGTCCGACCGCATCGCCGCCGCGAAGTCCGACCTTGCGAACGCCCTCGGCGCTTGGCCGAAGCCCGAGGTCGAGACCTACATGGCGCGGCACTACAATCACTACTGGCTGCGCGCCGAGCTTGAGCTGCAGCTCGAGCATGCCAAGATGATCCGCGCCGCCGACCATGCGCATTCGTCCTTTGCCGGTTCGATCCGCATCCAGGCGTTCGAGGGCATCACTGAAGTCTCGTTCTATACGCCCGACCATCCGCGGCTGCTGTCGCTCATCGCTGGCGCTTGCACCATGTGCGAAGCCTCGATCATCGGCGCGCAGATCTTTTCGACCCGCGACGGGCAGGCGCTCGACACGTTCCGGCTGCGCCGTGCCTTCACCTCCGACGAGGACGAGAAAGTCCGCGCCAACCGCATTATCGAAACGGTGAAGCAACTGCTCCAGGGCAAGCGTCAGGTGCTGATCGATCTCGGCAAGGAAAGCCGGCACAATCGCCGCCTGAAGCCGTTCACGCTGCCCGCCTCGGTTGAGGTCTCCAACAATCTCAGCGAGAAATTCACCGTTCTCGAAGTCAGCGGCCTCGACCGCACCGGCCTCCTGCACCAACTGACCCGCGCCATCTCCGATCTCAATCTTACCATCGGCTCGGCTCACATCGGCACCTATGGCGAAAAGGCCGTCGACGTCTTCTATGTCACCGATCTGACCGGCCATAAGATCGAGAACACTCGCCGCCAGCGCACCATCCGCGATACCCTGCTGGCTGTGTTCCAGCCACCGCAGGGCCACGAGGAGCGGGCGCCCAAGGTCGCCACCGGGTGAGCAATCTCTACCGCAATTTCCTCAATGTCGGCCTGCTGACGACCGGCAGCCGCGTGCTGGGTTTCGTCCGCGATGCGCTGGTCGCCGCCGTGCTCGGCACCGGTCCGGCGGCCGATGCCTATCTCGCGGCCTTCCGTTTCCCCAATCTGTTCCGGCGCCTGTTTGCCGAGGGCGCCTTCAACACGGCCTTCATCCCGCTGTTCGCCAAAGCGGTCGAGCAGGGCGGCATGGAGCCGGCGCGCCTCTGGGCCGCCCGCATCATGAGCTGGCTGGTGGCTGCGGTGTTCGTCGTCACCGTGCTGGCCGAAATCTTCATGCCGTGGGTGCTGGCGCCGTTCGTGCCGGGTTTCCTCGATGATCCCGCCAAATACGACCTCACCGTCCTGCTGACGCGCATCTGCTTTCCGTACCTCATGTGCATGTCGCTGATGGCCGCTTATGCGGCGATCCTCAATGGTCTCGGCCGCTTCGCTGCGGCGAGCTTTGCCCCGATCCTCCTCAACATCGTGATGATCGCCTTCATGGCGCCGCTGGTGTTGTGGCGCAACACCGACGTGCAGACCGCCATCTGGATCGCCATCGGCACCATCGCGGGCGGCATCGCACAACTGGCGCTCGTCTATGCCGCGATACGGCGCGCCAAATTCGTGCCGAAACTGCAATGGCCGCGCTTTGATTCCGAGGTCCGGCGCTTCTGGGTTTTGGCCATCCCGGCGGTGATCGCCGGAGGCATCACGCAGGTCAACATTTTCGTCGGCACGATCATCGCGTCATCGGCCGACAGCGCCATCGCCTACCTCTACTACGCCGACCGGCTTTATCAGCTGCCGCTCGGCATCATCGGCATCGCCATCGGCACGGTGCTGCTGCCCGAGCTCAGCCGGCACCTCAAGGGCGGCCGCGACAAGGAAGCCGACGCCAGCCAGAACCAGGCGATCCTGATCTCGATGCTGCTTTCGATGCCGGCCGCCACCGCGCTAATCGCGCTGGCGCAGCCGATCGTCACAGTGCTGTTCCAGCGCGGCGCGTTTTCGGCCATCGACAGCTACGAGACCGCTCAGACGATGCTCTGGTTCTCCGCCGGCCTGCCAGCTTACGTGCTGATCCGCGTGTTGCAGCCCGGCTTCTTCGCCCGCGAGGATACCCGCACGCCGACCGTCTTCGCCGGCATCTCGGTGGTCATCAATATCGCCATTTCCTTGGCGCTGTTTCCGTCGATGAAACATGTCGGCATCGCCGTTGCGACGTCCGTCGCCGCCTGGGCCAATGCCGTGCTGCTCGGCATCTGGCTCGGCCGCCGCGGCCATTTCCGCCTCAACGCGGATGACTGGCGCCGGCACGCGCTGATCATCGCCTCGTCCATCGGCATGGCAATTATCCTCTGGGCTCTGGCGATTCCGCTCGCGCCCTATCTCGCCGCCAACGCGCCGCTCGTCGTGCAGGTCGTGGCCCTCGGAGCGCTGATCGCTCTCGGTCTTGCGCTCTACTTTGCCGCCGTGCATTTCACCCGGGCGCAGCCCCTCGATCTGCTGCTGCGCCGATTGCGCCGCGCCGGTTGAGTGTTAGGCTCGCTCCTCCGATTCAGAGGAAAATGATCATGCGCCTGCCACTCGCCTTGCTGCTCGCCGTGCTGCCCACCAGCGTCGCGTTTGCCGATGACAGGCCAGCCGCCGATCTTGTCGCGGCCATCGTCATCGGCGCCGGCGACGGTGCCACCTGGTCGTTCCTCGGCCAGATCTCGGGCGTGCTCAAGGAGACGGCACCCGGCACATTCGAGGCTCCGGCCGCCAATGGCGGGCCGGCGGTGTTGTTCACCGTCACCGAAAGGAGCAAATGCGTATTCGATATCGTCTTCAGCCTCGACAAACAGGTGCAGGGCGGCCTTGAGCTCGATGCCAACAAGCTGAAGAGCGTCACCTATTCGGGCGCGGCGCCGCAGGCCGGCGGATGGACCGATTACTCCATCGACCTCGATGGCGCCGACGGCGTCGTGCAGAGCCTCCACGAGGACGGGACGCTGTCCGAAACCAGCAACACCTCGACCCTGTCGACGTCGATCCCGCAATCCGACCTCGAGGCCGACGTCATCGCCCTGCAATCCTCGTTCTGCCCCGCCGCGGCCTGATCCTGGCCTTGAGACCAGCACCTCCCCCGTTTGCGGGGGAGGACCTGCTGCCGAGGCGATTGCGCAGGAACGGCTAGCGGGTCTACACCGCTTTTCCCGGAGATCGTCATGCAAGCCGGATTCCTCGATCATTTGGCCACCACCCTTCGCGATATCGACGCGCAGGGTCTGATGAAACACGAGCGCCAGATCGCGACGTCGCAATCGGGCCGCATCGCGCTGGCCGACGGCCGCGAGATGATCAATCTCTGCGCCAACAATTATCTCGGCCTCGCCAACCATCCCGAGATCGTCGCCGCGGCGTCCGAAGCGCTCGGCACCTACGGCTTCGGCATGGCCTCCGTCCGCTTCATCTGCGGCACACTCGACCTCCACCGCGAGCTTGAGCAGGCTGTCGCGAAATATCTCGGCAAGGACGACGCGATCCTCTTTGCCGCCTGCTTCGATGCCAATGGTGGGCTGTTCGAAACGCTGCTGGGTGAGAACGATGCAATCATCTCCGATGCCCTCAATCATGCCTCGATCATCGACGGCGTCCGCCTCAGCAAGGCCAAGCGCTATCGCTATGCCACCTCCGACATGGACGACCTCGAGAGCCAGCTCAAACAGGCCGTCGCCGACAAGACCCGCTTCCGCCTGATCGCCACTGACGGCGTGTTCTCGATGGATGGCCACGTCGCAAAACTGCCCGAGATTTGCGCGCTGGCGGAAAAATACGGCGCCCTGGTAATGGTCGACGATTGCCACGCCACCGGCCACCTCGGCGCGGCTGGCCGAGGCACCCCGGCACTCACCGGCGCCGGCGATCGTGTCGATATCGTCACCGGCACGTTCGGCAAGACACTGGGCGGCGCCATGGGCGGCTTCATCGCGGCGGCACAGCCGGTGATCGATCTGCTGCGCCAGCGCGCCCGGCCCTATCTCTTTTCCAATGCGCTCGCCCCCGCTGTCGCCGCCGGCTCGCTCAAAGCCATCGCCATCGCCGAGGCCGCCGACGATCGACGGAAAAAACTTATGGGTCACGCGCAACGCTTCCGCGAGGCGATGACCGCGGCGGGCTTCGAGCTGCTGCCCGGCGACACCCCGATCATTCCGGTGATGCTGGGTGACGCCAAGCTCGCCCAGCAGATGGCGGCAGCGCTCGACAAACGGGGCGTCTATGTCGCGGGCTTCTTCTATCCGGTGGTCGCCAAGGGCAAGGCGCGCATCCGCACACAACTGTCGGCGGCGCTGAGTTTCTCCGACGTCACCGAGGCGATCGATGCATTCAAGGATGCCGGCCACGAATTGGGGATCATCCGATGAAAGCCCTCGTCAAAGCCAAGGCCGAGCCCGGCATCTGGATGGAAGACCGGCCGATCCCCGAGATCGGTCCCGAGGACGTGCTGGTCAAAATCCACAAGACCGGCATCTGCGGCACCGACATTCACATCTACAAATGGGACGAATGGGCGGCGAAAACCGTGCCGGTGCCGATGATCACCGGACATGAATATGCCGGCGAGATCGTCGCAATTGGCGCCGATGTCAAGAACCTCACGATCGGCCAGCGCGTCTCCGGCGAAGGTCACGTCGTCGGCATGAAGTCGCGCGCCAGCCGCGCCGGCAAATTCCATCTCGATCCCGACACCAAAGGCATCGGCGTCAATCTGCCCGGCGCCTTCGCCGAGTTCGTCCGCATCCCGGCCTTCAACATCGTGCCGTTGCCCGATGGCATCGACGACGAAATGGGCGCCATCCTCGATCCGCTCGGCAATGCGGTGCACACGGCGCTCGCCTTCGACATCGTCGGCGAGGATGTGCTGATCACCGGCGCCGGCCCGATCGGCATCATGGGGGCCGCCGTCGCCCGCCATGTCGGCGCCCGCCACGTCGTCATCACCGACATGAACCCCGAGCGGCTCAAACTCGCTGCCGAAGTCGCCGATGTCGTGCCCGTCAACATCGCGACCGAAAATCTGCGCGACGTGATGGCAAAGCTCGGCATGAAGGAAGGTTTTGACGTCGGCCTCGAAATGAGCGGCGCCCCCGCCGCGCTCGACCAGATGATCGACCACCTCGTGATGGGCGGGCGCGTCGCACTGCTGGGCGTGCCGGCACGGAGCTTCAATTTCGATCTCGGCAAGATCGTCTTCCGCATGATCACGCTCAGGGGGATCTACGGAAGGGAGATGTTCGAGACCTGGCACAAGATGCTGGCCATGCTTGAATCGGGCCTCGATGTCCGAAAAGTCATCACCCGCCGCATGCCGGCCGACGACTACGCCGAAGCCTTCCGCCTTGCGGCTGGCGGCGAAAAGGGCAAGATCGTGCTGGAGTGGACGTAAGGCCCGCGACCCGCTAAGGCGGCTGTCAGTTTTCACGCATCGCAGTCGGCTGACATCATGCCCTTCACCCCGCGCGTCTTTTCCGGCACTCAGCCCTCGGGCGATCTGCACCTCGGCAATTACCTCGGCGCCATCAAGCGCTATGTCGAAATGCAGAAGACGCACGAGTGCATCTATTGCGTCGTCGACATGCACGCGATCACCGTCTGGCAGGAGCCCGACGATCTGCGCCGCGCCACCCGCGAGGTCGCGGCCGCCTACGTGGCGGCCGGCGTCGATCCCAAAAAGAACATCGTCTTCAACCAGTCGCGGGTGCACCAGCACGCCGAACTTGCCTGGGTGTTCAACTGCGTCGCCCGCATGGGCTGGATGGAACGGATGATTCAGTTCAAGGACAAGGCCGGCAAGAATTCCGAGAACGTCTCGCTCGGCCTGTTCGCCTATCCGTCGCTGATGGCCGCCGACATCCTGCTCTACAAAGCCACGCACGTGCCGGTCGGCGACGACCAGAAGCAGCATCTCGAGCTGACCCGCGACATTGCCGCGAAGTTCAACAATGATTTCGGCGCCTCGATCAAACAGCAAGGGCTCGACGCCGATTTCTTCCCCATCACCGAGCCGGTGATCGCCGGCCCGGCGACGCGCGTCATGTCGCTGAAGGACGCCAGCAAGAAGATGAGCAAGTCGGACCCCTCGGAGGGCGCCCGCATCCTGCTGATGGACGATGCCGACGCGATCACCAAAAAGATCAAGCGCGCCACCACCGATCCCGAGCCGCTGCCATCGGAAGAACAGGGCCTCGAGGACCGGCTCGAAGCCGACAATCTGGTGGGCATTTACGCCGCGCTCTCAGATACCACCAAGGCGGCGGTCCTGCGGCAATTCGGCGGCCAGGGCTGGGGCGTCTTCAAGCCGGCGCTCGCCGACCTCGCGGTCGCAAAACTCGGCCCGATCGCTGCAGAAACGCGCCGGCTCGTCGCCGACCCTGCCTCGATCGATGCCTTCATGGCGGCCGGCGCCGAACGCGCCTCCGAAATCGCCGAACAGACCATGACCGAAGTGCGCAAGATCGTCGGTTTCGTCCGCTAGGGCCGGCCTTCCCACCCGGACTTGTTCATTTTCGCCGGCAATGGGACAATGGCGAACCATCAATACGTGGGCGGCAGCACGTGGCGGACACCGGCTACAATCGAAAATTCCTCGTTCTGATCGATGATTCGCCCGAGTGCGATCGTGCGGTCAGCTTCGCGGCGCATCGCGTCCGGCGCGTCGGCGGCACGGTGGTCTTGCTGACGGTCATCGACACCGAGGATTTCGGCCAGTTCATTGGCGTTGCTGACACCATGCGGGCCGAGGCCCGCCACGAAGCCGAGCGCAATCTCGATGCCCGCATCGCCCGCATCGAGCGGATCGGCCAGGTCCGCACCGAAACCGCGATCCGCGAGGGTCGGCCGGCAGAGGCGATCGAGGCCCTGCTGAGCGATGATCCGGGCATTGGCATCCTCGTGATCGCCGCCGGGCAGGGGGACAAGGGGCCGGGGCCGCTGGTCAACCATTTTATCGGTCACAACCGCCTGCACATCCTCGTCACCATCGTGCCCGGCGCCATGACCGAGGACGAAATCGTCGCGGTCGCCTAGGGCGCGGTGCCTCGGCTCTGCCGCTTCGCCCTTGCGTTTCGGCGGCCAATTCCCTATTTTAGAACCGTTCCAAAACCGACACACGTTGGTCGAGCGAGCGTTCTAACCATCGCTCGAGCAAGAGTGAGAAAGACAAAGTTATGTTCATCCAGACCGAAGCCACGCCCAATCCGGCGACGCTGAAATTCCTGCCCGGCCGCGATGTTCTCGTCGGCGAGCCTCGCGATTTCCGCAGCGTTGAAGACGCGGCTGTGTCGCCACTGGCCTCTGGCCTGTTCTCGGTTCCGGGTGTCACTGGCGTGTTTTTGGGCTCCGATTTCGTCTCGGTCAGCAAGGACGCGACCGAGTGGAATCACCTGAAGCCCGCGATCCTCGGCGTCATCATGGAGCATTTCCTCAGCGGCAAGCCAGTGATCGATGAGGGCAACAGCGCTGCCGTTGGCGAGGAATTTTTCGATTCCGCCGACAGCGAGACCGTCGAAGTGATCAAGGAACTGATCTCGACCCGCGTCCGCCCTGCCGTCGCCATGGATGGCGGCGACATCACCTTCAAGGGCTTCCGCGACGGCACGGTGTACCTGCACATGCAGGGTGCCTGCTCGGGCTGCCCGTCCTCGACCGCGACGCTCAAATCCGGCATCGAGAATTTGCTCCGCCATTTCGTCCCCGGCGTCGAGGCCGTGGCTCAGGTCTGACCTCAGCGGTTGGCCGAGCGAGCCTTCTCGGGCTCGTTCGGACAGAGCCCAAAGTAGCTCGCTAGGGCCTCCGCTTGCCCCCGAGCGTCTCGCGGCCTATCTCTCCGCCATGAATGCCCTCCTCGCCATCGATACCGCCGCGCCGCGGCTGCAGCTTGCGCTGCTCCATGACGGTGATCGCCTCGACACCCTCGTTGAGGACATGGCCACCGGTCAGGCCGAACGGCTGTTCCCGGCGCTGGCCGATCTGCTGGCGCGCTCCGGCCTTGTCTATGCTGATCTGACCCGCATCGCAGTCACCACCGGCCCCGGCTCGTTTACCGGCCTCCGCATCGGCCTCAGCGCCGCCCGTGGCCTCGCTCTCGCGTTGAACATCCCGGTCGTCGGCGTCCCGTCGCTGCTCGCCTTATCGCTGAGCACACCCAGCCCCTCCGTGGTCCTCCTCGATGCTCGCCGCGACGAGGCCTATTTCCAGATTTTCGACGGCCCTAGCCTCCCGGCCGGCGAGCCCGCTCTGCTGCCGATGGATGAGGCGCGCCACCGCGTTCCCGCCGGCGCGGCGCTCATCACTTCGCCCTTCGTCGACATCGCGGCGCTGGCCCGCTTCGCCGCGACCGCCGACCAGGCGCTTTATCCGCCCGAGGCGGCCTATATCCGCGACGCCGATGCTAAGCCGCAGGAAAAATTCCGCGTCGCAAGGGTTCAGGAAATCGTGCCGGAGACGGCGCCATGATGATGCGCAGCTGGATGGCGCCGATGGGGCTCCATATCGAGCCGGCGCAGCCGCGCGACGCCGACGCGGTTGCGAAGCTTCACGCCCAGAGCTTCTATCGGGGCTGGCCGCGCCAGGACATCGAGACCTACCTGCTCGATACCGACACCCCCACTTTGGTTGCCTGCGATCCGAAGCGGAAGATCGCTGGCTTCGCCATGCTGCGGCTGCTCGGAGACGATGTCGAGCTCATGACCATCGCAGTCGATCCAAAATATCGCGGCAAGGGCGTCGGCGCCGCGCTGCTCCATGCCTGCTTCGAGGATTTGCTGATGACGCCGTCCAAGCGCATGATCCTCGAAGTCGCCGCCGACAATCCGGCGGCGATCAAGCTTTATGGCAATCTCGGTTTCACCAAAATCTCCGAGCGTAAGGGCTACTACGCGCGGCCCGACGGCCAGCCGGCCACCGCGCTGGTGATGGCGCGCAGTCTGGAGTAACGTTTTACGATGCTCAAACCCGGCCACACTGAAACGCTCGAAGAGCAATGCGTCAAGCAGGGCATGCGCATGACCGACCAGCGTCGCGTAATCGCACAGGTGATCGAGGCCGCCGAGGATCATCCAGATGTCGAGGAGCTCTATCGCCGCGCTTCTGCACTGGATGCGCGCATATCGCTGTCGACGGTCTACCGCACGCTGAACCTGTTTGAGGAAGCAGGCCTCGTCACCAAGCACGATTTCAAGGATGGCCGCGCCCGCTTCGAGCCGATTCCCGACGAGCACCATGACCATCTGATCGATATTCGCACCGGCAAGGTCATCGAGTTCCGCAACGAGGAGATCGAGGCAATTCAGGAGCTGATCGCCAAGCGTCTCGGCTATCGCCTTGTCGACCACCGGCTCGAGCTGTATGCCGTGCCACTCAAGTCCGAGCCCGACAAATGATCTTCAGAGCGTTGTTCTTCATTGTCATTTTGCTGCCGGTGATGATCGTCCTGATCCCGATCCAGTTCGTTATTACCCGGCTCGGCCTGTTCTGGAGCGGTCCCACCATGCTGTTCCACAAGCTCGGCTGCATCTTTCTCGGCCTGCGCGTCAAAACCATTGGTGAACCGCTGCACGGCCGCCCGACGCTGCTGCTATCCAATCATATCTCGTGGACCGACATCATCGCCATCGGCTCCGTCGCAGATGTCACGTTCGTGGCCAAGACCAGCGTGCGCAACACGTTCTTTGTCGGCTTCATGGCGTCGCTGCAGCGCACCCTTTACGTCGACTATAACCGCCGGCAGGATGCCAAGCGCACCAGCGCCGAAATGGGCAAGCGCCTGGCCCACAATGGCGCCGTGCTGCTGTTCGCCGAAGGCCATCGCGATCTCGGCACCCACGTGCAGCCCTTCCGCTCGGCGCTGGTCGGCGCTGCCCAGGAGGCGATGGCCGAAGGCGGTGCCAAGGACGTCGCCATCCAGCCCGTCACGATCGCCTACACGCATCTGCAGGGCCTGCCGGTGTCGCGCACCGAGCGCGCCAGCATCACGGGCATCAATGCCCGTGGCATGCGCGCCGTCCTCACCAATTTGCTGACCTCCGGCATGAAAGACGTCACCATCGCCTTCGGCGCCCCGATCCCGTTCTCCTCCGACAGCGACCGCAAACTCGTCACCAAGCGCGCCGAAGATCAGGTCCGCCGCATGCTGGTTGCGCTCAACCGCCACGAGGCCAACCTGCCCGAACTGGCGACCTGAGCGTGTTGGACTCGCCTGCCGACGGTGATATTGACCGCCCCATGACGCAAGACACCGCGCAAGCGCCCAGCGAAATCCGGCCCAAAAAGCTCTTCATCAAGACTTACGGCTGCCAGATGAATGTCTACGACAGCGACCGGATGGCCGATGCGCTGGCGCCGCACGGCTATGAGCCGACCCAAACCATTGATGATGCCGACCTTGTCGTCCTCAACACCTGCCACATCCGTGAAAAAGCCTCCGAGAAAGTGTTCTCCGAACTCGGTCGTCTCGCCGAACTGCGTGCCGAGGGCCGCAATTTCATGATCGGCGTTGCCGGCTGCGTGGCGCAGGCGGAGGGCGAGGAAATCGCCCGCCGCGCCCAGGGCCGCGTCGATCTGGTGTTCGGGCCACAATCCTATCACCGCCTGCCCGCACTGATCGCCCGCGCCCAAAGCGGCGAGATGGTGCTCGAAACCGAGTTCCCCGAAGAGGACAAGTTCGCGCATCTGCCTGCTGCCAGCAAAGCGGTCACGGCATCGCGCGGCCTCACCGCGTTCCTCACCGTCCAGGAAGGCTGCGACAAATTCTGTTCGTTCTGCGTTGTCCCTTACACGCGCGGCGCCGAAACCAGCCGCCCGCTCGAGCAGGTGCTGGCCGAGGCCCGCAATCTCATCGATGCCGGCGTGCGCGAACTGACCCTACTCGGCCAGAACGTCAACGCCTGGCACGGCCTTGATGCGAAGGGCCGCACTGTCGGCCTCGGCGAGCTCTGCGCCCGCCTCGCGGAAATCGATGGTCTCGCCCGCATCCGCTACACCACCAGCCACCCCTCCGACATGTCGGACGAATTGATCGCGGCGCACGCCACAAATCCCAAGCTGATGCCCTATCTGCACCTACCAGTGCAGTCGGGCTCCGACCGCATCCTCAAATCGATGAACCGCCGCCACAGCCGCGCCGATTACATGCGCATCATCGCGCGCATCAAGGCCGCCCGGCCCGACATGGCGCTGTCGGGCGATTTCATCGTTGGTTTCCCTGGCGAGAGCGACGCCGATTTCGCGGATACGTTGAGTATCGTTCGCGAAGTCGGCTACGCCTCCGCCTACACCTTCAAATATTCGATCCGGCCCGGCACGCCGGGCGCCAGCATGACCGATCAGGTTCCCGAGGAGATCAAGACCGAACGCCTTGCCGCGCTCAACGATCTCATCACCACCCAGATGCGCGATTTCGGCAAATCCGTCGTCGGCCAGACCCTCGACGTGTTGATCGAAAAGCCCGGCCGCATGCCCGGCCAGATCGGCGGCCGCTCACCATATTTGCAGGCGGTGCATATGGAGGGCCCGGAACGGCTGATCGGCACCGTCCAGCCGGTGCTCATCACCCGCGCCGGAAATAACTCAATTGAAGGCAAGATTGTCACACACGTGGAACCCAGAACTGCTAGCTTTATTGAGTCTCAAGCCATCGCCTAACGGCGATTTTCAGGAGTTTCCAAGCACTTGAACAGGCATTTGTCCGCGACTCCCGACAACGCCCTTTCCTCGCAGCTTGAACTGGCCTTCGAAGACAACCGGCTCGCCGCTCAGCTTTACGGCGATTTCGACCAAAACCTCGCCCTCATCGAACAGCGCCTGTCGATCACCGCCACGCCGCGCGGCAATCATTTGATGCTGAAGGGGTCGGCGAGCGGTGTCGATCAGGCCCGCCGGGTGCTCGAATCGCTTTACGGCCTGCTCGAGGAAGGCCGCTCGCTCGAAGTCTCCAATGTCGATACGATGATCCGCATGATCGAGACCGAGGACAGCCAGCTGGTGCTTCCGACCCTTGAGAAAAAGGGCAAAGTCCGGATGGCCCAGATCGCCACCCGCAAGGCCACCATTGTCGCCCGCACACCCGCGCAGGATGCCTATATGCGCGCCATGGATCGCGCCGAGCTGGTCTTCGGCATCGGCCCGGCCGGCACCGGCAAGACCTATCTGGCGGTCGCCCATGCCGCGACGCTGCTCGAGCGCGGCGACATCAATCGCATCATCTTGTCCCGTCCGGCCGTCGAAGCCGGCGAACGTCTCGGCTTCCTGCCCGGCGATATGAAGGAGAAGGTCGATCCCTATCTCCGCCCGCTCTACGACGCACTCTACGACATGATGCGCCCCGAACACGTCGAGCGCTGCATCACTTCCGGCGTCATTGAAGTCGCGCCGCTCGCCTTCATGCGCGGCCGCACGCTCGCCAATGCCGTCGTCATCCTCGACGAAGCGCAAAACACCACATCGATGCAGATGAAGATGTTCCTGACGCGTCTGGGTGAGGGCTCCAAGATGATCGTCACCGGCGACCCGACGCAAATCGATCTGCCACGCGGCGAGAAATCCGGGCTGGTCGAGGCGACGGCTTTGCTCGACGGCATCGAAGGCGTTCACATCTCGCGCTTCAACGACAAGGATGTCGTCCGCCACGCGCTGGTCGGCCGCATCGTCCGTGCTTACGACGCCGCGAGCGCCAAGCCGATCCCGTGATGCGCCGCCAAATCGCCGCGGGGCTTGCGTAAGGCATCGTGCGCGCCCCCCTCAACATCGAGATTTCGCGCAACACCGAGGGCTGGCCCGAGGCGCTTGATGCCCGCGCCGAAGCGGCGGTCCGCGCTGCGCTGGAGCAGTCGAAGGCCAAAATCACCGGCGCCACGGAGCTCTCGATCGTCCTCACCGACGACGCCGAACAGCGTGTCCTCAACCGCGATTGGCGCGGCATCGACAAGTCCACCAACGTCCTGAGCTTTCCGCAGATTGCCCCGTTCGGCCCGGTTTCCGGGCTGTTGGGCGATATCATCCTCGCCCGCGAAACCCTGGTGCGCGAGGCCGATGAGCAGGGCGCCAGCTTTGACGACCATTTCACCCATCTGGTGGTGCATGGCTTTTTGCACCTGCTCGGCTATGATCACATGGACGACGACGAGGCCCTTGTGATGGAGGGCCTGGAAACCCAGATCCTTGCTTCCCTTGGGGTGGCGGACCCCTATTCAGATGATTGAGCCTTATTAGTAGATGAGCGACAGCAGCACAGCGCCGCGGCCCGACACGGCCGAGCGAGCCAATTCCGAACCTCCGTCGCCCACCGCCCCCGCGCCGGCGCGGGGGCCATCATTGTGGACGCGGCTCAAGGCGATGTTCGCCCTCCGCACCGTCTCGCTGCGCGACGACATCGAAGTCGCGCTTGAATCCGAAGCTGCCGGCGAAACCGCCGATTTCTCGCCCTCCGAGCGTACCATCCTGCAAAACGTGCTGCAGCTCGGCGAAAAGCACGTCGAGGACGTCATGGTCCCGCGCGCCGATATCGAGGCGATCGATATCGACTCGACCCTCGGCGACATGGTCGCCCGCTTTCGCGATGTCGGCCATTCGCGCATCCCGGTCTATGCCGACAACATCGACAACATCACCGGCTTCATCCACGTCAAGGACGCGCTCCGCCGCATTACCGAGCGCGTCACCGACCCTGAAAAGGCCTCGCCTGTCCGGCTCGTCTCGCCCGCCCTCAGGCAAAAACTCGGCAAGCTCGAGATCGTCCGCACCGTGCTGTTCGTGCCGCCGCTGATGCCGGTGGGCGATCTGTTGCAGCAGATGCAGCTCAAACGCGTCCACATGGCCATCGTCATCGACGAATACGGCGGCACCGATGGCGTCGTCACCATCGAGGATCTGCTTGAGGCCGTCGTCGGCGAGATCGAGGATGAGCACGACGAGGAAGACGGCCCGCTGGTCAAGAAGATCAATTCCAACATCTTCATCGCGTCGGCCCGCGCTGAGCTTGGCGAGGTCGAAACCGTCATTGGCCCAGATTTCGACCCCGGCGAGCATGGCGCCGAAGTCGACACCATTGGCGGCCTCGTTTTCGCGCTGGCCGGCCGCGTCCCGGTTCGCGGCGAGACCATCGGCGGCGTCAAGAACTTCGAGTTCGAAGTGCTGCAGGCCGACTCCCGCCAACTCCGCCGCATCAAGATCAAGCGGCTGAAACAGCGCAAAGCGCCGGTGCCGGTAGCCAAACCCGAGCCCGCCGCCGACAAGAAGGCCGCGGAATAGCGACCGCTTCTGCCTCCCACCCACCGGTCATCCCCGCGAAAGCGGGAACCTCCGTTTACAGATCGCACCGCCCCGTCCGACCTTCCGCGCCCACTCCCACCCGAGGTCCCCGCTTTTGCGGGGATGACCCTGTGGAGTCGGCGGTGCTAGGGGAGTTGAGTGAAGCGCCTAATAGCTGATTCGCCCCAATGACCCGCCTCGCGGAATGGACCATGCTGGCGCATGGCTGGCGTCGCTTCCTGCTGTTGCTGGTGGCCGGTGCGGTCGCGGCGCTGTCGATCCCGCCGCTGTTCATCCTGCCGGCGCTCTTCGTCACGTTCCCGCTCTGGGTCTGGGCGCTCGATGGTGCCGAGCGCCGCACAGGACTGCAGCGCATTTTCGGGCCGGCCTTCGGCATCGGCTTTGCCTTCGGCTGGGGCTATTTCACCGTCGCCTTCCACTGGCTCGGCGCCGCCTTCATGCTTGAGGGCGGTCTCTATCTCATCCCGATGCCCTTCGCGATCCTGGCGCTCGCCGCCCTGATCGCGCTGTTCTGGGGCCTCGCGTCGGCGCTGGCGCACCTCTGCTGGAGCCACGGCGCCTGGCGCATCGTGACGCTCGCGGCGTTCCTCGCCGCCGCCGAATACGCCCGCGGCACGCTGTTCTCCGGCTTCCCGTTCGATCTGCTCGGTTACGCGCTGACGCCGACGCCAGAGATGATGCAACTGGCCTCGATCGTCGGCGTCTATGGCCTGACGCTGCTGGCCGCGCTGCTCGCCATGACCCCGGCGCTGATCTGGCCGGCCGATGGTCGCGGCATGCCGGTCCGGTTGATCCCCGTCGTCCTCGCCATCGCGGCGCTCGCGGCGCAGATCGGCTGGGGCAATGTCCGGTTGAACTCCACCGCCGTCACCGCCCGCACCGACATCAAAGTCCGCATGGTGCAGCCGGTGATCACCGAGCATTCCAACTGGGCGGCCGCCAATCCGCCCGACATCGTCACCCGGCTGATCGATCTGAGTTCAGCCAAGACCGGCCCGGCCGATCAGGGCCTCGCCGATAAGACCCAGCTGATCTGGCCGGAATCGGTCTTCCCGTTCTTCATGAGCCAATACCCTGAGGGTCTCGCGCGCATCGCTCGCATGCTCCCCGCCGCGATGACGCTGCTCACCGGCGCGCCGCGGGAGCCGAGCGCCGATCCCGACGAGCCGGTCTCCGCCAATCCCGGCTACAACTCCCTGCTCGCCATCGACACCAATGGCGAAATTGTCGCCAGCTACGACAAATCCCACCTCGTGCCGTTCGGCGAATATCTGCCCTTCGCGAGCTTCTGGAAGCTTTTCGGTATTTCCCAGTTCGTCCCCGGCACCAATGGCTGGGCCCCCGGCGACGGCAAGCGCCTGATGACCCCGCCCGGTGTCCCGGCCTTCATCGCGCTGATCTGCTATGAAGCCATATTTTCGGGCGATCTCGGCGCCGATCCGCAGAAGGCCGAGTTCCTGCTCAACATTTCCAACGACGAATGGTTCGACGGCTCGATCGGTCCGGCCCAGCACGCCCACCACGCGCTGCTGCGTGCCGTCGAGACCGGTCTGCCGCTGCTGCGCGTCACCAATTCCGGCATCACCTTCGCCGCCGATCCGCTCGGCCGCATCACCGACCGGCTGCCGCAATACGAGCCGGGTGTGCTCGACGTAGTCCCCAAAAACAAGATCGCCACAACGATCTTCGACCGCTTCGGCAACTGGCCGTTCTTGGGAATGACGCTGCTCGGGATCGTCCTGGCGGTGTTCACCCGCACGCGCCGACCAAAGAAGGCATAGATTTCCCGCAACGCACCCGCCGGGATATCAAGATTTCTTTATATCCGCCTTGACCGTGTGACCGTGCAGTGACACAAACACGCCGAACTAGGCAATTTTCAGCCTTTCGGGTCAATTTTTCGGGGTTTTGGCCGATGCGGTCCTCCTATCTCTTCACCTCTGAATCGGTTTCCGAGGGTCATCCGGACAAGGTCTGCGACCGCATTTCCGATGAAATCGTCGACCTTGTCTTCCGCGAGGCCAAGAAGACCGGCATGGACCCGAGCCTTGTCCGCATCGCCTGCGAAACGCTCGCCACCACCAACCGCGTCGTCATCGCCGGCGAAGTGCGCGTCCCCGAAACGCTGCTCAAGCACGGCAAGGACGGCAAGATCCTGCACGACGCCTCGGGCGCGCCGATCGTCAATCCGGCGAAATTCAAATCCACCGCCCGCAAGGCCATCAAGGCCATCGGCTACGAGCAGGCTGGCTTCCACTGGAAGAAGGCCCGCATCGATGTGCTGCTGCACGGCCAATCGGCCGATATCGCGCTGGGCGTCGATGAGGCTGGCAACAAGGATGTCGGCGCCGGCGACCAGGGCATCATGTTCGGCTACGCCAGCCGCGAGACCCCCGAACTGCTGCCCGCCCCGATCTACTACGCCCACAAGATCCTCGAGATCCTGACCGAGGCCCGCAAATCGGGCGTCGGCGCCGCCGTCAAGCTCGGCCCGGACGCCAAGAGCCAGGTCACCATCCAGTACGAAAACGGGGTCCCGGTCGGCGTCACCCAGATCGTCGTTTCGACCCAGCACGTCGACGCCTCGCTCACCTCCGACGACGTCCGCAAGATCATCGATCCCTATGTGCGGCAGGCGTTCCCCGAAGGCTGGATCACCAAGCAGACCGTCTGGCACGTCAACCCGACCGGCAAGTTCGTCGTCGGCGGTCCGGACGGCGATGCCGGCCTCACCGGCCGCAAGATCATCGTCGACACCTATGGCGGTGCGGCCCCGCATGGTGGCGGCGCCTTCTCCGGCAAAGATCCCACCAAGGTCGACCGCTCGGCGGCCTATGCGGCGCGCTACCTTGCCAAGAACGTCGTTGCGGCCGGCCTCGCCGATCGCGCCACGATCCAGCTCAGCTACGCCATCGGCGTCGCCAAGCCGTTGTCGATCTATGTCGATCTGCACGGCACCGGCAAAGTCGATGAGGCCAGGCTTGAAACCGCGCTCGGCGAAGTCTTCGACCTCAGCCCACGCGGCATCCGCAACCATCTCCAACTCAACAAGCCGATCTACGCAAAAACCTCAGCCTACGGTCACTTCGGCCGCAAGCCCGGCCGCGACGGCTCCTTCAGCTGGGAAAAGACCGATCTCGTTCCGGCGCTCAAGGCGGCCGTGAAGGCGGCGTGAAGCCGTCGCTTCCCCTCAACGTCCGCGGCGAGCCGCGGGCGTTCTTCGGCCGGCGCTCCGGCAAACGCCTGCACAAGGGACAGGACCGGCTGTTTCACGAGAAACTTCCGGCCCTTGAAATTGCGCTGCCCGATGGCGGGCTCGATCCGAAGATGCTGTTCCCCCATGCGATCCGCATCGAACTCGAGATCGGGTACGGCGGCGGCGAGCATCTGAGCCGCATCGCCGCCGAGAGCCCAGCGACGAGCTTTATCGGCTGCGAAGTCTTCTCCGGCGGCATCGCCAAGCTCGTCGAGGTGATCGACGAACAGCAGCTGAAGAATATCCACCTGTTCACCGACGATGCCCTGAAGCTCCTTGTGAAGCTGCCCGACGCCTCGCTCGACGCTGCCTATCTGCTCTATCCCGATCCCTGGCCGAAGCTACGCCACCACAAGCGCCGCTTCGTCTCGCCGACGACACTGGCAGAACTGGCGCGTGTTCTGAAATCGGGTTCTATCTTCCGTTTTGCCACCGACATCGAGGACTATGCCGACTGGACGCTGGCGCACATCCTGCGCGCTCCGGCCTTCGACTTCGCCCCGGCTCGTCCGGGCGTCTGGCACGAGCCCTATCCGGGCTGGATGCCGACGCGCTACGAAGAAAAGGCCCGCCGCGAAGGTCGAGCCGTGAGCTTCTATTTCGAATTCACGCGGAAATGACCTTCACTATCCGCGGCGCCAGCGCCATTGGCTGCTGACCGGCCCATTGCGCGGCATGAATCTTTTATCGACCTCTGGAAAATCCTTCGCCGCGCCCCGCACGCAGGGTGAGGGGGTCATGCGCGGCTATGTTGGGTCGTGCCAGCCGGAGTTCACCTATGGGGCAAACCATTCCGCCCTGATACAGCCGTCATCGGTGAACTGCTCGCCACCCGCCAGAGCAAATGGAATTTGACGGTCGTGCTGCAATCCGGCGCGACACCAAGCGCTTTACCGAATTACAGCGCGAGATCGGCATCATCCTCGCAAAAGGCCCTCACGGCCAGCCTTCGGGCCCTTGAGCGTGACGGCTTTGTGCTGCGCACCAGCTACGCCACCATTCCGCCTCGGGTTGACTATGCGCTGACCGTGCTCGGCCCCGAGGCGCTGAAGGCCTTTGAGGCCTTCGAGCAATTTGCCGCGGTGCATTGGCAGAGCGTCATCGAGGCGCGCCGGCTATTCGATGCCCGCATTCCCGTCCCGCACATCACCATTGCCCAGGCCGCGACCAGCCGTTGACAAAGGAGCCGGCGGCTTGGCCGCCGGCTCCTTTTGTCTGCACGTCAGGCTTACTGCTTGATCTGGCGCAGCGAGTCTTTGTCGAAGAACTCGAACATCTGGTGGCCGTCGGCCGCAACCACGGTCGCCCGGAAGGTCGAATTGGTCACTTCGTCGGCGGCGATCGCGTTGATGCCGTCATAGCGGAGCTGCGTGATGTAAAAATCACCGTCGAACTTCAGGCTGTCGGCCAGGGCCGGGGTGGCGCCGGCGGCGACGATAGCGACGAGGGCGAGAGCGGAAAGCTTGCTGGAGAGTACCATTTTGAGTGTCCCTTTCGTTTGTTTGGACAATTGGGAGATCGGACTCCAAGTGGCAACCGGCAAGGCAGAGAATCTGCGCCCGTCAGCCTTGAAATAGCGCAATGAAATGAGAGTGTTACGCCTAGGACGGTGACCGCCAAAGGCGATCCTCACTCCCCTCGGCGCGCCTCAGTTTCCTCGAAGAAACCGATGCTTGCCCAGCCTTTGCAGCGCATTTTCGCTCGCCGCGAGGCGAGGAGGCCCGTCGCCGCAGCCCCTATGGGTGGTCACCGCGCGCCGCCCTTGCCCCGCATTCTCGCCGATACTTCTCTTTGCGATCGAACAGCAGGTCGGCGGCGCGGCATCCAGCTTGCGCCAGATAATTGCCTTCCGGCAGCCTACGGATGGGAACAAGATACGCTAGTTCAGCGTCCTATCTCCAAACGGAGCCTGCCATGCCCAGCGTCAAGATCCTCGATATCGCCGATGTCACCCACAATGTCCGCCGCTACACACTCGAGCGGCCGGCCGGCTATGCCTTCGAGCCCGGCCAGGCGACCGAAATCTCGCTCGACGAAGCGGGCTGGAGGGAAAAGAAACACCCCTTCACCTTCACGGCGCTGGACGACGCGGCCAATCTCGAGTTCACCATCAAGAGCTACTTCAACACCGGCGGCGATGGCGTCACCGAGCGGCTCTATGGCTACACGCCCGG
The DNA here is from genome assembly GCA_039934955.1 of Devosia sp. GTDB lineage: Bacteria > Pseudomonadota > Alphaproteobacteria > Rhizobiales > Devosiaceae > Devosia_A. The sequence continues at coordinate 47,244 of JBDTLB010000100.1, forward strand.
CCAGTCGCTGCTGGTCCGCGACGTCTGGGGCACCATCACCTACAAGGGGCCGGGCGTCTTCATCGCGGGTGGGGCAGGCGTCACGCCCTTCATCGCGATCCTCCGCGACCTCCACCGGCAGGGAAAGCTCAACGGCCACACCCTGATCGTTTCCAACCGCACCGAGGCCGACATCATCCTGCGCGAGGAATTCGAGGGATTTCGCGGCCTCAATATCATCTGGACCGTCACCGACGATCCGGCCTCAACGCTCCTTCATGACCGCGTTGACGCGAAATTCCTGACGGCGCACATCACCGATTTCGCCCAGAACTTCTATCTGTGCGGCCCCGATCCGATGGTCAAGGAGTTGCGCGACACCCTGAAAGACCTCGGCGCCAAGGTCGAAAACGTCACCTGGGAGAGGTGAGCCGGCGGGCGCGGCGCCGACGCCGACGCAGGGCAAATCCTTCCTGATTGACCGGACCGCCGTGCGAGGTCGCGGGCAGGGGGGCTCGCCCCGCCCGCGATAGATCATGGGCTCAGCGCAGCAAGGTCGTGGCGAACGGCCCGGCCGAATGCAGTTCTACGATCGTCTCGGTGTCGATCCACAAAGCGTGCCACGCGCCGGCCGGCAAAACCATGAAAGCGTCGGGCGTCACCAAATCGGCATTGCCTTCGCTCGACTCCTCACCAAAGGCCATGCGCGCCTTACCCGACATGAAGGTGATGAGTTCATCGGTAGGGTGCGAGTGGGTTGGAATGGTGTAGCCGGCCGGAAACTTGAAGCGAAGCGCGAATGGCCCCGGCTTGCTCGGGTCGCCGTACAGCACGGCAACCGAAGCGCCCGGTGGCAGGCCCTGGGCCGGCTGCCAGTCGAGATCCGCGGCGGCGGTGACCATGGACATGGTACCCCCTGCGGTCGCTGTAAACGCGGTGAAAAAGGGAAGCGCGATCGCGAGCGCTGCAGCAATGACGAAGCGTGACATAGCTATTTCTTGTGGATGCGGGTTCTGGTATCGCGCCGGCCGGGGTGTGCGGAGCGATGCGCAGCGGGACGACTTGGTCCAGTTGGGCGCCGCGACGTTTTGGTCCGCGGTGAGGCATACCCACAATGACTGAAACGCCCCGTTCCGGTGCAGCGACGACGGCAACGTCCCAGGCAGGTCCCGATGTCCTCTCCGAGTTGCTCGCGGTGGTGCGTCTGAGCGGCTCTGTGTTCATCAACGCACTTTTCACCGCGCCTTTCTGCGTGGTCTCGCCGAAATACTTCGATCCTGTCGCGCCAGACTCCGACCGCCGGCAGGCGAGCGTCCTGCACTTGATCGTCGAAGGCGACTGCACCCTTGAGATGCCAAACGGCGTCACCCGCGAAATTCATGCCGGCGATCTGCTCTTTCTGCCTCTCGCCGACAGTCACCGGTTTCGCCGAGGCACGCCTGACCGCGCCGTGGACGCCGGCGAGGTCATCCAGGACGGCCCGATCGAGGGCATGTGGATCGTTGACCATGGCGGCGGGGGCGCGCCATTGCGCATGGTCTGCGGTTTTGTCGAATCCGCCGAATTGCTGTTCGCTCCGGTCTTTCGCACGCTGCCGTCCCTCGTTGTTGAATCGACCTCTGGCGACGTCGTGGGCGGCCTCCTCGCCTCGACAGTCAGAGAAATTCTCGGCCTCGTCGATGCGGCGACGCCAGGCAGCCAGGCCATTCTAGGACGCCTGATGGAATTGCTTTTCGTCGAAACCCTGAGGCGTCATGTGTCACGGCTGCCGGCCGGTGAGCACGGCTGGTTTGGTGCCCTCAACGATCCGGTCGTGGGGCGCGCGCTGCAGCTCATTCACCTCGACCCCTCGCGACAATGCACGATCGATCTCTTGGCCCGCGAGGTGGGCTCGTCCCGCACGGTTCTGGGCGAGCGCTTCCGCGCCCTCCTCGGTCGGCCGCCGATCGACTACGTCACCACCTGGCGCATTCAGCTCGCTGGAGAGCGCCTTCGCCTCGGCCACGAGAGCATCGCTCAGGTGGCTGTCTCGGCCGGCTACGAGTCGGTAACCTCGTTCAGCCGGGCGTTCCGGCGCTTGACCGGTCAAAGCCCGGGACAGTGGCGGGAACGCAATGCTCGGCCAGGTCCAAACGGCCCGCCCTTGCGCCCGATGCCATCCGAGGCTATATAGCCGCTACATCATTGCTCTCATCGGAGAGTGGGTGCCCTGACCGGCCCCCGCTCTTTTTGTTTACCTGAAGGATCGAATGGGGTTCGACCTCACCGAACGGCGCTACATCAAGGAAACCGGCATCGAGACGCGGATCGCCCGCATCATCGAGCCGGTGGCCAACGATCTCGGCTATGCGCTGGTCCGCGTGAAAATCACGCAGGAAAACGGCTGCACGCTGCAGATCATGGCCGAGGACGCCGATGGCCGCTTCGCCATCACCGATTGCGAGCGGCTGAGCAAAGACATCTCGCCGGTGCTCGATGTCGAGGATCCGATCGACCGCGAATACCATCTCGAAGTCAGCTCGCCGGGCATCGATCGTCCACTGGTCCGCGCCCGCGACTTCCGCGCTTTTCTAGGCCACGAAGCGAAGGTCGAACTCGGCGATGCCCTCAATGGCCGCAAGCGTTTCCGTGGCTTGATCGCGGCGGTCACCGACGACAATGTGACCATCACGATCCCGGATGTGCCCAAGGGCGACGATCCGAACTTCGTGCTGCCGCTCGCCGCGCTCGCCGAGGCGAAGCTGGTGATGACCGACAAGCTGATGAGCATGGCGGCCCTCGATCAGGACGAAAATCCACTCATCGACGACCCGGAGATCGAAACGATCGAGGACGCGGCGAGCCAGGAAAACGATGACGACGATGAGATCGAAATTGTAGAACTCGATCCTAATTCTGAAACCGACGAAGAACTCCCCGCCTGACGACCAGCGGCCGAATGGCCGGCGCGGTAGGCAACACGCACTTTGGAGACCAACTAAATGGCCGTTAGCGCAAACCGACTTGAGCTGCTGCAAATCGCTGATGCGGTCGCCCGCGAGAAGTCGATCGACCGGATGGTCGTCATTGCCTCCATGCAGGACGCGATGGAGAAGGCGGCCAAGACCCGCTACGGCGCCGAAACCGAAATTCGCGTCGAGATCAATCCCAAGACTGGCGAGACCCGCACCTGGCGGCTGCTCGAAGTCGTCGAGACGGTCGAAGAGACCGGCAAGCAGATTTCGTTGAAGGACGCCGTCGGCCGCAACGACGCCGCAAAGATCGGAGACTTCATCACCGAGCCGCTGCCCCCGATCGATTTCTCCCGCATCGCCGCCCAGTCCGCCAAGCAGGTGATCGTCCAGAAGGTGCGCGATGCCGAGCGCGAGCGCATGTACGACGAGTACATCAATCGCGTCGGCGAGATCGTCAACGGCACCGTCAAGCGGGTCGAATACGGCAACGTCATTGTAGATCTGGGTCGTGGTGAAGCCATCATCCGCCGCGATGAGCTGATCCCGCGCGAAATGTACCGCTATGGCGACCGCGTCCGCGCCTACATCTACGACGTCCGCCGCGAGCAGCGCGGCCCGCAGATCTTCTTGAGCCGCACCCATCCGCAATTTATGGCCAAGTTGTTCATGCAGGAAGTGCCCGAGATCTACGATGGCATCATCACCATCCGCTCGATCGCCCGCGATCCGGGTAGCCGCGCCAAGATCGCCGTCACCTCCAACGACTCGTCCATCGATCCGGTCGGCGCCTGCGTCGGTATGCGCGGCTCGCGCGTCCAGGCCGTAGTCGGTGAACTGCAGGGCGAAAAGATCGACATCATCCCGTGGACCGACAACATCGCCGATCTCGTGGTCTCGGCGCTGCAGCCCGCCGATGTCGCAAAAGTCGTGCTCGACGAGCAGGCTGAAAAGATCGAAGTCGTGGTCCCCGACGAGCAGCTCTCGCTCGCCATCGGCCGCCGCGGCCAGAATGTGCGTCTCGCCAGCCAGCTCATCGGCTGGGACATCGACATCCTCACCGAGGCCGAAGAGTCCGAGCGCCGGCAGAAGGAATTCACCGAGCGGTCGGCATTGTTCATGCAGGCCCTTGATGTCGACGAGATGGTTGCCCAGCTATTGGCGTCCGAGGGCTTCTCCTCGGTCGAGCAGTTGGCCTACATCGAAGTCTCCGAAATCGCCGCCATCCAGGGTTTTGACGACGAGACCGCCGGCGAGTTGCAGCAGCGCGCCATCGACTATCTCGCCGCCATCGAGAAGGCCAACGACGAAGAGCGCACTGCGCTCGGCGTCGAGGACGCGCTCTACGAAATCCAGGGCATCAACGCCGCTATGCTGGTGGCGCTCGGCAAGGAAGGCATCAAGACCATCGACGATTTCGCCGGCAACGCCGCCGACGATCTGGTCGGCTGGACCGAACGCAAGGATGGCGAAGTGAAACGCTTCGACGGCACATTCAAGGATTTCCCGGTCTCCCGTGAGGAAGCCGAGGAGATGATCATCCAGGCCCGCCTCAAGGCCGGCTGGATCACCGAAGCCGATCTCGCCCCGCCGGCCGACGAGGCTGTTGAGGAAGGGGCGCCCGCGTAATGCGGGCGACGCCAACCCGGTGCCCGGCAAGGATGAAGTTGAACGGCGTTGCGCGCTTACCTTTGAGGTAAAGCCGGCGGCGGAGCTCCTCCGTTTCGTTGTCGGGCCCGATGATGTGCTGGTGCCCGATACCGACGCGAAAGCCGAGGGTAGGGGCGTCTGGGTCAGCATTGGCGAGAAAATCCTCGCTGAAGCGATCAAGAAAAAAGCCTTCGCCAAAAGCCTCAAGACCAACGTCACGGTGCCGGACGATCTGGTGGCGCTGACGCGCCTGCGGCTTGAGCAGCGCTTTACGGCCAGCCTGTCCATGGCCAAAAAGGCCGGCCAGCTGCTGACCGGCGGCATGAAGGTCAAATCGGCGCTCGAGACCGGCAAGGCGCTGGCGCTGCTGACCGCCACCGACGCCGCCGAAGACGGCAAGAAGAAGATGCTGGCGACCCTCAAGGCATCGACGAAAAGTGCCGAGGAACAGGGGCTGGGCGAGCAATACGTCCCCCATTTCGAATTGCTAAATTCCGACCAATTGGGTTTGGCACTCGGGATTGAAAATGTGATACATGCTGCGCCGACCCATGGGGCAGCAGGTGAAGCAGCGGTGAAACGGGCCGAGCGATTGGCCCGCTACATCGCCAATTGACCTATGAAAGAGACGAGATTTTATGGCTGATAGTGACGACAAGGTCGACGACGGCGCCCAAAAGAAAACCCTGACGCTCAAGGGCGGTCCAGCGGTCGGCGCACGTCCAGGCATGTCGCGGGGTGGTCGCAGCACCGTCGTGGTCGAGCGGAAGAACCGCGTCGTGCCGCGCGGCTCGACCGGTGCCCCGGCCCATTCGCAAAGCGCCGCGCCGTCCGCGGCGCCGAGCCGCTCGTCGGCGCCCGCGTCACGGCCCGACGGCGGCCGCCCGCAGTCGCGTAACTCCGCGCCCGTGCCGCGCCAGACCGGTTTGAGCTCGGCCGAAGCCGAGGCGCGCGCTCGCGTCCTCCGCGAAGCCGGCGCCCGCCAGGCCGATGACAATCGCCGCGCCCAGGAAGCCGACGCCCGCCGGGCCGAGGAAGATTCGCGCCGCCGTGAAATCCGTGAAGCCGCCACCCGCGACGACATCGCGCGCGCCGCGCGTCTCGCCGCCGAAGCCGCGCAGACCGCCGCGCCCGAGGGTGACGCTGCTACTGGCGCCGCGACCCCCGCGGCTGCCGCTGCACCAGCCGCGCCCGCCCCCAGCCGCCCCGGCACACCCGTCGACTATCGCCGCCCCGGTGGCGTCGAGCCCCGCCGTCCGGCTGGTGCTGCGGCGCGTCCCGCCGCCCCCGGCGCGCGCCCGGGCTTCAGCCGTCCCGGCGGTCCCGCGCCCATTCCAAACCAACCGCCGGCCCCGCCGTCGGAGGCCGATGGCCGACGTACCCGGACCGTGCCGCCCGCAGGCGGCCGGCCGATGGAAACCGAAGCCGACGCCCGCCGTGGACCCGTCCGCGGTGGCGCGGCGCCCGAGCGTCCCGTCCGCAAGGCCGGCGGCCCCGATGCCTTTGCCCGCGGCCGTCTGACCGTCGTCAACGCCGGTTCCGAGTCGGATCGCGATCGCGGTCCGTCGCTCGCCGCCATGCGCCGTCGCCGCGACAAGAAGATGGGCCGCAACCAGCAATTGGCGCCAAAGCTCATCCGCGAAGTCGTCATCCCGGAGGCGATCACCGTCGGCGAACTTGCCAACCGCATGGCCGAGCGCTCAGTCGTCGTCATCAAGATGCTGATGGCGATGGAAAAGATGGTGACCATCAACGACGTCATCGACGCCGATACCGCCGAACTGATCGCCACCGAGCTCGGCCACACCGTCAAGCGCGTCTCCGATGCCGACGTCGAAACCGGCCTCTATGACGTGCAGTCCGACGACAAGGCCGAGGACATGACCAGCCGCGCGCCGGTCGTGACCATTATGGGCCACGTCGACCACGGCAAGACCTCGCTGCTCGACGCCATCCGCCAGACCAATGTCGTGTCGGGCGAAGCCGGCGGCATCACCCAGCACATCGGCGCCTATCAGGTCGAGATCAACGGCCAGAAGATCACCTTCCTCGACACCCCGGGCCACGAGGCGTTCACCGCCATGCGCGCCCGCGGCGCGCAGGCGACCGACATCGCCGTGCTGGTGGTTGCGGCCGATGACGGCGTCATGCCGCAGACCATTGAATCGATCAAACACGCCAAGGCTGCTGGCGTGCCGATCATCGTGGCCATCAACAAGATGGATAAGCCCTCCGCCAATCCGACCCGCGTTCGCACCGAGCTGCTGCAGCACGAAGTGTTCGTTGAATCGATGGGCGGCGATGTGCTCGACGTCGAAGTGTCGGCCACCACCAAGGCGGGTCTCGACAAGCTGCTCGAGACCATTGTGCTGCAGGCCGAAGTGCTCGAGCTGCAGGTGCCGCGCGACGGTCGCGCCGAAGGCCTCGTCATCGAAGCCAAGCTCGATCGCGGCCGTGGTGCCGTGGCGACTGTGCTGGTGCAGCGCGGCACGCTCAGGGTCGGCGACATCGTCGTCGCTGGAACAGAGTTCGCTCGCGTCCGTGCGCTGATCGACGACAAGGGCAATCAGGACAAGGAAGCCGGCCCCTCGACGCCAGTCGAAGTGCTGGGCTTTACCGGCGTGCCCTCGGCCGGCGATCGCTTCTCGGTCGTCGAATCCGAAGCGCGGGCCCGCGAAGTCACCGATTATCGCCAGCGTCAGCTGCGCGAGAAATCCGCCACGGGTGGCGCCACCAGCCTCGAGCAGATGATGAATCAGCTCAAGGCCGCTGGCATCGCGAAGTTCCCGCTGATCATCAAGGGCGACGTGCAGGGCTCGGTCGAGGCGATTAACGCCTCGCTCAACAAGCTCAGCACCGAAGAAGTCTCGGCCCAGATCCTGATGAGCGGCGTCGGCGGCATCACCGAATCCGACGTGACGCTGGCCTCGGCCTCGAGCGCCATCATCATCGGCTTCAACGTCCGCGCCAACAAACAGGCGTCCGACCTTGCGACCCGCGACGGCATCGAGATCCGCTACTACAACATCATCTACGACCTCGTGGATGACGTGAAAGCGGCCATGTCTGGTCTGCTCAAGCCCGAGCGCCGCGAAACCTTCATCGGCTACGCCTCGATCAAGGAAGTCTTCACCATCACCAAGGTCGGCAAGGTCGCCGGCTGTCAGGTCACCGAAGGCATCGTCGAGCGTGGCGCCGGCGTCCGCCTGCTGCGCGACAACGTCGTGGTCCACGAAGGCAAGCTCAAGACGCTCAAGCGCTTCAAGGACGAGGTCAAGGAAGTCCCGATGGGCCAGGAATGCGGCATGGCCTTCGAGAATTACGAAGACATCCGCGCTGGCGACGTCATCGAATGCTTCCGCGTCGAAAGCGTCATCCGCTCGCTGTGACCCATCGGCTGGCCGAACGAGCTTTCAGGCTCGCTCGGACAGAGCAGAAAAGAGCGCACCTCAGGCAAAGCATGTTCGGGCGCGGAGCAATCCGCGCCCCTTGTTTTTTTTGAGCAGGTAGTCGGGAATCCTCTCCCGTTTATGGGAGAGAGGGACCGCCATTGGCGCTGGAGGGGCGGCCCCAAGCACCGCGCCACCCCCGCCCCCTTCCGTCGCTCCGCGACACCTTCCCCCGCTTCGCAGGGGAAGGACCAGACTGCTGCGCCGTGCTATACTACCCCCCCATGCCCGACGAACCGCTCCACACCACCACCTACACGCTGACCCGTGCAGATGCGCTGGCCTATGAGCAGGCGGCGAGCCGGCTGACGCCGCTCGGCGTGCTGGCGCTCTTGCTCTGGCTCGGCCTGTGGGGCGGGGCGGCGCTGCTGATCCCGGCCGGCTGGGCCGGTCCGCGCTTCGGCATGAATTCGGCGCTCCTCATCTCCGTCATGGTCGCCATCGCCTATGTGCTGGCGCTGCTGCTGATCTCGGTGCGCCAATGGCTGCGCGCCCGCCGCCGCCTCAAGCGTACACTCGAGGTGACGCTCAGCGAATGGCCTGACCGGCTCGATCTGGTGTCGACCGGCATGCCGCGCCAGATCGGCTTTTCCGAGATTCGCCGCTCTATCCTCGGCCGCACCCACCTCTTCCTCGACACCGACGAGGACGTGCTGATCCTGCCGCGCAGCGCCTTTCCCGAGGAGGGCAGTATCGAGGATCTGGCCCGCCGCATCGACGGCTGGCCTCGGCCCGTGCCCCATCCTGCGCCGGTTGACGCTGGCGCCGCCCCGTCCTAAGTCCCCGAAATGAGAAACGACCGCGACGATCGCCACAAACAGACGGGTCCGACGCTGCGCATGCTGCGCGTCGGAGAACTCGTCCGCCATGCGCTGGCGCAAATCTTTGCCCGCGGCGAGATCGTGGACGATGCCCTCACAGGCGCCGTCATCACCGTGCCCGAAGTCCGCATGGCGCCTGACCTCAAGCTCGCCAACTGCTACATCATGCCGCTCGGCGGCGAACGCGCCGCCGAAATCGTCGACGCCCTCAATCGCCACCAGCGCTTCATCCGCGGCCGCGTCGCGCCCGAGATCGAGCTGAAATTCGCGCCCGAACTCCGCTTCTTCGTCGATGAGACGTTTGAGGAATTCGGCAAGATCGACGCACTGCTCCGCTCCGACCGCGTCCAGCGCGATCTGCAGGCCGACGATGATGAAACCGACGGCGAAAAGGACAGCGACTAGTGGCGTCCAAACGCGCCGTAAGCGGTTGGATCATCCTCGACAAACCCTACGGCATGACCTCCACCCAGGCCGTCGGCAAAGTCCGCTGGCTGTTCAATGCGGAGAAGGCCGGCCATGCCGGCACGCTCGATCCGCTCGCCACCGGCCTGCTGCCGATCGCTCTGGGCGAAGCCACCAAGACCGTGCCGTTCGTTCAGGCCGGCGGCAAGCGCTACCGCTTCGCGCTCGACTGGGGGGCGGCGACCAGCACCGACGACGCCGAGGGACCAGTCGTCGCCACCTCCGATGTCCGGCCCGGCGAAGCAGAAATTCGCGCCATGCTGCCGCGCTTCACCGGCACCATCCAGCAGCGACCGCCAGCGTTCTCGGCCATCAAGGTCAATGGCGAGCGCGCCTATGATCTGGCACGTGCCGGCGAGATCGTCGAACTCGCCGAGCGTCCGGTGACCATCAGCGAACTGGTTCTGCTGTCGCACGACACCGAACGCTCGATTTTCGAGATGGCCTGCGAAAAGGGCACCTATGTCCGCTCGCTCGCCCGCGATCTTGCCGAAGCGCTCGGCACCCGCGGCCACGTCACCATGCTGCGCCGGACGGCGGTTGCCGGTTTCACTGAACAGGACAGCGTTCTACTTGAAACCTTCGAAGCCGCGCCCGATCGGGATGCGCTGCTCCAACCCGCCGCAATCGCCCTCCAGCACATGCCTGAGCTGCGCATGTCGCCGGAGGAAGCCGCGTTCCTCCGCAATGGCGGTGTCGTCCTGCTGCGCGGCCGCGACGCGCCGGTCGAGGTGAGCGAAGCCTGGGCCAGCCTGAGCGGGTCTGCGGTCGCCGTCGGTGCCGTAAGAGCCGGCCATTTCCACCCGAGCCGCGTCCTCCGCGGCTGATCGCCGAAAGTCCATCGCCGATTTCGTCACCCGCGCGGCAGTTCCGCTAAGGCCTGATGGAACCAAACCGGTCCCCGGCGCATCTAGAGTCTCGGGGACGACTGCGGCCGGCGTCGACGCGTGGTGTGTCCTCCGCTATCTTGTCCGCCCAGCCGGAGTTCGACCTTTTGGTGCAGCCTCTTCCTTCCGCCGGCGATCCTGGTCCGGCCGCCGCTGTGATCCGTCGCCCGCGTTCCATCGCGGTCTACCTGTTCGTACTGGCGCTGGTGGCGTTGGTTCCGGCATTCGCCTTTTCGGCGATTCTGCTGCAGCGCAACAACGAGGCGCAGAACCGCGTGGTCGAGGCCCTGATCACCGGGTCGGCGCGGTCGATCATGCAGTCGGTCGACCGCGAGGTCTTCGCCAACATCTCGACCCTGAAGGTACTGGCCACCACCGAGAGTCTGCAGGCCGGCGACCTGTTGACGTTCTACAACCACATCAAGAGTGCGCTGACCGGCACCCGCACCTATGTCTACGCGCTCGACAAGGACTTCTACTCGATCGTCAGCACGCGCGGCGATTACGGCACGCCGCGGGTCCTCAGCAACGATCTCGTGGGCGATCGTCAGGCGCTGGATAGCCGCGACGTCGTAGTCTCCGGTCTCGTCGTCGGCAAGCTTTCCGGGTCCAAGGTCTTCAATGTGCTCTATCCGGTCTTCACCGGCGCCCTTGCGCCGCTGATTCTGGGCCTGTCCCGCGATGCCGGCTCGCTTGAGACGGCGCTGCTCTCCGACCAACTGCCCGAGGGCTGGAACGTCGCCATGGTCGATCGCACCGGCACCATCGTCGCGGCATCCGCTGGCGCTGGCGAGAGCGGTGACACCTTCACCCTCGCCAATGTCGACCGGCTCACCACGAGCCCCGGTCTCGTCACGCTCAGCGCCGACGGCAACACCTATCGTGCGGCCATCCGCCAATCCTCGATTACCGGCTGGACACTGATCGCCTGGGCCCCCTCGAGTGTCATCGCAAAACCCCTTATGGATGCCGTCTGGTCGCTCGCCGTCGGCGGGTTGCTGCTCGCCGCCATCGTGGTCCTCATCGTCTATTGGGTGACGCTGCAGATCGGCCGCTCCGTGCGCGGCCTCGAAAACGACGCCAAGCGGCTCGGCACCGGCCAGCCCGTCATATCGCGCGACTACCCCATTTCCGAGATCGCCACCGTCTCTTTGGCGCTGGAGGAAGCGAGCAAGCGCCGTCAGCAGGCCGAAACCGAAGTCCGCTTCCTGATGCGCGAGCTGGCGCATCGGTCCAAGAACCAGATGACCGTCATCGCCGCCATGGCCAAGCAGACCGCCCGCGGCGCCGATTCCGTCCCCGAATTCGTGCAGAACTTCGAAAAGCGCATCTTCGGCCTCGCCCGCTCCACTGATCTGCTGCTCGCCAATGGCGTCGTCGGCGTCGATCTACGCGAATTGTTGACCGGCCAGCTTGATCCGTTCCGCCCGGAGGATGACGCGCGCATGACGCTTGATGGCCCCGCCGTTCGCCTCAACATCCAGGCCGCCCAGATTGTCGGCATGGCGGCGCACGAACTGGCCACCAATGCGGTCAAATACGGGGCCTTCCAGAAGGAGGGCGGCAGCCTCGCGGTCACGTGGCGCAAGGACCCCGAAATCCTGCATTTCGTCTGGCGCGAGCGGGTCCTCAACTTCACCCCGCCCTCGGAACGCCGCGGCTTCGGCACCACGGTGCTCGAAAACATGCTCGGCCGGTCCCTCGGCGCCAAAGTCGAGCGCATCGTCAATCCCGACGGCCTCGAATGGCGCTTCGAGATCCCCGTCATCGCCATCGACCCCGCCAAGGGCCCGGACGAGGCCTGAAACCCGGCTGGCCAATCAAACCGCTGGCATTTGGGCCGCAATTGCCCTATACGCCCGCCCAAGTCGCGGTTTCGACCCGGCTTTTAGTGGCTTCTCCTGGACGACATCCCGGAAGTAGGCGTCCAAATCCTCCCTTTTGAAAGGATCAATCGATGTCGATCACGGCCGAGCGCAAGACTGCGCTCATCAAGCAATATGCCACCAAGACGAACGATTCCGGTTCGCCCGAGGTGCAGGTTGCGATCCTCTCCGAGCGTATCGCCAACCTCACCGAGCACTTCAAGCTGCACGGCAAGGATCACCATTCCCGCCGCGGCCTCCTGAAGATGGTGCAGACGCGCCGCAGCCTGCTTGACTACGTCAAGCGGATTGACGATTCGCGGTACAAGAAGCTGATCGAGAGCCTCGGCATCCGCCGCTAACTCGATCGGAGCGTGGTCAGGAAAAGTGATCTTCCGGTTTTCCGGTTCGACCACGCGACCACAAAAGACCCAGTTTGCGAGGCACGCCTCGCGAGCCAGACTAGCCTGCGTAGGCTGACGAACCATGCGGGGCATGGCGAGATCATCGGCTACTTAGCGGCGTTGCGGCCGCCCCGAGCGTGCTCAAGAAAAGTGGGAACCGGTTTTCTGGTTCGAGCGCGCGACCACTGGGACTCCCATTAAGTAGCTCATCGTCTTGTCCATGTTCCGCTCCGACCGACAATCGGATGTCAGCGCGGAAACCGTGCCGATTTTGGGTTTCTCCCGCACATGGGGTGCTGGGAGCAACTGGCACACCGGATGAGTTCGCGGGGTGACTACGCCCCCGCGTTCCCGCTCATTCCGGCTCAATGGAAAGACGAAAACCAATGCCCATCAATTTCGATTATCACAAGGTCGAGCTCAACTGGGGCGGCCAGCCGCTCACCCTCGAGACCGGCAAGATTGCCCGTCAGGCTGACGGCGCGGTTCTAGCGACCCTCGGTGAAACCGTGGTGCTCGCCACCGTCGTGTCGATGAAGACGCCGAAAGCCGGAATCGATTTCTTCCCGCTGACCGTCAACTACCAGGAAAAATACTTCGCCGCCGGCAAGATCCCGGGCGGCTATTTCAAGCGCGAAGGCCGACCGACCGAGAACGAGACCCTGGTCTCGCGCCTCATCGATCGCCCGATCCGCCCGCTCTTTCCCGATGGCTACCGCAACGAAACGCAGGTCGTCATCACCGTTCTCCAGCACGACATGGAGAACAACCCGGACGTCCTCTCGATGGTCGCCGCCTCGGCCGCGCTGACCATTTCGGGCATCCCCTTCATGGGCCCGATCGGCGCCGCGCGCGTCGGCTATGTGGACGGCCAGTACGTCCTCAACCTCGCCGTCGACCGTCGCGCTGAGTCAAAGCTCGACCTCATCATGGCGGGCACCCAGGACGCCGTCCTGATGGTCGAGTCCGAAGCCCAGGAACTGAGCGAAGAAATCATGCTCGGCGCGGTCATGTTCGGCCACGAAGCCAGCAAGAAAGTCATCGAGGGCATCATCAAGCTCGCCGAGCTTGCCGCCCAGGAGCCGCGCGACTTCACTGCGCCCGATCACTCGGCGCTCGAAAAGGACGTGCTCGGCTTCATCGAGACCGATCTGCGCGCCGCCTACAAGATCACCGACAAAGCGAAGCGCTACACTGCGGTCGATGCCGCCAAGGCCAAGGTCAAGGTTGAATACGCCGCCCGCGTCGAGGCCGGTTCGGTCTCGGGCGAACATCTGGCCGAAGTGTTCCACAAACTCCAGGCCAAGGTCGTGCGCTGGAACGTGCTCGACACCCGCACCCGCATCGATGGCCGTGACCTCGTCACCGTCCGCCCGATCGTTGCCGAAGTCGGCATCCTGCCGCGCACCCACGGCTCGGCCCTGTTCACCCGTGGCGAGACGCAGGCCCTCGTGGTCGCGACCCTCGGCACCGGCGACGACGAGCAATACATCGACAGCCTCGAAGGTACGATGAAGCAGAACTTCCTGCTGCATTACAACTTCCCCCCCTACAGCGTCGGTGAAGCCGGCCGCATGGGTTCGCCCGGCCGCCGCGAAATCGGCCACGGCAAGCTCGCCTGGCGCGCCATCAACCCGATGCGCCCCAAGGCCGACGAATTCCCGTACACCATCCGCATCGTCTCCGAGATCACCGAGTCGAACGGCTCGTCCTCGATGGCGACCGTCTGCGGCACCAGCCTCGCGCTGATGGATGCGGGCGTCCCGATGAAGAAGCCGGTGGCCGGCATCGCCATGGGCCTCATCCTCGAGGGTGACAAGTTCGCCGTGCTCTCCGACATCCTCGGCGACGAGGATCACCTCGGCGACATGGACTTCAAGGTGGCCGGCACGGATGGCGGTGTAACGTCGCTCCAGATGGACATCAAGATCGCCGGCATCACCGAGGAGATCATGAAGATCGCCCTCGGCCAGGCCAAGGACGGGCGTCTGCACATCCTCGGCGAAATGGCCAAGGCGCTGACCTCCGCCCGTTCGGAAGTCGGCGAGTTCGCGCCACGCATCGAGACCATCAAGATCCCGACCGACAAGATCCGTGAAGTGATCGGCACTGGCGGCAAGGTGATCCGCGAGATCGTCGAAAAGACCGGCGCCAAGATCAACATCGAGGACGACGGCACCATCAAGATTGCCTCCTCGGACGGCGCTTCGATCGAAGCCGCCATCAAGTGGATCAAGGGCATCACCGATGAAGCCGAGATCGGCGCCATCTATCAGGGCACCGTCGTCAAGACCGCCGATTTCGGTGCCTTCGTCAACTTCTTTGGCTCAAAGGACGGCCTGGTCCACATCAGCCAGCTCGCCGACCAGCGCGTCAACAAGACCACCGACGTCGTCAAGGAAGGCGACAAGGTCTGGGTCAAGTTGCTCGGCTTCGACGAGCGCGGCAAGGTCCGCCTCTCGATGAAGATCATCGACCAGGAAACCGGCAAAGAGAAAGCCGGCGTCCCCATCGAAGCCGCCGAGTAAGCAGCCACCCCCTCTTCCTCCCCTGTGCGCAGCACGGGGGAGGTGTCACGCAAGCGTGACGGAGGGGGCGGCCACAAGGACGAAATTAAAAAGGCCCGGGAGCAATCCCGGGCCTTTTGCATGCAATTCGATCTTCCATGGAACCGGGCGCTCACCATCCCGGCAAACGGTTCTTTGGCGACCCGGCCACCATCTTTACCTGAGTTCTGTCATTCCGATGGAGGGCTCGGATGCGTGGGCTCGGTCTCATTCTCTTGACGGCATTGGTGAGTTTCGGCGGCGTCTATGGCGTTCTGCGCACCGGAGTCGGCACGGCAGTCTTCGCGTCACCCTCCTGCTCGATCAAGGGCAACATCAGTATCAATAGCGGCGAGCGCATCTACCATGTGCCCGGCCAAGCCTACTATGACGCGACCATCATCACGCCGACAAAGGGCGAGCGGTGGTTCTGCACCGAAGCCGAAGCCCGGGCCGCGGGATGGCGCCGAGCGGGGTACTAGTGGTCTCCGCCTAACATAAGAGTCCTGTTTGGGATTCCCTTTTGCGGGCTTGCGTGCGAGTCTTTCGCATGCGCACCGGGATATCGATCACCATCACGCCGACTGATCGTCGCCGGCTTCAAGCCATCACCACAGACCGCAACGCAGCGCAGAAGCACGCCTGGCGAGCGGCCATCGTCTTGCTGAGTGCTGACGGGGTCGGCACCAACGAGATCATGCGTCAGACCGGCAAGTCAAAGACCTGCGTCTGGCGCTGGCAACAGCGGTTCA
>JBDTLB010000101.1:0-25031 GCA_039934955.1 Devosia sp.
CATCCCCCGGCGCCGCCCGAAAATCCGATGTCGGCCGATCGCGTCCGCTGGGAGCACATCCAGCGTGTCTACGAGCTGTGCGACCGCAACGTCTCCGAGACGGCGCGCCGGCTCAACATGCATCGCCGCACGCTGCAGCGCATCCTCGCCAAGCGCGCGCCCAAATAAGCCGTTAGACGGCACTCCCGAGAGGTTCCGATGACTGTCACGATCCATTTTCACGGCGCATCCGGCACCGTGACCGGCTCCTGCTACCGCGTCGTCCACCCGAAGGGACAATTCCTCGTCGATTGCGGTATGTTCCAGGGCAACAAGACGGTGCGCGACCTCAACTACAAGCCGCTGCCGTTCGATGCCAAGACCATCGACTTCCTGCTCCTCACCCACGCCCATATCGATCACGCAGGTCTGCTGCCCAAGCTCAGCAAGAACGGCTTCCGCAAGCCGATCTGGTGCACAGCGCCGACCGGCGGCCTGCTCGAATATCTGCTCCCCGATGCTGCCGGCATTCAGGAGAGCGAGGCTGAGTACGAGAGCCGCAAGCGCGGCCGCAAAGGCAACGCCCCCGCCGAGGCGCTTTACACCATGCGCGACGCCGAAGAGACGCTGACCCATCGCCAGACGGTCGACTACCAGCAATGGATCGATCCTGGTCCGGGCGTCCGTGCCCGCTATTGGAACGCCGGCCACATCCTCGGCTCCGCCTCGGTCGAAGTCGAAGTCGCCGATGGTGACAAGAAGATCACCATCCTGTTCTCTGGCGATCTCGGTCCGGATGAAAAGGTGTTCTACAAGGCGCCTGATGCCCCCTCGGGCTTCGACTACATTCTTTCCGAATCCACCTATGGTGGCCGCGAGCGGCAGGACTACACCCTCGACCAGCGCCGCGAGGCCCTCAGGACCGAGATCAACGACGCGCTGAAGCGCGGCGGCAACCTCGTCATTCCGGCCTTCGCAGTCGAGCGCAGCCAGGAGCTGCTGCACGACATCGGATTACTGATCAAGGAAAAGGAAATTTCGCCGTCACGCGTCTTCCTCGACAGCCCGCTCGCCAGCAAGGTGACCGCCGTCTATCGCAAATATGAATCGATGTTTGACGACGTCCAGCTCAGCGCCAGCGAGCTGTTCAACGATCCGAGTTTCCGCATCGTTGAGGCAGTCGAAGAGAGCAAGGCCATCAATGCCATCAAGGGCAGCGCCATCATCATGTCGGCGTCAGGCATGTGCGACGCCGGCCGCATCAAGCATCACCTGATGAATAATTTGCCGCGCGCCAATGCGACGGTGCTGTTCGTCGGCTATCAGGCGCCCGGTACGCTCGGCCAGATCATCCTCAGCGGCGCCAAAACCGTTCGCATTCATGGCGAAGAAATCCCGGTTCGCGCCAAGATCCGCTCGATGGGCAATTACTCCGCGCATGCCGACCACTCCGAGCTGATGCACTGGATCACCGGCCGCTTGCCGGCACATGGCGCGATCTTCCTCACCCATGGCGAGGACGAGGAGCGCACCGCGCTGCGCGCCGCCCTGATGGCCGCAGGCATGGCCGGCGACCAGGTGATCATGCCGCTGCTCGATGACGCGGTGGAGTTGCAGGCCGGTGGCGCCCGCACCATGGTGCCGCCCGAAACGCGCCGTATGGACCTCAACCAACTCAACGCCGATTGGCACAATGCCTATTCGAGCTTCGTCATCGATCTCAGCAATCGCCTGCAGGCCGCCACCACCGACGAAGACCGGCTGAAGCTGATGGCCGGCCTCAAGGACAAGCTCGGCATCCATCCGGCGCTGCCGAACCCGACGCCGATCACACCCGTTGCCGCCACGGGAACGATTCTCCACGGCGAGCCGTCGGGCGAATAGTCAGGCCGCAGGCTTCGGCGCGAGATACCGCGCCAGCCATTGCGACAGCAGGATCGCCGGCAGGATCACCCCGAATGTGAGGCGGATGCCGAGATTGGTCGCCACCCAGCCGAGCGCCGCGGGTGATGCCAGCATGATCAGTTGCACCGCCAGCGTCAGCGATGCGACATTCTGCGACGAGGGCCGATCGCCCAGCCGCGCCGCTGCCGAGGTGGTCAGCGGATACGACGCACACACCCCGATGCCGACGCACAGGAACCCGGCGAGCGCCACATAGAGATTGGGCGCCAGCGTCACCAGCAGGCAACCGAAAAACGCCGAGATGTTGAGCCCGCGCGCCACCCGCACCGGGCCATACCGCGTCACCAGCGTGTCGGCGTTCAGCCGGCCGATGCTCTGCGCCAGGAGGAACACCGGCAGCGTCAGCGTGTCGACCCAGCTCGGCGCCGCAAAACTGTCGCGCATATAGATCACGCTCCAATTGCGCAGCGCGCCTTCGAGCATGTTGGGTCCAAGTGTGAAGGCGACCAGCAGCCACACCGCGAGCGTCGGCAACGATAGCCTCCGCACGACTTGCGCGGTGTGCGGCCGCGGTGGCGCGGGATCGATGTTGACGATGATCCAGTACGCGAAGGGGACGATCGGGACCGCCAGCAGCCCCAGATGTTCGATCGGGCTCAGATGTAGCGCCACGGCCAATGTGCCGATCAGCGTCGCCAGCAGATACCCAATGCTCCACACGCCATGGCACGAATTCATCACCCGCCGGGTCGAGGACGCTTCGACCCGATCCGCTTCGATGTTCATCGCCATGTTGGGCAGCGAATAGAACAGCGCATAGCCCATGAAGGCAAAAAACAGCGCCGTCGCCGTCGGCATGATGGTGAGCAGCGCCGTCCCGGCCGGCAGCAGCGGCAGCGTGAACAGCAGGATGCGCCGCGTACCGACCGCCTCGAGCAAGCGGCTGCCGAATTGCAGCATGATCATCGAGCCGAGCGGGAATCCCAGGAAGGCGAGGCCAAGCGTCGCCGCATCGACATGCAGCATGTCCTGGATCTGCGCCATCCGGGTGTAGAGCCCGCCCGAGGCAATCGCATGGATGAAGAACACCGCCCGGATGCGAGTAGCGCGGTCCATGACCATCACAGTCCAGAGCCGTCTGGTGTGGGGTCCATCAATTGGTGCACCCGGTCGGCTCCGAGCCGTACGAGCTTCAGCAGCATCGCCCGCCGCCGCGCCGGGGCCAGCGTGGACTCCTCGGCCTGCCGCAGGATTTCGGCACCATAAGTGTCGGCCACGATCAGCCCCTCAGCGGTCGGAAATATCCCGGCGTCGAGTTCAGGTGGCTTGGCGAAAAAGAAGCGGTCGCAATAGTCCTTGTAGTTCGGCCATTTCGCATCGACCCGGAAGTCGATGAGGCTCGACTTGATCTCGACGATCCAGATCTCGCCTTTGGGCCCGACGCCCAGCACATCGGCGCGCCGGCCATTGGCCAGCGGCACTTCCGCGAAGCAGCAGAAATCATGCACCGAGCGCAGCAGCCGCATCACGCCGCGCTGCACCTTGAGCGCGGTTGGTGACTGCCTCAGATCGACAATCTGCGGCAGGCCATCCTCGCTCATTCTGCCAGCACGGCCTTGGGGGCGCGCTTAACGCCGAGCGCTCCAGCCATGATGAAGCTCAGGATGACGAACGGCATCCCGATCCCGAACGACCAGCGAATGCCAAATCCCTGCGCGATGCCGCCGAGGATCGGCGGCGCCAGGAGGAACGTCACGAACGAGGTCTGCGCCAGCGCCGCGACATTGAGCGCCGCAGGCCGATCGGTGAGTTGTGCGGCGGCCGACATGGCGAGCGGGAAGATCGCGCTGGTGCCAACGCCCAGCAGCGCAAAGCCCGCCAGTGCCACCCATTCGGACGGCGCAAAGAACACCATCACCACACCGACGCCGACGATCGACAGCAGCACGCGGGCCACAATCGTCGGGCTGAAGCGCTCGACGAAGCTGTCGGCGAACAGCCGGGTGATCGCCTGCGCCCCGGCGCCGAGCGCCACCGCGAGGGCGGCGAGGAACGGCGTCGAACCGAAGATGTTCTTCATGAAGATCGCCGACCAATCCATGTAGGCGCCCTCCATCACCATCGCGGCGAGCGTCACCGCGACCAGCGCCAGGATGGCAATCGTTGGCGCCGCAAAGCGCGGCGCCTGGTCGGTGCTGCCGCCCGCCCGCATCGGGGCAGGGTCAAAGCGGCCGAGCACCAGCATCACGGCGATCACCGCGAACGGCACGATGATCAGCAGATGCACCGGCACGGGCACGCCGAGCTGCGCGATGAAACCACCAGCGAGGCCGGCGAAGAAGAAGCCGAGACTCCAGAAGCCGTGTGCCCGGTTCATGATCCTGCGGCCGATCAGATGTTCGGTGCGGTCCGCTTCGAGATTGATGATCATCTCGATGCCGCCGATCGCGAGCCCGGCCGGGATCAGCAGGAAGAAGAACACCACCGGATTGGGCGCAAACGAGGCGATCGCGTAGAACAGCGCCAGCAGCGGGATCAGCGCCAGCAGCGCCCGGCGATAGCCGATCCGCTCCAGCAGCCGCGACGCGAAAGTCAGCGAGATCAGCGTCCCGACCGGCGTGCCGATGAGCCCCAGCCCCAGCGCACCCTCCGCCACACCCATGCCGTGTTGAATATCGGGCAGGCGCGGGAAGATGTTGCCCATGCAGAACGAGTAGATCGCAAACGCACCGAAAACCCGGTGCTGCGGGGCAAGATTGAGGGCGAATTTCATTGGGAATTGCTCACAGAATGGTCGGCGTGAGCTTTAATCGGCTAATGCCGATGAAACAAGGGACGGCGCCTAGACCACGACGCTGAAATCGTCGCGCCGCACGTCGACGCCGGTATTGGGGTTGCGGACGATCTCGATGCGCCGGAACTCGCCGCCCCCGTGATCGCTGTCGGCGCTGCGCGCCTCGCCGACGCGGTTACGCCGGTCCGGGCCGAAATAGGTTGCCGTCTCGTAATAGGTCAGGGTCCTGCCGACCTGCCGGAAGATCCGCTCGGTAATGTCGCCAGCCTTGTAGGGCAGTGAGATCACGTCGTCGAAGCCCATACGGATGCAGGCCTTGATGGTGTCGGCCGACAGCGTCCGCGCGAAATAAATCAGCGGCGAGAAGCGGAGATCGAGGCTCGGCGAAAAGCGGATCGCGTCGGCCATCGGCTTCAGCGTCGTCACGTCGGCGACTTCGGCGCAGAGGAAAAACACCAGCGGCGTTGCCCGGACCTGCTTTTCCGCTCGCGCCAATCCCGCATAGCGCTCCACCGGCATGAAGCCGACGACGCGTGCAAGTTCGTTGAGCGCGGCGCTGGCCCCATCGCGGGACCCCACCACGAAGGCTGAGGCGTTCAAGGTCGCGTCTCCGACCGGTCAAATGGCATTTCCCGGACCGACTCTTCCCATGACGTACTGAACAAGGCGTTAAGGCCGGTTGCCGCAGTCCCTAGACGAACAGGCTGACGAACTCGAACTTCGTCACGTCCACCAGCCCCATATCGGTGAGCCGCAACTCCGGGATCACCGGCAGCGCCACGAACATGTGCTGGATCATGGCGTTGTTGAGCGTACAGCCGCATGCGACCATTGCGGCCAGCACGCGTTCGGCTTTCGCCGCCACGATCTCGGCCCGCTCGTCCGACATCATGCCGGCGATCGGTACCTCGACCAGCGCGAGTTCCTTGCCTTTGCTGAACACCACAAAGCCGCCGCCGGCCTGCTGCAGCCGGTTGGCGGCGAGCGCCATGTCGGCGTGATTGGTGCCGACCACGATCATGTGGTGGCTGTCATGCGCCACCGTCGCCGCCACACCGCAATCGACATTGTATTTGAACCCCGACACGAACCCGTTGACCACCCGGCCGGCGCCCTTGTGGCGTTCGACTACCGCCACCTGCGCCACGTCCTGATGCCGGTCCGGAACCACCAGCCCGTCTTCGACCCCGAGCACCCGTTCAAGGGCCTGCGTGTTGGTCTTGTTCTCGATGATCCCGATCACCCGCGCCGTGACGCTGTTGCTCCCCGCCGGCGCCGCGATGGCGAAATCCTCCGGCGTGATGGTGCGGCCGACCCGCACCGTATTGCGGGCGAAATCGGGATAGCTGTAGGGCGCGATTTCGCGCGTCAGCTTGCCGTCCTCGGCCCAGACCTCGCCGTGCACGATCACCATCTCGATCGGCAACGTGGCGATGTCCGAGGTGATGATAACGTCAGCCCGCCGGCCCGGCGTGATCGAGCCGAGCTCACGCTCGAGGCCGAAATGCGCCGCGGTGTTAAGGCTCGCCATCTGGATCGCCGTGATCGGCTTCAGCCCATGCCGGATCGCGTAGCGCACCGCATCGTCGATGTGCCCTTCCTTGACCAGCGTGGTGGCAAACCTGTCGTCGGTGCAAAGGATGAAATTGCGCGAGTCGAGCCCCGCCTCGGTGATCGCCTTGATCTGCGGCGCGACGTCATACCAGGCCGAGCCGAGCCGCAGCATCGCCCGCATGCCGAGCCGCACGCGGGCGATCGCGTCGTCCATCCGTGTGCCCTCGTGATCGTCGGCCGGTCCCGCCGCCACATAGCCGGCGAACTCGCGACCCAGTTCCAGCGCCGCATAATGCCCGCCCACCGTCTTGCCGGCCCGCTGCGTCGCGGCGATCTCGGCCAACATCTTGGGGTCTTTCGCCACGACCCCCGGATAATTCATCATCTCGCCGAGTCCGATGATGTTGGGCCAACTCATGGCTTCGGCGACATCATGCTCGTCAATCGTCGCGCCCGGATTTTCGAGCCCCGGCGCCGCCGGCACGCAACTCGGCATCTGCACGAAAACATTGGTTGGCATCGCCGCCGCCTCATCATGCATCAGCCGCACGCCGGGCAGGCCGAGCACATTGGCGATCTCGTGCGGGTCGATGAACATCGAGGTCGTGCCATGCGGGATCACGGCGCGGCAGAATTCGGTGACCGTCACCATGCCGCTTTCCACGTGCATGTGACCGTCGCAAAGCCCTGGCACCAGATACCGCCCTTCCGCCTCAACGATCTGCGTGCCGTCGCCCACCGTGTAACCGAGGTCCGGCCCGATGGCTGCGAAGCGCCCAGCCTTGATCGCCACGTCGGTGCCGGGGATCACCTCGCCCGAATGCACGTTCACCCAGCGTCCACCGCGGATCAGCATGTCGGCCGGCGCCCGTCCCATCGCGACATCGATGAGGTGCGGCGCGGTCTCTGACCAGGGGGCGATAGGCATGGGCAAGTCCTTGTGACGCGATCATTGGAATGAGAAGCGGCGCGGCGGCACACGTCAAGCCGACCGAACGGATAAACAAAAAGGGCGCTCTCAATGGAGCGCCCCCTTTGTCTGCTGCAAAACCGATTAGACCCTCGTGATGCAAACCTTGCCGGTACCGGCCGGAATGATCCCAAGCTGCCGCCCGGCAGCTTTCGAGAGATCGATGATGCGGCCCTTGATGTAGGGGCCCCTGTCGTTGATGGTCACCTGGATCGACTGACCGGTCTTCTGGTTGACGACCCTGACCACCGAGCCCAATGGCAAAGTTTTATGGGCTGCTGTCATGGCGTTGGGGTTCATCCGTTCCCCGCTTGCGGTCTTCTGTCCTGGCAAAGAGTACCAGGATGCGCCACCGCATTGATTGTCGCCGGCGAAACTGTCTCCCGTCACGAACGAACAACAGCCAGTGACAAGGGCGGCGGCAACAACGATGTACTTAATCACTCACACACTCACGCTAGTTAACAACGCGTTTCCGCTATTGTCGGCCCGTGGCGAGATTGTGAGTGAATCTGGGCAGAGCAAAACCGACCTGGAACTGTTGCCCATGGGGCACACCGGATTCTGGCGTGACTAGGCCGTGATTGGCCGCTGAAAATCTCGTCGCTGAACGTTTCGCCGCCGCGTGTGGTGTGCCAGAGTCGGAAACCGCACAAAAGAGCTAACCTGATGAGAATACTGCAAAATATCCTCGCAATAACGTGGTCTTTGCTGATCCTGGGGTCGCTCTTCCTCACCTATATGATGCCGCCCGGTCTGGACCCGGCGGCGCGCGCCTGGGACCGGATCGAGACCTTCCTGACCTGGCAGGGCACCGCGCTGGTCGTGGCATTAATCGCCATGGGATTGGCCATCGCCAGGAAAGAAGTGCGCGGCAGCCAAGGCTGGTGGATGGGCTGGGGACCGCTGATCGGCACCGGCTTCATCGCAGCTTTCGTCGGCCTCGCCGTGCTCTCATCGCGCTTCTTCTGAGGCTCGAAGCGTCAATCTTTGACCAATTGATAAAATTTCCGGCTGTGCTAGCGTCCTGGCTTGGAACGGTTCCAAGTGCCGTTCCCGACCTGTTCATATGTTGAGTGGCGCGATGCGCCGCCTGGGGAGGTACTCGGATGGGCGAAGGTGTGTTGAAGGACGGAATCGCGCCGGGGCGGCTGAGCCCCGACCAGTACGCGGCCAATTTCTCCGACCTCCATCCCCCGCTGGACCGGCACGAGGCCTTCGTCGAAGCCGACCGCTGCTATTTCTGCTACGACGCGCCCTGCCAGCACGCCTGCCCGACCTCGATCGACATCCCGATGTTTATCCGCGAGATCGGCAGCGACAATCCGCTGGGCGCCGCCGAGACCATCTTCGAGCAGAACATTCTGGGCGGTATGTGCGCCCGCGTCTGCCCCACCGAACAGCTCTGCGAAGAAGCCTGCGTGCGCGAAGCGGCCGAAGGCAAACCGGTCAAGATCGGCCTCTTGCAGCGCTACGCCACCGACATCGCCATGGAAAAGGACGCGCAGTTCTTCGAGCGCGGCGCCCCCAGCGGCAGATCCGTCGCCATCGTGGGCGCCGGCCCGGCCGGTCTCGCCTGCGCCCATCGCCTGTCGATGCACGGTCACGACGTCACCATTTTCGATGCCCGTGAAAAGGCCGGCGGCCTCAACGAATACGGCATCGCCTCGTACAAGACCCCCGGGGGCTTCGCCCAGCATGAAGTCGACTACGTCACCGCCATTGGCAGCATCACGATCGAGACCGGAAAGATCCTCGGCGAGCATTTCTCGCTCGCCGACCTTAGCGGCAAATACGACGCGGTCTTTCTCGGCATGGGGCTCGGCGGCGTTAACGCGCTGCGCGCCGACGGCGAGGATGCCGACGGCGTCGATGACGCCATCAACTTCATCGGCGATTTGCGCCAGGCGGGCGACCTGTCGTCCCTTGCTATCGGCCGCAAGATCGTCGTCATCGGCGGCGGCATGACCGCGGTCGACGCCGCCGTGCAGAGTAAGCTCCTCGGCGCCGAAGAGGTCACCATGGTCTATCGCCGTGGCAAGGCGAACATGAATGCGTCAGAGTTCGAGCAGGATCTCGCCGCCGCCAAGGGGGTTACCATACGGCACTGGCTGGCGCCCAAGCGCGTCGTCACCGCCAACGGCAAAGTCACCGGCATCGAGCTCAGCTACATGGCACTCGACGCCTCCGGATCGTTGAAGCCGACCGGTGAGACCACCGCCATTGCCTGCGACCAGATCTTCAAGGCCATCGGCCAGACCCTCGCCACCGACGGCGAAGGCGTGACCCTCGCAGGCGGCAAGATCGAGGTCGATGCGGAGGGCCGCACCTCGCTCGCCAAAGTCTGGGCCGGCGGCGACTGTGCCACCGGCGGCGACGACCTCACCGTGACCGCCGTGGCCGAAGGCCGCGACGCTGCAGAAAGCATCAACCGGTTCTTGAGCGCTTGATGTTCACGCACATTCATTTCGATACGATTCCAGCCGTCGACGTGGAGCGGGCGCGCGATTTCTATCGCGATAAGCTCGGCTTCGAGGTCGACCGCGACAATCCCTATGGCGAGGGCCGCTGGGTGTTCATGCGCCTCCCCCGCTCCGCGACGATGCTGCATTTCGACAAGCAGCCAAGCGTAACGCCGACCGAAACGCCGGCACTGGTGTTGGCGACAGATGACGTTGACGCTACCTGCGAAATCCAGCGTAGCCGCGGCATCATCATCAAGCACGGTCCGTCCGACGCGCCGTGGGAGCCCAGCACGCGCTGGGCGATGATCGACGACAGCGAGGGCAACCTCGTTTTAATCCAGACAATCCCCGGCTAGGAGGACTCCATGGCAGACCTTCGCAACAATTTCGTCGGTATCAAATCGCCCAATCCGTTCTGGCTGGCCTCGGCGCCGCCGACGGACAAAGAGTACAATGTCGAGCGCGCTTTCAAAGCGGGCTGGGGCGGCGTGGTCTGGAAGACGCTGGGCGAAGCCGGCCCGCCCGTGGTCAACGTCAACGGCCCGCGCTACGGCGCGATCTGGGCTGGTGATCGCCGCCTGATGGGTTTTAACAATATCGAGCTGATCACCGACCGCGACCTGCAGAAGAATTTGCGCGAGATCAAGGCGGTCAAGACGCGCTGGCCCGACAGGGCGGTCATCGCCTCGATCATGGTGCCCTGCGAAGAAGAAAGCTGGAAAGAAATTCTACCATTGGTCGAGGAGACCGCCTGCGACGGCATCGAGCTCAATTTCGGCTGCCCGCACGGCATGAGCGAGCGCGGCATGGGCGCCGCCGTCGGCCAGGTGCCCGAATATGTCGAAATGGTCGTGCGCTGGTGCAAGCAATATTCGCGCATGCCGGTGATCACCAAGCTGACGCCAAACGTCACCGATGTGCGCAAGCCTGCCCGCGCCGCCAAGAACGGTGGCACCGATGCGGTGAGCCTCATCAACACCATCAACTCGATCACCAATGTCGATCTCGATTTGATGGCCCCGATGCCCACCATCGACGGCAAGGGCAGCCATGGCGGCTATTGCGGCCCGGCCGCCAAGCCGATCGCCTTGCATATGGTGGCCGAGATCGCGCGCGACAGCGAAACCCATGGTCTTCCGATCTCGGGCATCGGCGGCATCACCACCTGGCGCGACGCCGCCGAGTTCATGGCGCTGGGCGCCGGCAATGTGCAGGTTTGCACCGCCGCTATGGTCTATGGCTTCAAGATCGTCGAGGAGATGATCTCGGGCCTCAACAACTGGATGGACGAGAAGGGCTACGCCAGCCTCGACGATTTCTCCGGCCGCGCCGTGCGCAACGTCTCCGACTGGCAGTATCTTAACCTCGAATACATCACCAAAGCCAAGATCGATCAGGATCTCTGCATCAAATGCGGCCGTTGCCACATCGCCTGCGAAGATACCTCGCACCAGGCTATCACCAGGGAAAAGAACGGCGTTCGTCATTTCGAGGTAATGGACAATGAGTGTGTCGGTTGCAACCTCTGCGTCAATGTCTGCCCGGTCGAGGACTGCATCACCATGGAGCAGCTCGCCCCCGGCATGATCGACGAGCGCACCGGCCGTGTCGTCACCGGCAAATATGCCAATTGGACGACGCACCCCAACAACCCGATGCGCAAAGACGCGGTCGAGCCTGCCGAGTAAAGCCAGCTCCTTCGCCGTTAAGGTCCTGCTAACCATACTGGCGTCGTCCGCGAGCGGTTAACGCACTCCTAAGTCGATCTCCCTACGCTCCACCCTCGGGGAATGCATAGGAACGACGATGCTGCGCGCGTCGCTGGAGCTTGAAGATCAAGGCCTTGTCGCCGGCCGGCAGGACGCCGACGCGCGGGCTTTGCAGCAATTGACGCTGCTGATTCTAGGCGGCCTCGTTTCCACCATCCTGATCCTGATCTTCCTCGTCGTCGCCGCGCTCCAGGCCGTCAACCTCATCGACACCGCGACGCGCGAGCGCGAACATCTGCAGGTTGAACGGTCCGTCGCCAGCGCCCCCGGCGGCATCAACGAGATTACCCTCGACGCCATGGCGCGCACGCTCGATCTGGACGATGCCCGCATCACCACATTGAGCCAAGCCGGCTCAACTGACCTGACGATCGGCATTGGCGGCGACCGCGTCATTGCCTGGACGCCGCATCTGTTCGGCACCCGGACCTTCGGCATCCTCGCCCCGACGCGCATCCTCGCGGGCGCAATCTTTACGCTGATCGTCGCGCTGATCGGCTGGCGTGTCCATATTATCGGCCGCCGCCTCGACCGTCGCCGCGCCCTCGCGACGCAGCTTGCCGTCACCGACGCGCTCACCGGCCTCAGCAACCGCATGGCCTTCGACACCGAGCTCGATCGCCGCCTTGTGACCCCCTTGGCGGGCGCGCCAAGCTTTGCCTTGCTGCTGGCCGATCTCGATGATTTCAAGGCCATCAACGATCGCTTCGGCCATGCCTTCGGCGACCTCGTCCTGCAAACCGTGGGCTACCGCCTTCGCGATGCCGCGCAGCCGGACGATCTGGTGGCGCGGATTGGCGGCGATGAGTTCGCCATCATGTGTCCGGCTGGCCGCGTCGATGCGGTGCTTGCCGACCTGCTTTTGCGTATGGCCGAGCCAATCGAAATTGACGGCTACTCCGTCGTCGTGTCGGCGAGCATTGGCGTCGCCCGCCAACGCGACTTTCCGGGCGCCGCGACGCGGCTGACACAGGCCGCTGACTCAGCCCTCTATCGGGCCAAGCGGCGCGGCCCCGGTAATAACGAACTCGCCGTGCCGGTGCCTCTGCCGCGCCGCGCTGCCGCCTGATTACATCGGGAGCTTGTGCCGGCCTCGCTGATTGCCTAGGCAGGAGGTCTGGCGGGGGAAATCCAATGACTGCAGTCTTGATCGTCGCGGGCCGGTTCCTGATCGGCCTGCTGTTCATCATTGCGGGCGTTCGCAATTTCCTGCGCCTCAAGGAACGCTACGCCTTCAAGACCAATTATGGCTTCGTCCTACCCCGCCCGGCGATCATCGTGGGCTTTGCCGTGCAGCTCATCGGCGGCATCGCGGTGGCGTTCGGCCTCTGGTCGTTCTGGGGCGCGCTGGCTCTGATCGCCTTCACCATCCCGGCGACGATATTCTACCACAACATCCTGATGTTCGCCGGTAAGGAGCGCGAGCCGCACATCTACTTCGTCACCGTCAACCTCGCGCTCTGCGGGGCGCTCCTGCTCGTCATCGCCCTGTCGTGACAGTGCCGCCAAAGCGTGACCGCTGGCTCGCTCATCTGGCGATGCTGGCCTTCTCGGCGCTGATCGCCGGCTCATTCACCACCGGCGCACTGGCCGTGCCCTACATCCATCCGGTGCCGCTCAACACGATCCGGTTCTTTCTCGCAGCGTTGCTGATGGGCACGGTTGCTTTCGGCGTCGCTCGCAATCGCTTCAGCTTCCCGCCGGCCCCTTGGCGCTTCGGCATCATGGGCGCGCTGATGGCGGTCTACTTCGTCACCATGTTTATCGCCCTCACCATGACGCTGCCGGTCGCCACCAGCGCGGTCTATACGCTGGTGCCACTGATGACCGCGGTCACGGCCTATTTCCTCGTCGGCCAGCGCTCGGGTCTGGCGGTGCTGCTGAGCCTCGTCGTTGCGGCCATCGGTGCTGTGTGGGTAATCTTCCATGGCCAATTCGATGCGTTGCTGCGCTTCGATGTCGGCCATGGTGAGATGATCTATTTCATCGGCTGCGTCGCCTATGCGATCTACACCCCACTGCTGCGTCGCTTCAGCCGGGGCGAGCCGTCATTGGTGCAAAGCTTCTGGACGCTGCTCGCGACCGCCATCTGCATCGCGCTGGCCGGCATCCCCGATATCGTCGCCACCGACTGGCTGCATCTGCCTGCAGTGGTCTGGTGGGTCGTGCTCTATCTGGCGGTCGGTCCCACCGCGACCTGCTTCTTTTTGATCCAGTACGCCTCGCTTCGGCTGCCGGCCCCCAAAG
This sequence comes from Devosia sp., assembly GCA_039934955.1. Lineage (GTDB taxonomy): Bacteria > Pseudomonadota > Alphaproteobacteria > Rhizobiales > Devosiaceae > Devosia_A. The sequence continues at coordinate 13,684 of JBDTLB010000101.1, forward strand.
TCATCGCCTATGGCTATCTGACGCCGGCCTTCGTCATTCTGTTCGAAGCGTTCGCCGGTCATGGCTGGCCGACACTGATGATCGTCGCCGGCGCGGCGGTGACCGTGCTCGGGCTGGTGGTGCTGGCGGCGGTGAAGGACTAGCGCGGCGTCAGCCCGCCTTCGGCCTGAGCCCGTCCATGAACAGATTTTCGAGGAAGCGCGCGGCGTCCTCGAAGCGGCCTTCGCCGCCGCGGTCCTTGCCCAGCACCACCCGCACCTGCACGTCGAAATCGGCATAATGCTGCGTGGTCGCCCAGATCGAAAAGATCAGATGGTACGGGTCGGTGCGGGTGATCTTGCCGGCTGTCATCCAGCTCTCGATCACCTGCGCCTTGCTGTCGACGAGCTGCTTCAACTCGGTCTCCAGCACGTCGATGGCGTGCGGCGCCCCCTGCAGCATCTCGTTGGCAAACAGCCGGCTCTCGCGCGGAAAGTCCCGCGCCATCTCGAGCTTGCGGCGAATGTAGCTGCGCAGCTCGGGCATCGGATCACCCGCCGCGTCGAGTTCGCGCAGCGGATCGAGCCAGAGGTCGAGCATGCCCTCGAGCAGCCGGCGGTGGATCTCTTCCTTGCTCGAGAAATAGTACAGCAGATTGGGTTTGCTCATCCCCGCCGCCTCGGCGATCTGGTCAATCGTAGTGCCGCGGAAGCCGTGAACCGAGAACACCCCGAGCGCCGCGTCGAGGATCAAATCCTGCTTCTCGCGCTGGATGCGCGTCTGCGGCCGGTCCTTGGTCGGAGCCGCCATCAGCGGCCCCCTCTCAGGCGGGACTTCGTGAGCATTTTCACCTTGATCGGTGGCCGCAGAGTGCTAACATTTTTCCAACTGGTCAAAATTCCCGTTAGCATGGCCCAACGTCAAGTGACAATAAAACTTGACCAAAGAACTCCAGAAATAGAGGAGACCGCGGTGTCCAATCGTCAAAACGTTGCGCCCAATGATCTGAGCGCGTTCTGGATGCCGTTCACATCGAACCGGCAGTTCAAGAAGAATCCGCGCATGTTCGTGCGCGCCAAGGACATGTACTACACCACCTCCGACGGTCGGCAGGTGCTCGACGGTACGGCAGGCCTGTGGTGCGTTAATGCCGGCCATTGCCGCCCCAAGATCGTCGAGGCGATTGCCGAGCAGGCGGCTGAGATGGACTATGCGCCGGCCTTCCAGATGGGCCATCCGAAGGCATTCGAGCTTGCCAATGCGCTGGTCGCCATCGCCCCCGAAGGCCTCAATCACGTTCTCTACACCAATTCCGGCTCGGAATCGGTCGAGACCGCCCTCAAGGTCGCGCTCGCCTATCACCGGGTGAAGGGTGAGGGCGCCCGCTTCCGCCTCATCGGCCGCGAGCGCGGCTATCACGGCGTCAATTTCGGCGGCATTTCGGTCGGCGGCATCGTCACCAACCGCAAGATGTTCGGCACACTGCTGACCGGCGTCGATCACATGCAGCACACCCATACGCCGGGCAAGAACCAGTTCACCCGCGGTGAGCGCGAGGAGGGGGCCAACGATCTCCTCGCCGAACTCGAGCGCATCGTCACGCTGCACGACGCTTCGACCATCGCGGCCGTCATCGTCGAGCCGGTGGCCGGCTCCACCGGCGTGCTGATTCCGCCCAAGGGCTATCTGACCAAACTGCGAGAGATCACCAAAAAACACGGCATTTTGCTGATCTTCGACGAGGTCATCACCGGTTTTGGCCGTGTAGGCACCCCGTTTGCCGCCGACTATTTCGGCGTCACCCCGGACATGATCGTCTGCGCCAAGGGCCTCACCAATGGCACCATCCCGATGGGCGCCGTGCTCGTCACCTCGGAAATCCACGACGCCTTCATGCAAGGCCCCGAGCACATGATCGAGTTCTTTCATGGCTACACCTATTCGGGGAACCCGGTGGCGTCGGCCGCCGGTCTCGCCACGCTCGAGACCTATAAGGACGAGGGCCTGCTGACGCGCGGCGCCGACCTCGGCAAATACTGGGAAGACGCGCTGCATTCCCTCAAAGGTCTGCCGCACGTTATCGACATCCGCAATCTGGGGCTGATCGGCGCCGTGGAGCTCGAGCCGATCGTCGGGTCGCCGACCAAGCGGGCCTTCGCGGCGTTCGTAAAGGCTTACGAAAGCGGCATTCTCATTCGCACCACCGGCGATATCATCGCAATGTCGCCACCCCTGATCATCGAAAAGTCCCATATCGACATCCTGATCGGCAAACTGGCGGAGATCCTCAAAACGCTTGAATGAGACGGAACAAATGTTCTATCGCCAAACAGATAGAATAAATATTCCATCACGAGCGGGAAAACCACAATGCAGATCATCCAAAACGCCATCGGCGGCAAGCTGATCCAGTCGGTCAGCACACGCACCCAGTCGGTATTCAACCCGGCGACCGGTGAGCCGACCGCAACGCTTTATCTCTCGACCAACGACGAGGTCAGCGCCGCGGTCGCCGCCGCCAAAAAGGCACTGCCGGCCTGGGCCAACACCACGCCCATGAAGCGCGCCCGCGTGATGTTCAGGTTCAAGGATCTGCTCGAAAAGCACGCCGATGAGATCGCCCGGCTGATCTCGGCCGAGCATGGCAAGGTCCACGACGACGCCTTGGGCGAGTTGGCCCGCGGCATCGACTGTGTGGAGTATGCCTGCGGCATTCCGCAACTTCTGAAGGGCGAGTTCTCCCGCAATGTCGGTCCCTCAATCGACACCTATTCCGACCGGCAGCCGCTCGGAATCGTGGCCGGCATCACGCCGTTCAACTTCCCCGCGATGGTGCCGATGTGGATGTATCCAGGCGCCATTGCCTGCGGCAACACGTTCATCCTCAAGCCGTCCGAGCGCGACCCGTCAGCGCCGATGTTCGCCTGGCAATTGCTGATGGACGCTGGCCTGCCCGAGGGCGTCATGAACGTCGTCCACGGCGATAAGGAAGCGGTCGACGCCATCCTCGATCATCCCGATATTGCGGCAGTCAGCTTCGTCGGCTCGACGCCGATCGCCGAATACGTCTACCGCCGCGGCACCCATGCGGGCAAACGCGTCCAGGCGCTCGGTGGCGCCAAGAACCACATGATCATCATGCCGGACGCCGACATGGACCAGGCCGCCGACGCCCTGATGGGCGCCGGCTTCGGCTCGGCCGGCGAACGGTGCATGGCGATCTCGGTCGCCGTCCCGGTCGGCGACAAGACTGCCGACGCACTGGTGGCAAAGCTCAAGCCGCGGGTCGAAGCCCTGAAGATCGGCCCTGCGACCGACAAGGATGCCCAGATGGGCCCGATCGTTTCAAAGGCGCAGCGCGACAAGATCGTGGGCTACATCGACAGCGGCGTGGCGCAGGGCGCCAAACTTGTCGTCGACGGCCGTGGCTTCAAGCTGCAGGGGTACGAGAACGGCTACTTCGTCGGTGGAACGCTATTCGACAACGTCACGCCGGACATGAAGATCTACAAGGAAGAAATCTTCGGGCCGGTGCTGTCGGTGGTGCGCGCGCAGTCCTACAAGGATGCGGTCGATCTCATCCAAAACACCGAATACGCCAATGGCACTGCCATCTTCACCCGCGACGGCGACGCCGCCCGCGAGTTTGCCGACAAGATCGAGGTCGGCATGGTGGGCATCAACGTTCCGATCCCGGTGCCGGTCGCCTACCACTCCTTCGGCGGCTGGAAGCGCTCGATCTTTGGCGATCACGGCATCTACGGTCCCGAAGGCGTGCACTTCTACACCCGCCTCAAAACCGTCACCACCCGCTGGCCCGCCGGCATCAAAGGCGGCGCTGAGTTTAGCTTCCCCAGTCAAAAGTAGAGTGTGAATGCCAGCACCCGGCGAAAACCTGCGCATCAATCCAGACCGGCTATGGGATTCGATCCATACGCTAGCCGAGATCGGGCCGGGGGTTGCCGGGGGCAACAACCGCCAGACGTTGACCGATGACGACGCCAAGGGGCGGTCGCTGTTCCGGGACTGGTGCGAGCAGGCCGGCATGAGCCTGGGCCTCGACCAGATGGGCACCATGTTCGCCCGCCGCGAGGGCACTGATCCCTCGCTGGATCCGGTCTATATCGGCAGCCATCTCGACACCCAGCCGACCGGTGGCCGCTATGACGGCGTTCTAGGGGTGCTGAGCGGCCTCGAAGTCATCCGCACCCTCAACGACCTTGGCATCAAGACGCGCCGGCCGATCGTCGTGGTCAACTGGACCAACGAAGAGGGTGCACGCTTCGCGCCCGCCATGCTGGCCTCCGGCGTCTTCGCCGGTGTCCATACCCTCGACTACGCCTATGCCCGCAAAGACCCCGAAGGCAAAACCTTCGGCGACGAGCTGAAGCGCATCGGCTGGGTCGGCGACGAGAAAGTCGGCGACCGCAAGATGCATGCCTATTTCGAATATCACATCGAGCAGGGCCCTATCCTTGAGGCCGAGCACAAGCAGATCGGCGTCGTCACGCACGGGCAGGGCCTGTGGTGGCTCGAATTCACCCTCACCGGCAAGGAGGCCCACACCGGCTCGACGCCGATGAACATGCGCGTCAATGCCGGCCTGGCCATGGCCCGCATCCTCGAGATGGTCCAGACAGTCGCGATGAGCGATCAGCCCGGCGCTGTCGGCGGCGTCGGCCAGATGAAGTTCTCGCCCAATTCGCGCAACGTGCTGCCCGGCACTGTGGTCTTCACCGTCGACATCCGTTCGCCCGAGCAGGCCAAGCTCAACCGCATGCGCGCCAGGATCGAAGCTGAGGCGCCAAGAATCTGCGAAGCGCTTGGCGTCAAATGTTCGGTCGAGCCAGTCGGCCATTTCGATCCGGTGACGTTCGACCCGACCCTCGTCGCACGCGTCCGCGCTGCGGCCGAAAAGCTCGGCTACAGCCACATGAACCTCATCTCGGGCGCCGGCCACGACGCCTGCTGGACCAATCGTGTCGCGCCCTCGACCATGATCATGTGCCCCTGCGTCGATGGCCTTAGCCACAATGAAGCCGAGGACATCACCAAGGACTGGGCCAGCGCCGGCGCCGACGTGCTCTTTCACGCCGTAGCCGAGACCGCGGAAATTGTAGAATAGCGAGGTTCTAGTATGACCATCATCAAGAACGGTACCATCGTCACTGCCGACCTCAGCTACAAGGCTGATGTCCGCGTCGAGGACGGCAGGATCACTGAGATTGGCCAGAACCTCAGTGGCGGCGATGTGCTCGATGCATCGGGCTGCTACGTCATGCCGGGCGGCATCGATCCGCACACCCATCTCGAAATGCCCTTCATGGGCACCTATTCGACCGACGATTTCGAATCCGGCACCCGCGCCGCATTGAGCGGCGGCACCACCATGGTGGTCGATTTCTGCCTGCCCAATCCAAACCAGTCGCTGCTCGAAGCGCTGCAGATGTGGGACAACAAAACGTCCAAAGCGTCCTGCGACTATTCCTTCCACATGGCGATCACCTGGTGGGGCGAGCAGGTCTTCAACGAGATGGCCGATGTCGTCGATCGCGGCATTACCTCGTTCAAGCACTTCATGGCCTACAAAGGCTCGCTGATGGTCAACGACGACGAGATGTTCGCCTCGTTTCAGCGCTGCGCTGATCTCGGCGCCCTGCCGCTCGTTCATGCTGAGAATGGCGACGTCGTCGCCTCGATGACCAAGAAGCTGCTCGACGCCGGCAATAACGGCCCCGAGGCGCACGCCTATTCGCGCCCGCCCGAAGTCGAAGGCGAGGCCACCAACCGCGCCATCATGATTGCCGATATGGCCGGCGTGCCAGTCTACATCGTCCACACCAGCTGCGAGGATTCGCACGAGGCGATCCGCCGCGCGCGCCAGAAGGGCCAGCGGGTCTTCGGCGAGCCACTGATCCAGCACCTCGTCCTCGACGAGAGCGAGTATTTCAACAAGGACTGGGACTATGCGGCGCGGCGCATCATGAGCCCACCCTTCCGCAACAAGCAGCATCAGGATTCGCTGTGGGCCGGGCTGCAGTCCGGCTCGCTGCAGGTCGTCGCTACCGACCACTGCGCCTTCACCACCGAGCAGAAGCGCAGCGGTATCGGCAATTTCGCAAAGATCCCGAATGGCACCGGCGGCCTCGAAGACCGCATGCCGGTGCTGTGGACCAAGGGCGTCAACACCGGCCGCCTGACGCCCAACGAATTCGTCGCCGTCACCTCAACCAATATCGCCAAAATCCTCGGGCTCTATCCGCGGAAGGGCGCCGTCCTCATCGGCGCCGACGCCGATCTCGTGGTCTGGGACCCCAAGAAGACCAAGACCATCTCCGCCAAAACCCAACAGTCGATCATCGACTACAATGTCTTCGAGGGCATCGAGATCACCGGTCTGCCACGCTTTACGCTGACCCGTGGCAAGGTCGCCATAAACGATGGCAAGGTGCAGACTGAGCAGGGGCACGGCGAGTTCGTCAAACGTGAGCCGAACAACCCGGTCAACCGCGCACTGTCGACCTGGAAGGAAATCACCGCGCCGCGCAAGATCGAGCGCTCCGGCATCCCGGCCTCGGGAGTGTGATGAGGCGCATGGGAGCACGCATCGTCGCAACGATCTTTCTGGGAACCGAGGGCTTCAACGTCTCGGTCGACAACCGCAACGGCGTGGTCTCCTATCTCAAGGCCTGCCCGCCCACTGGCCTCGATGGAGGTAACGCGTGACGGTCGTTTCCGCCAAGGGCCTGGGTCTCACTTTTCGCACCAATGACGGCGACGTCGTCGCGCTGTCCGACGTCGATCTCGATATCGAGAAGGGCGAGTTCGTCTCCTTCATCGGGCCGTCCGGCTGCGGCAAGACCACGTTCCTGCGTGTCATCGCCGATCTCGAGCAACCGACCTCCGGCGCCATCAGCGTCAACGGCATGACGCCCGCGGCGGCCCGCGCCTCGCGTTCCTACGGCTATGTGTTTCAGGCGCCGGCGCTCTTTCCCTGGCGCACCATCGAAAAGAACGTCGCTCTACCGCTCGAAATCATGGGTCACCCCGAGGCCGAGCGCAAAGAACGCATCGCCCGCGTCATGGAGCTGGTCAATCTGACCGGCTTCGAGCGCAAATTTCCCTGGCAGCTGTCGGGCGGCATGCAGCAGCGTGCCTCGATCGCCCGCGCGCTCGCCTTCGACGCGGACCTCCTGCTGATGGACGAGCCGTTCGGCGCGCTCGATGAGATCGTGCGCGATCACCTCAATTCCGAGCTGCTGAAACTCTTCGCCGCCACCAAAAAGACCATCGCGTTCGTCACCCACTCGATCCCCGAGGCAGTCTACCTGTCGACCAAGATCGTCGTGATGAGTCCGCGTCCTGGCCGCGTCATCGACATCATCGATTCGACCCTACCGGCCGAGCGGCCGCTCGAAATCCGCGAGACACCGAAGTTTCTGGAAATCGCCCATCGAGTGCGCGAAGGCTTGCGCGCCGGACATTCCTACGAGGAATGATCCGATGAAACAGCCCGGCAGCACCGCCCCGATCCTGATCATGCTGCTGGCGCTTTTGGTCATCTGGTATGTCGCGGCCGTTGCGATCAACTGGAGTGGCGTCACCGACGCGTTCGCCCTCAAGGGGATCGCCAACAACGGCGCCATGGACGTCCTCATTGGCACCATGACGGGCGACAAACCGCTATTGCCCGCGCCACATCAGGTGGCGATGGAATTGTGGAACACCGTTTTCAGCCAGGCGGTGACGTCGAAGAAAAGCTTGATCTATCACGGCTGGATCACGCTCTCGGCGACGCTGCTCGGCTTCGCGTTCGGCACCGCGCTCGGCATCGGCCTTGCCATCCTCATCGTCCACAATCGTGCCAGCGATCGCTCGATGATGCCGTGGATCATCGCCAGCCAGACCGTGCCGATCCTCGCCATCGCCCCGATGATCATCGTGGTGCTCAACGCCGCCGGCATTTCAGGTCTCATCCCCAAGGCGCTGATTTCGACCTATCTCAGCTTTTTCCCGGTCGTCGTCGGTATGGTGAAGGGCTTCCGCTCACCCGAGGCCATCCAGCTCGATCTGATGCACACCTACAATGCATCCAAGCTCCAGGCCTTCATCAAGCTGCGCTGGCCCATCGCGCTGCCTTATCTCTTCACCTCGATGAAGGTTGGCGTCGCCGCCAGCCTCGTTGGCGCCATCGTGGGCGAACTACCCGCCGGTGGCGGCAACGGCCTTGGCGCGCGGTTGCTCGCCGGGTCCTATTACGGCCAGACCATCCAGATCTGGTCGGTGCTCGCCGTCGCCGCTGCTCTTGCGGGTGCGCTCGTCGTTATCGTCGGCGCTGTCGAGCGCGTCGTTTTCGGCCGCATGGGGGCGCGACCCGCATGAGCGGCTTCGAGCGCCTCCTCGCCAGTCTTGCGGCCATCGGCGCAATCCTCGTCATAGCTCTACCGCTCGGCACCCGCGGCGATGTCAGCGTGATGAGTTGGACCGAATGGTCGGCACTTGCCGTTTCGGTGGCGACGCTGATCCTGCTCGCATTGTTCCGCCTGAAGCTGCCGCCCATCGCCTCCGGGCTGCTGGCCGCCGCCGGTGCGATCGCTTTGCTCTCTGAACTCGACCATCTTGATCGGGGCTCGTGGGGATACTGGTTCCTGCTTGCCACCACTTGGCTGCTTGCCTGGCTCTTCGCCGAAGGTTTCGCCTCCCGCCTAGACGACGGCAAACCCCGTTCGCCGCTTCTGGCCGCCGTGATCCCGGCGATGTTCGGCGCCGCCATCCTCCTCGTCTGGGAGGCCATCACGCGCGGCGCTGGCGTGCCGCGGGTGCTGCTGCCGCCGCCCTCTGGCATTTGGGCAGTGATAACCGGTTCCGTCCCTACCCTGGCGGTGGATTTCGTCCAGACCTTCAAGGCTGTGCTGATCGGCTATGCGCTCGGCAGCGGCATCGCCTTCGTGGTCGCCATCGCCATCGACCGCTCGCCCTTCCTCAAGCGCGGCCTGCTGCCGCTCGGCAATTTCGTCTCCGCGCTGCCGCTGATCGGCGTCGCTCCCATTATGGTCATGTGGTTCGGCTTCGACTGGCCGTCCAAAGCCGCCGTCGTCATCATCATGACCTTCTTCCCCATGCTGGTGAACACCGTCGCGGGCCTCAATGCCTCGGGCAACATGGAGCGCGACATGATGAGGACCTATGCGTCGAGCTATTGGCAGACGCTGTTCAAGCTGCGGCTGCCCGCTGCGGCGCCATTCATCTTCAACGCGCTCAAGATCAACTCGACTCTGGCGCTGATCGGCGCAATCGTAGCCGAATTCTTCGGCACACCTATCGTCGGCATGGGCTTCCGCATCTCGTCAGAGATCGGCAAGCTCAATGTGCAGATGGTCTGGGCGGAGATCGCCGTCGCTGCGCTAGCGGGCTCCGTCTTCTACTGGGTGGTGGCGCTCATCGAGCGTGCCGTCACTTTCTGGCATCCGTCTGTCCGTGGTGGACGGACGTAATTGGGGAACACAGGGAAACGCACATGAAAAAACTTCTCACAGGGATAGCGGTCGGCGCCCTGGCGCTGGCCTCGACGTCGGCGATGGCGGCCGATGCGCTCACGCTGCAAACCAAATGGGTCACGCAGGCGCAGTTCGCCGGCTATTACGTCGCCAAGGACAAGGGCTTCTATAAGGACGCCAATATCGACATCACCATCAAGCAGGGTGGCCCGGATGTGGCGCCTGAGCAGGTGATCGCCGGTGGCGGCGCCGATGTAATCGTCGACTGGATGGGCGGCGCGTTGGCGGCCCGCGAGCAGGGTGTGCCGCTGGTCAATATCGCCCAGCCCTACAAGCGCGCCGGCCTCGAGCTGATCTGCCCCAAGGACGGCCCGATCAAGACCGAAGCCGACTTCCCCGGCCACACGCTGGGCGTCTGGTTCTACGGCAATGAATACCCGTTCTTCGCTTGGATGAACAAGCTCGGCATCCCCACGGATGGCGGCCCCAAGGGCGTCAACGTCCTGAAGCAGAACTTCGATGTCTCGGCCCTCGTTCAGAAGCAGGCAGATTGCATCTCGGTCATGACCTACAACGAACTCGGCCAGGCCGCCGATGCCGGCTTCACCGCCGACAAGATCATCCAGTTCAACTACTCGGCGCTCGGCAATGATCTGCTCGAGGATGGCCTCTATACCACTCAGGCAGAACTCGATGATCCGGCCAAGAAGGAGGTGCTCGTCCGCTTCGTCCAGGCGTCCATGAAGGGCTGGCAGTACGCGATCGAGCATCCCGATGAGGCCGCTCAGATCGTCATCGACAACGATGAGTCCGGTGCCCAGACGCTTGCCCATCAGCAGTACATGATGACCGAAGTCGGCAAGCTGATCGACGTCAAGGACTGGGCCCTGAGCCCGGCCGCCTATGATCGCACCGAAAAGGCGTTGCTTGACCAGAAGATCATCAAGACCAAGCCGACCGGCGCCTTCACCAACGACATCACCACCGCGGCGATGAAGTAATCACCGATCAAGTCGCGAACACGAAACAGGCGGGGACAAACCCCGCCTGTTTTCTTTGGTGATCCCACCCTCATCCGGCTTCGCCACTTTCTCCCATCAAGGGAGAATGCAATCGAGTCTCTATCCTAGTGAGTTGTGCCTTCTCCCCATGTGGGAGAAGGTGCCCAACGGGCGGATGAGGGGGAGGTTGGCGGCATGGCGACCGCGACCGGCTCCGACACATTGCCCAGCGCCGTGACCCGCATTGCCTCGAGTCGTAATTGCAGCGTCACCGGCTCGCTGTTGGTGCCCGGTGGCCCGGTGCGCGGCACCACGAATTTGATCTCGAGAATATCGTTGCCCTTGTCGTCCTTGCCGCCGGCCTTGGCGACCCGCTGCGGGATAACGATCCGGCCATTGACCCGCTTGGCGCTGTTGAACACCAGCGTCTCGACATTCTCACCGTTGATCACGACGTCGACATCGCGCGGCGGCTTGCTGGCATCGGTGTTGGCCCAGCTCGAAAACGTCAGCAGCAGGTCATCGTCAGGCAGCGGCAGCTTCATCCTGATGATGCCGTAATCGCCGAACGAGCGGATGCCGGTCGTGCTGGGCGGCATGAATCCGCACCAGCGCACGCTGTCGAGCTTGAAGCCGCTGCGCCCCGGCACGAAGCTGATCGGCTCGCCCAGCACATAATAGCCGCTGGTGACACGCGGGAAGCATGACGACGACCGGTCGATGTAATAGGCGTGGTAGTCGTCCGCCACCCGCGGCGTCAGCACCATGTAAAGCACGATGGCGTTGAACACTGCGATCAGTGCGACGAACAGCAAATGCCAGGATCGGGGGCGGTAGACCGGCGGCACCGCGGCGCTCACATCAGATAATA
>JBDTLB010000102.1:0-5245 GCA_039934955.1 Devosia sp.
GGTGCGGGTGGAAACAGCGTTGGTGGCGATGCCGACCAGCGCGATGGCGAACATCACGACTGAAAGGCTCTGATGATCGCGCCCGGCCAGGACGAATAACGCCAGCAGGGACCACGATACGCCGTAGATCGTCTCGACCGTGATGAAGGTTCCGGTCCAGCGGGCAGCGTTGAACTGCGCCGGCGCGACCTGTTTGAAGCGCCGGCAGGCATAGACCACCACGACGTTGGAGGCAGCGACAATTCCGGCCCAGCCGGCCGCTACCCATGCCGGCACCCACAGGCTCGAAAAGAACGCCAGGATGCCGAACATGACGGTCAGCAACAATGTGCTCGTGATGCGCGAGTCCGCGTATTCATCGAGCAGTTCGAAATCGAAGGAGGCGCGGGTGCCGGACGAGGAGGTCAGCCTCTGGCGGGCGTCAAAGACCGCCCGCTGCGCATTGCGGCGCAGCTCACGCCCCATCTGGGAGCGCACATCGGCTTGATGTGCAGGCTCGAACGGCATGACGCTGGGTACTCAACTAACTCGATGCTGCGAAAGAGCTACGCATTCGCTACGCTGACGTGGGAACCCTACGTGGGGCATGGTTAAGAGGGAGTGAAATGCGCCGCTCTGTCTGGGGGAAACCGGTGCGATTTCCGCGGTTTGCCGCGATCGTGATCACGCTCGCCGCGGTGGCGGTGATCACGCTGGCGGTGAACTGGCTGCGCCCGGCACCGTCACCGCTCAGCGGCCGCGCCGAGGCCGTCGACGGCGACACATTGCGGATCGGCCCGACCCGCATCCGATTGACGGGGCTCGATGCGCCTGAACTCGACCAGACATGCAGCACCAGTGCGGGGGAATGGAATTGCGGGAGCGAGGCGAGGGCGTTTCTGGCGGCTCTCGTCGATCACAGAATGACGAATTGCGCGCCGTCCGGTCGAGACTGCTATGGCCGGACCCTCGCCAGATGCGACGTCGCCGCCGATGATCTCGGCGCTCAAATCGTTGCTGCCGGATGGGCGGTGATCGACTTCGATTATGGTCCCGAGCAGGCCGCTTCGCGGGCGGCGCGACGCGGCATCTGGGCCGGCGATTTCATCAGCCCGGCGGAATGGCGGCGCACCCGCGGCGCGGGCGAACCCGGGCTCTGGGAATGGCTCCGAAGCTGGCTCCAGTGACAGTTCCCATATTCTTGACTTGCGCAACAAAATTGCGTTGAGTGCCGGATTATGGCCTTGGTGTTGCGTATCGCGCCATAGACAGCGGCATTTGCCGCAAACTGATTTCAAAAGAGGGGCTCATGGCGCTGGACAAGATCGACCGAAAGATTCTTGCGTTGTTGCAGAAAGATGCGACCACTCCGGTGGCCGAAATCGGCCGCAAAGTCGGACTGTCGACGACGCCCTGCTGGCGCCGCATCCAGAAGATGGAGGAAGACGGCGTCATCAAGGGCCGCGTCGCCATCCTCGACCCCGTCCGTATCAACGCTGGCGTCACGGTTTTCGTCTCGGTCAAGACCAACGAGCACAACGAAGCCTGGATGCGGAAATTCGCCGCCGTGGTCGACGACTTCACTGAGGTGGTCGAGTTCTACCGGATGAGCGGCGACGTCGATTACCTGCTGCGTGTCGTGGTGCCAGACATCGCCGCTTATGACACCTTCTACAAGAAGCTGATCGGCAAGATCGCCCTCACCGACGTAAGCTCGTCATTCGCCATGGGCCAGATCAAATACACCACCGCCCTGCCGCTCGAATTCGTCAGCGTCAGCGACGAGGACAAGTAAATGCCGGTGACGCGGGAGCGTCTGCGCCAGCTCTTCGGTTTCACCGAACGGCCGGTTGTCCTCGTCTCGTGCGATGCAGAAGCGCGCGACGGGTTCGTGCTCGAACGCCTGCAACTGAGAATCGGCAACATCGAGGTGCGCGGCCTGCTGACCCGGCCTGACGGCCCCGGCCCGCACCCGGCCATTCTCTACGGTCACTCGCACGGCGGCGTGTATCATCTTGGCGCCGATGAATTAATGATCGGCAGGGAATATTTGCTCGAACCGCTTGGCCCGGTGCTGGCGAGAGCCGGATACGTGACGCTGTGCATCGACATGCCGACCTTCGGGGCACGTTCCGATGCGAAAGAAAGCTCCGCGAGCAAGGCGCAACTCTGGTTCGGCGGATCGCTAATCGGCGACATGCTGTGCGATCACGCCGCGGCGCTGGCCTATTTGCTCGGCCGAAGCGATGTGGATTCTGCGCGGGTCGGTGCCTTCGGCATGTCGATGGGCTGCACGCTGAGTTATTGGCTGGCGGCGGTTGATACACGGGTCGCTGCGGTAGCGCACTTTTCGTGCTTTGCCGATTTGCGGACCCTGATCGAGCTTGGCGGCCATGACGGGCATGGCATTTACCTGATCGTGCCGGGTCTGCTGAACGAGGCCGATGCCGGGGCCATTGCCGGGCTGATCGCACCGCGGCCCCAACTCATCTGCGTTGGCGACGCTGACGGCCTTACGCCGCCGCTGGGGGTCGATCGCGCGTGGGCCGAGGCGACGGCAGGCTATGCCGCGACGCCCGATCAGATCGAACTGCTCCGCGAGCCTGGGGTGAAACATCAGGAGACGCGGCGCATGCGTGAAGCAATGCTGAATTTTTTCGCGCGGACCCTCGCTTAGCCGCCCGTCACACTCATATGCCGGCTGAGTGCGGGGCCGGTGTGGTCGCGGTCGAGGACGAAGTCGTGGCCCTTGGGTTTGAGCTGCATGGCGCGGTCGAGCGCGGCATCGAGGGCGCCGGGGCCATCGGCGCGCAGTGTCTGGCGGAGATCGACCATGTCGTCCTGGCCAAGGCACATGAAGAGCTGGCCGGTGGCGGTAAGCCGGACGCGGTTGCAACTCTCGCAGAAATTGTGACTCATCGGGGTAATAAATCCCAGTAAGCCGTTGGTTTCTTTCACCCAATCATAGCGGGCAGGGCCGCCGGTGCTGTGATCGGTGGGCTCCAGCGTGTATTTCGCCGCCAGCCGCTCGCGCAGTTCCTTCAGCGGCAAATAGGAGTCGACGCGGTCAATGCCGACCTCGCCCAGCGGCATGCCTTCGATCAGCGTCAGGCCGAAACCTCGGCCATGCGCGAAACCCATCATCGACTCGATCTCGTCGTCGTTGACGCCGCGCATTGCCACCATGTTGAGCTTAATCTTGAGACCCGCGTCCTGCGCCGCGTCGAGGCCTTCGAGCACATCGGCGATGCGGCCGCGGCGGGTGATGGCGGCGAAACGCGCCTCGTCGAGTGTGTCGAGCGACACATTGATGCGGCGGACCCCGGCCGCCGCGAGCCGACCGGCATAGCGGCGAAGCTGGCTGCCATTGGTGGTCATCGTCAGCTCGTCGAGGCCGGCGCCGATATAGCTGCCGAGTTTTTCGACCAGTTCGACAATGTCGCGCCGGACCAGTGGCTCGCCGCCGGTCAGCCGGATCTTACGCGTCCCGCGAGCGATGAAAGCCGCGGCGATGTGGTCGATTTCCTCAAAGCTCAGCACCTCCAACCGGGGTAGGAACTGCATGTGCTCGGACATGCAATAGACGCAGCGGAAGTCACACCGGTCGGTCACCGAGATGCGCAGATAGTTGATTTGCCGGCCATAGCGGTCGATCAGCGGGCGGGTGACGCCTTTTGCCGCGATGTCAGGCTGCGCGAAGAGGAGAGTCATAGGGAGAAGATAGACGCCCGCGCGGCAAACAGAAAGACCGGCCCTCGCGGACCGGCCTCGAACTTGATTACGCCGCCGTTACTGGTGGACGACGACCATCGAGCCGACCTTCACACGGTCGTAGAGATCGATGATGTCCTCGTTGGTCAGGCGAATGCAGCCCGAGGACACGGCTTGGCCGATGGTCCACGGCTCCGACGTGCCGTGCAGGCGATAGAGCGTTGAGCCGATATAGAGCGCACGGGCCCCGAGCGGATTATCCGGGCCGCCGGGCATGTAGGCCGGCAGATCAGGGACGCGCTTGCGCATTTCGGCCGGCGGGGTCCAGCCCGGCCACTCGGCCTTGCGGGTGATGGTGTGCTGGCCGGACCAGCGGAAGCCGTCGCGGCCCACGCCGATGCCGTACTTCATCGCTTCGCCGCCTGGCATGACGAAATAAAGCCGGCGTTCGCTGGTTTCAACGATAATGGTGCCGGGCCTGTACTTCCCGTCATAGGAGACCGTGTCGCGCACGATCGGCGAGTATTTGCCATGTCCGTGCGCCGTGACGACCCGTTCTTCCCACCGATTGGTGTCGGGGTTGTAATAGAGCTTGGCCATGGCCGGTGTCGCCGCCGCGGCGACAATTGCAGCGAGAGCCGCGATAGAAAACTGACGTCGATCCATTCTTGCCTCTGAGCGATGCGGGTATGAGCGCCCCCCGCAGGTCATGTGAATTGCTTAGCTAAATTGCCGACTGCCCGAAAGTGCTGTCTGACACGAATCCGGGCTGTTGCCAGATGCTAGTATCCAGTGTGTTGCGGCAAAGCGACAATCCCGATCAACTGCGTGTGAACTGAGGCGGTTGACAGCCGCCGGGGCGGCTTCTAGCACCGCCACGGCGAGGGGATGGCATGAGCGACGATCTCAAACGACAGGCAGCGGCAGCCGCGCTCGCGGAGGTTCGGCCAGGAATGCGGCTCGGGTTGGGGACCGGCTCGACGGCCCGGCATCTGGTCGATCTCCTCGGCGACATGGTCAAATCCGGTCTCGACGTGCTCTGCGTCCCGACGTCTGAGGCGACTGCGGCGCAGGCACGAGGGCTTTCGATCCCGCTCACCAGCCTCGACGAGACCCCCGAACTCGACCTCACCATCGACGGCGCCGACGAAATCGGCCCCGGTCTGGCGCTGATCAAGGGCGCCGGGGCGGCCCTTTGGCGCGAAAAGATCGTGGCCGGCGCGAGCAAGCGGATGGTCGTGATCGCGGACCGCAGCAAGCTCGTGAGCATGCTGGGTGGGCAGTTTGCGCTGCCCGTCGAGGTCAACCGCTTCGGGTTAGGTGCCACGCGGCTGGCCGTCGAGCGGATCGCCGCTCGGCATAAGGCCGAAGGTGGCGTAAAACTGCGCCTCGCGGCCTCGGGAGACCCGCTGGTGACCGATGGCGGGAACCTCATCCTCGATGCTTTTTTTGGCCGCATTTTCAATCCAGAAGCGCTGTCGTCCGACCTGCACGATGTGCCGGGCGTGGTTGAACATGGGCTTTTTCTGAAGCTGTGCCGCAGGGCCTACGTCGC
>JBDTLB010000103.1:0-18364 GCA_039934955.1 Devosia sp.
AACCACCCCTCGTTCATCGAGCCCTACCAGGGCGCGGCAACCGGTGTCGGCGGCATTTTGCGCGACGTCTTCACCATGGGGGCACGGCCGGTCGCGGCGATGAATGCGTTGCGCTTCGGGGCGCCCGAGCATGAAAAGACCCGGCATCTCGTCTCCGGCGTCGTCGCCGGGGTGGGCGGCTACGGCAATGCCTTCGGCGTGCCGGTGGTGGGCGGAGAAGTCGAGTTCGACGCGCGCTACAATGGCAACATCCTCGTCAACGCGTTTGCCGCAGGTCTCGCCGACACCGACAAGATTTTCTACTCCAAGGCCGAGGGTGTCGGCCTGCCGGTCGTCTATCTGGGCGCCAAGACCGGCCGCGACGGTGTCGGCGGCGCGACGATGGCGTCGGCCGCGTTTGGCGACGACATCGAAGAGAAGCGTCCGACCGTGCAGGTCGGCGATCCGTTCACCGAAAAGCGCCTGCTCGAGGCCTGCCTCGAATTGATGGCGACGGGCGCCGTCATCGCCATCCAGGATATGGGCGCCGCCGGCCTCACCTGCTCGGCGGTCGAGATGGGCGCCAAGGGCGACCTCGGCGTCGAACTCGATCTCGACAAGGTGCCGGTGCGCGAAGACGCCATGACGCCCTACGAGATGATGCTGAGCGAAAGCCAGGAGCGCATGCTCATGGTGCTGCATCCCGAAAAGGAAGCCGAAGCTAGAGCGGTGTTCGAGAAATGGGAGCTCGATTTCGCCACCGTCGGCAAGACCACCGACGATCTGCGCTTCCGCGTCATGTGGCAGGGCAAGGAAGTCGCAAACCTGCCGATCAAGGATCTCGGTGACGCCGCGCCCGAATATGACCGCCCATGGGTCAAGTCGAAACCATTAGCGCCGCTCGACAAAAACGATATTCCACAAAGGGACGTCGCCGACGCGCTGCTGGCGCTGCTCGACACCCCGGCGCTCAGCTCGCGCCGCTGGGTCTATGAGCAATACGACACCTGGATCCAGGGCAATTCGCTGCAGCGTCCGGGCGGCGATTCCGGTGTCATCCGGGTCGACGGCCACCCGACCAAGGCGCTGGCCTTCTCGTCGGATGTGACGCCGCGCTATTGCGAGGCCGATCCGTTCGAGGGCGGCAAGCAGGCCGTCGCCGAATGCTGGCGCAACCTCACCGCCGTCGGCGCCGAGCCGATCGCCGCGACCGACAATCTCAATTTCGGCAATCCCGAGCGCCCCGAGATCATGGGGCAATTGGTCGACGCCGTGCGCGGCATCGGCGAAGCGTGCCGGGCGCTGGACTTCCCGATCGTCTCCGGCAACGTGTCGCTCTACAACGAAACCAATGGCCGCGGCATCCTGCCGACCCCCACCATCGGCGGTGTCGGCCTCATCCCCGACTGGGGCAAGATGGCACGGATCGGTTTCGCCGCGCCGGACGAATGCATCCTGCTGCTCGGCGCCCCCGATTGGTGGGGCACGCATCTGGGCCAATCGATCTATTTGCGCGACCTGTTCGGCCGCAAGGACGGCCCACCACCGCCGGTCGACCTTGCGCTCGAGCGCAAGGCCGGCGACCTCGTCCGCATCCTGATCCGCGACGGTCACGCCACTGCCGTACACGATCTGAGCGATGGCGGTCTCGCGGTCGGACTTGCCGAAATGGCGATGGCCTCAGGCATCGGTGCGACCGTCAACCAACTCGCCGGCGGCGACCCGATTCCGCAGTTCTTCGGCGAGGACCAGGCGCGCTATCTCGTCACCATCAAGCGCGATTTCCTCGACAGTTTTTACGACCAGATCTATCCCTACGCCGATTTGTTCGTGCCGTGGATCGGCACCACCGGGGGCAATTCGCTGAAGCTCGGCGACGCCCGTCCGATCCCCGTCGCCGACCTCAAGGCGGCGCACGAAGGCTGGTTCCCGAACTATATGGCCGGCGAGATCGCCGCCTGATTGAAGCGGCCGGGTGCCGATGCCATATCTATTGGCAGGCTGCGGTGGAGGTTGTCATGTCGATGAGTGCATCGGAGATCGAAAAACGCATCAAGGCGGCCTTGCCTGACGCCCGGGTCGAGTTGCGCGACCTTGCCGGTGACGACAATCACTGGGCCGCGACGATCACCTCCGAGCAGTTCCGCGGCAAATCACGGGTGCAGCAGCACCAGCTGGTCAACGCTGCCTTCGGTACGGACATGGGTACGACGCTACATTCGCTCGCGATCCAGACGGCCGAGCCGGAGTAATCGTCCATCGTCACTTCCCGATGAACGCCTCGACATCGGCGCAAACTCGGCCTATTTACTGAGGAAATGCTCCGGTTCTCCGGATTAGAAAGGTATGGCCATGAGCGACATCAAAGCTGTGATCGACGAGCAGGTTAAGGGCAACGACGTGTTCCTCTACATGAAGGGCACGCCCGACTTTCCGATGTGCGGTTTCTCGAGCCGCGTCGTGCAGATTCTCGATTATCTCGGCGTCGAGTACAAAAGCGCCAACGTGCTTGAGAACCAGGAACTGCGCGAAGGGGTGAAGGCCTACACCAACTGGCCGACTATCCCGCAGCTCTACGTCAAAGGTGAGTTCGTCGGCGGCGCCGACATCATCACCGAGATGTTCCAGGCGGGCGAATTGCAGACCCATTTCGGCGAAAAGGGCGTGGCGGTTAAGCAGCCGGCCTGAGGCCAGCCTTCACAATTTGAGCAACCGGCCGCCAAGTGCGGCCGTTTCGCTTTCTGCCGCCCGCCAGCCGGAAAATTGTTTGCATCCTAAGCTTGTGCTGAAGTGGCAGCGGGTTCATTAGGCGGGATCGGGCCATTCTCCCGGCGTCCGGATCAAACATGTCAGCTCAAAAGCATCTTGAACGGGTCGTCTCGCGCCCCGAATTCATCGGCCTCGTGGCGGCGCTGATGGCGCTGAATGCGCTGGCGATCGACGTCATGCTGCCTGCCCTGCCCTATATGGGCGAAGCGCTGGGCGTGACCAATGAGAACGAGCGCCAGTTCGTGGTGTCGTCCTACATGATCGGGTTCGGCGCGGCGCAACTTGTCTTCGGCCCGGTGACCGACAGGTTCGGCCGCCGCGCGCCGCTGTTTTTTGGCATCGTACTCTACATCATCTGCGCCTTCGCGGCGACTTTTGCGCCGACGTTCGCGATCCTGCTGGGGCTGCGTTTCGTTCAGGGGCTCGGCGCCGCGAGCACGCGCGTCATCGCCATGTCGGTAATCCGCGACCGCCATTCCGGGCGCGACATGGCGTCGGTCATGTCGCTCGCCTTCATGGTGTTCATGGCGGTGCCGATCATCGCGCCCGGCATCGGCCAGATCATCCTGTTGGCCGGCAGCTGGCACTACATTTTCCTGTTCATGACCGCCCTCGCGACTTTGATCGGGCTTTGGGCCTGGTTCAGGCTGCCCGAGACGCTGCATCCGCAATACCGGCGCGAGCTCAAGCTCCATGTCATCGCCGACGGCTTTCGCGCCGTCATCAGCAACCGGATGGCATTTTTCTACGGCCTCGCCGGCATGCTGTTCTTTTCGGCGATGTTCGGCTTCATCATCGCTTCGCAGCAGATCTTTGTCGGCATCTACGGGCTTGGCACGCTGTTCCCAGTCGCCTTCGCGTTCGTCGCGGCGCTTATGGCCGTCGCGAACTTCCTCAACTCGCGGATCGTCAAAACTTACGGCCAGCGCCGGGTCAGCCATTTCGCCCTGCTGATATACATTGCCGCCGGTGTCAGCATGATGGTGCTGGCGTTGATGGGAACACCCAATTTTTGGGTCTATTACGCCCTGCTGATGGTGCTGCAGTTCGTCTTTGCGTGGGCGACGTCGAACATGAACTCGCTGTCGATGGAACCGCTTGGCGCTGTCGCTGGCACCGCGGCCGCGGTCTTCGGTTTCATGCAGACGGTGGGCGGCGCGGTGATTGGCACCTTCATCGGGCAGCAGTTCAACGGCACGCTGGTGCCCAACTCGTTAGCCTATGTGGTCATGGGCCTCCTGGTCCTCGGCTGTGTGCTGATCGCCGAAAAAGGCCGCCTCTTCGGCGTCGGCGCCGAGTATCAGGCGACACCCGCCGCCGAATAATCAGCCGGGCTTGCGACCGACGAAGATGGTCCAGCCCAGCATTGGGCGGATGGTCTTTAGATAATAGGTCCAGTCGTCCTGGCTCTTCTTGAGCACCGCCTCTTGGTCGGGATGCGTCGGGTTCTGGCGCGCCCAGCGCAATGTGGCGTGCCGATGATGGCTGGCGTAGCGCTCGAAATCGGCGTCCGACGCCGAGATCAGCGCCGACACCTCCGCGCCGTGCCGCTGCACCACGCCGAGCGACTCCACCGGATCGAGCGGCAGATGCTGGCGCGTATAGACCGGCGGGCGATGTTTCACCGTCAAATCGCCGAGCACCACGGTGCCGCCCGGCTTGGCCGCCGCCGTCATCCAGTCCACCGCCTGAACGAAGCCGCCCAACGCAAAACTCGCGCCGAGGCAGAGCACGATGTCGTAGCTCGCGGGCTCCGGCAAAAACTGGTCCGCCGGCCCCTCGAGATAGCGGATGGCGCCGCGCGCCGAACGTTTGCTACGCGCGAAGTCGAGGAAGGCCGGGTTGGTCTCGAGGCCGGTGCCGTCGATGGTGAAGCGTTCGGCCCATTGCCGCATCATCCAGGCCTTGCCGCAGCCCACATCGAGCACGCGCAACCCATCGCGAATGTCGCAATAATCATCGAGCAGCCGGTGCTTGCGGTCGGTCACCGGATTGCCGATCTCGATATCCGCTTCGGCGATTGCCCAATAGTCGGATTGGTCCAATGCGTCCTCCTCGCCCCACACCGAACTCAGTTCATACCGTAAAGACCTGTTCGCGCAGCAGGCTCCACGACTCCTTGTCTAGCGCCAGCAGCAGCCCACCGGTCAGATCGCTCGCACGGTACTCCGAACCATCGAACTTGCGCACATAAGCGCCGGCCTCGGCGCAGATCAGCGTGCCGGGCAGATGGTCCCACGGCATCAGCTTGTTGAACAGCACCGCATGGCAATGGCCCGAGGCCATCGTGCGATAGTCGTGCCCGGCCACCCGGTAATTGGCCGAAATCCGGAGCTTGATCAGATTGCTCAGCACCTTGGGCTTGCTCACCGGATCGAGAAAACTGATCGAGACATGGGCGATGGTGTCGGCCACCGGCACGGGATCGGCCACCTTGAGGCGCTGCGAGCTGCCGTCCGGCCGGCGCATGAACGCGCCGGCGCCGCGTTCCGCCACGAACCAGTCGTCGCCCATCGGATCGTAGATGATCCCTGCGACGACCTCGCCCTTCACCGCCACGGACGCCATCACGGCGAACAGCGGCAGGCCCGCCGCGAAGTTCGCAGTGCCATCGACCGGGTCAAGGGTCACCGCCAGATCGGCGCCGGCGAGCCGGTGTAGCAGCGCCGGGTCAGCCGCGACCGCCTCCTCGCCGACCACCAGCGCGCTGGGCCAGCGCTTGGCGATCGCCGCCGTGATCCACCGCTCGGCTTCGGTGTCGGCCTCGGTCACAAGATCCGTCGGGTTGGATTTGGTGCGAATTGTTGCCGGATCGAGTCGCCGGAAGCGCGGCAGGATTTCGGCCTTGGTCGCCTCGCGCAGCATGTCGCTCAATTCGATGACGTCGATTTCCGGCATGATCCCCGCCGCCCATTGTCGGTTGTTTGTTGCAATTTGGACGTTTTGACCGCCCTTGTCAGGGCGTTGTCCGCTGCAGTCCCAGGAAATCGAACAGTTTTGGGTCGAGCAGATGGCTCGGGCTCACATGGCCGAGGGCGCGGATCATCACGTCCTTGCGGCCGGGCATCTGCTTTTCCATGCCGTCGAGCATCGCCTTCATGGCATTGCGCTGCAATCCATCCTGCGAGCCGCAGAGGTCGCACGGGATGATCGGAAACGCCATGTGTTCGGCAAAGCGAGCCAGGTCCGGTTCGGCGCAATAGATCAAGGGCCGCAGCACCTCGACGTCGCCATCGTCGTTGAGCAGCCTCGGCGGCATCGCGGCAAGCCTCCCGCCGTGGAAGAGGTTCATGAAGAATGTCTCGAGGCTGTCCTCGCGGTGATGTCCCAGCACCAGTGACGAGCAGCCCTCCTCGCGCGCGATGCGGTAGAGGTGGCCGCGGCGGAGCCGCGAGCAGAGCGAGCAGTAGGTCGCGCCCTGCGGCAGCTTGTCGGTGACGATCGAATAGGTGTCCTGGTACTCGATCCGGTGCGCGATGCCGTGGGCGTTCAGATAGTCCGGCAGGATGTGTTTTGGAAAATTTGGCTGCCCCTGATCGAGATTGCAGGCCAGCAGTTCCACCGGCAGCATGCCGCGCCATTTGAGGTCGAGCAGGATCGCCAGCAGGCCGTAGCTGTCCTTGCCACCCGACAGCGCCACCAACCAGCGCTCGCCCGGCCGGACCATGCCGAATTTGTCGAGCGCCTCGCGGATCAGCCGGACCAGACGCTTGCGGAGCTTGTTGAACTCAACCGAGCGCGGCGCATCGCGAAACAGCGGATGGGCGCCGGAAAAGTCTTCGGCGCTCTCCTCGATCAGGTCCTGGCTCACGATCTCGTTCATGGATGTGCTGATAGCCCCTCGCCGCCCGCTGCGAAAGCCCGCTCACAAGCGGATTACATCGGGGTAATGGCGACGCACTTTCCTTGCTGACTCTCGTTTCTGTCAGTTACATGACGTCAACCGAGGCGCAGGAGAACCCCGTTGTTCCGCTCTTTCTTCCCCAATCCGCAGACCTTTTTCGTCTCGGCGATCGCCTGGACCGCCGTAGCGATGACGATCTGGTTCACCCTGGGCGGTCAACTCGAACCCTTCCTCAGCCTCGGGCCTTGGCTGGCGGTGGTGCCGACCGATGCCAATCCGGCGCCGTTCTTCGACACACACAAGGTCTGGCTCTACGAATACGTGATTGCTGCCGGTTATTTGTTCTGCGTCCCGTGGGCCATCTTCACCGATAACCGCCGCTGGTATTGGTGGAGCGTCGTCGGCTCGGTCACCATCATCGAAGTGGTGTATTTCAACGTTCAGGTCAGCGCCTGGCTGAACGACTGGTACGGAACGTTCTACGATCTGATCCAGACCGCGCTGGACCCCGCCAAGAAGGGGACCGTGACGCTCGAACAGTTCTTCGGACAGATCTCGACGGTCGCCATCGTGTTCGCGGTCAATATCTTCGTCCTCGTGATCAACGCCTTCCTCAACGCCCACTATCTGTTCCGCTGGCGGCGGGCGATGACGTTCTACTACATGGCGAACTGGCCGCAGGTCCGAAAGATCGAGGGCGCGGCGCAGCGCGTCCAGGAAGACACGCAGAACTTCTCCTCGATCGTCGAGGGGCTTGGCCTCAACATTGTCTCCTCGTTCATGACGCTGATCGTGTTCCTGCCAATTCTGTGGAACTTGTCGACCCATATCCTCGACCTGCCGTTGGTCGGCCACGTCCAGGGCAGCCTGGTCTGGCTGGCGTTGGCGCAGGCGATCATTGGAACCGTGCTTTTTGCAACCGTTGGTATCCGCTTGCCGGGGCTGAACTTCGCCAATCAGCGCGTTGAGGCCGCTTATCGCAAAGAGCTGGTTTACGGCGAGGACGATGCTGGCCGGGCACAGCCGGTTACTATCCGCGAGCTTTTCCGCAACGTGCAGCGGAACTATTTCCGCATCTACTTTCACTACACCTACTTCAACGTCGCCCGGTATGCGTTCATCAACGCCAGCCAGTTCTTCCCTTACCTGGCCATGGGTCCGACGATCGTGGCGGGTGCAATCACGTTTGGTATCTTCAACCAGGTGCTCAACGCCTTTGGGCAGGTGGCGGACTCGTTCAGCTTCCTGATGAATTCGTGGACGACGATCATCAATTTGATCTCGATCTACCAGCGCCTGCGCGGCTTCGAAAAACAGATCCCGGCCGCGACCAATGTCTTCGCCAACGACTACGATGACCCGCGCTACATGGCGACCGGAATGGTCTTCGCCGCCGAAACGCCGCCGGTCGTGCCGGAGTAGTTTGACTCGGCAGGCCACACTGTTTCCCTCCCACGCGGGGGTAGGGAAACCGGCGCGGACACGCACAACAAAAAGGCCGCCCCACTGGGCGGCCTTTGAATTTCCGGATCTGAAACGATCAGCGCGAGTAGAACTCGACGACCAGGTTCGGCTCCATCTGCACAGGGTACGGCACATCCGACAGCGCCGGCACGCGCACAAAGGTCGCGGTGCCCTTGCCGTGATCGACTTCCACGTATTCGGGAACGTCACGCTCGGCGAGCTGGGCGGCTTCGAGCACGATGCCCAGCTGCTTGGAGCGTTCTTTGATCTCGACCTTGTCGCCCGGCTTGACCGAGTAGGACGGGATGTTGACGCGCTTGCCGTTGACCGTCACGTGGCCGTGGCTGACAAACTGGCGGGCGGCGAACACGGTGGGCACGAACTTGGCGCGATAGACGATCGCGTCGAGACGGCTCTCGAGCAGCCCGATCAGGCGCTCGCCGGTGTCGCCCTTGATGCGCGCGGCTTCGGTGTAGAGGCGCTTGAACGCCTTTTCGGTGATCGAGCCGTAATAGCCCTTCAGTTTCTGCTTGGCGCGCAGCTGCAGACCGTAATCGGAGGTCTTGCTCTTGCGGCGCTGGCCATGCTGCCCCGGGC
Organism: Devosia sp.; assembly: GCA_039934955.1. Lineage (GTDB taxonomy): Bacteria > Pseudomonadota > Alphaproteobacteria > Rhizobiales > Devosiaceae > Devosia_A. Next base: position 8,654 of record JBDTLB010000103.1, read on the forward strand.
CATAGGCGCGGGCATTGAGCGGGGATTTCGGGCGGCCCCAGAGGTTCTCGCCCAGACGGCGGTCAATCTTGTGCTTAACTGAATCGCGCTTCGACATCGGAATCCTTTCAAAGATCGTCGAAAGAGATCGCGCCCTCCTCTGCCCTTCCTTGCGGAAAGAGCCGACAGATTGCTGAAACTCAGCGAATCCCGGGTGCGCTTCACGGGCCAAAGCCCGGAAAGTGGGGCTCGAATAGGGGCAAAGGCCCTTGAAGTCAAGCGATCGGCCGCTACGCCATTTTCCTGTCGAGCGTCCGCTGTTCACGCAGTCCGGGGAAGCCGAAGGCCCAGAGGCCGGCGACGACCATTGATGCGACGCCGCCGAGCACGACGGCCGGCACCGGGCCAAGCAGCGCCGCCATCGAGCCGGCGCGGAACTCGCCGAGTTCATTCGACGCCCCGATGAACACGCTGTTGACGGCGTTGACGCGGCCGCGGACATCCTCCGGCGTCCACAGCTGCATGATGGTGTCGCGGATGATGACGCTCACCATGTCGCATGCCCCGACCGCTGCCAGCGCCAGCACCGACACCCAGATCGTGGTCGACAACCCGAACAGCGCGGTGAAAAAGCCGAACAGGCCGACGAAGACGAACAGGAGGCGCCCGGCCCGGTCGCGGATCGGAAAGGCGGTCAGGACGAGCCCCATGAGGATCGCCCCCACACCCGGCGCCGCCCGCAGGAACCCGAGTGCCATCGGACCGGCGTGCAGGATGTCCTTGGCATAGATCGGCAGCAGCGCCACCGCGCCGCCGAGCAATACCGCGAACATGTCCAGCGAGATGGCACCGAGGACGATCCGGTTGGAGAAGATGTACCGGAAACCGGCGAACATCGTGTCGAGATTGGTGGCCTGTTCGGATCGCCGCGCCGGTGGCTTTGGGATCAGCACCGCCGAGACAATCGCCAGCAGCATCAGACCGGCTCCAGTCGCGAACGGTACGCTCGGTCCGAGGCCGTAGAGCAGTCCGCCGATCGCCGGCCCGACAATCCCGGCGGTCTGCCATGCTGCCGTGTTGACTGTGATGGCGTTCGCCAGGGCTTCGGACGGGACCAGATTGGGCGCCAGCGACTGCACGGCCGGATTCCAGAACGCCCGCGCCGTCCCCAGTGTGGCAAGGATCACGAAGATCGGCCAGACCTCGTGCGCCTTGACGTTGGTAAAGAGCATGAAGCCGAGCGCGCAAAGCAGCTCGACGCCGAGGCAGATGCGCATGATCAACCGCCGGTTGAAGCGGTCGGAGGCGAGCCCGGTCACCAAAATCAGCAGCAGCGATGGCAGGAACAGCGACAGCCCCACGAGTCCCAGCAGGAATGCGTTGCCGGTGACGTCATAGATCTGCCACGCGATGGAGACCGACATGATCTGCACGGCGAAGCTGACGAGCAGTGTCGTCAGCCAGAAAAAACGGAAGCTGGGATAGGTGAAAGCGCGGCTGGACGGCGCAATGGGGGCATCGGACATGAGGCGCCTCCACTGACATGTCAGTGGGTCGCAGTCAAACTACGCCGGGTCAGTCGCGGTCTTTTTGAGCCTGCCCCATATCCGGCCGGTTTGGCTTGGGGCGCTCGTGCTTGCGCTCAAGCGAGGAGACGACGCCCCGCAGGGTCCGCACCTCCTGCGCCGACAGCGTGCCGCGGCCCAGCATGGCGCGCAGATTGGCGACCACAGTCGGACGTTTGTCGGGCGCCGTGAAGAACCCCGCGCGGTCGAGCGCGTCCTCGAGATGCTCGAACAGCCCGATCAATTGGCCCTTTGACGCCGGATCGGCCGGCGTTTCGGCAAACAGCAGCTTGTTGCCGAGGTCGGTCTGGCGCCGCCACTCATACGCAATGATCAGCACCGCCTGCGCGATGTTGAGGGAGGCGTAGGCTGCCTCGACTGGCAGGGTGACGATGGCGTCGCTGATCGCCACCTCGTCGTTGTTGAGGCCCCAGCGCTCACGGCCGAACAGAATGCCGGCGCCGGCGCCGGTTTCGATGTGGACGATCACGCGCTGCGCCGCCTCCTCGGGCCCGAGCACCGGCTTCTGCAAATCACGCCGGCGGGCGGTGGTGGCGTAGACCAGTGAGAGATCCGCGATCGCCGCTTCCGTGGTCTCGAACACCCGTACCTTGTCCAGCACATGCTCTGCCTTGGAGGCGGTGGCAATCGCCTTCTCGTTGGGCCAGCCGTCACGCGGATTGACCAGCCGCAGATCCCACAACCCGAAATTGGCCATGGCGCGCGCCGTGGTGCCAATGTTCTCGCCCAGTTGCGGCTCGCACAGGATCACCGCCGGACCGGGCCGGAACGAGAATTGCTGGGACTTGTCGGTGCCGGCCATGGCCGGCAGTTACGGCAGAAGCTGCGCCGAGATCAAGCGACCTTGTGACGGGTGATTTCGTGAACTTTCGTGCCACGTTGCCATTCCCGGTCGAGGATGGCGAAGTGCAATTCCTCGTCCCACTCGCCCTGGAACAGGGCATGCTCACGGTAATGCGCCTCAAGCCGCAAGCCGAGATTCTTGAGCAGTCGGGCCGACGCGTCGTTCTGGCCTGCGGTGCGGGCGTAGATGCGGTGCAGCCTGCAGGCCTCGAAGCCGAGCGAGATCGCGGCCTTGACGGCCTCGGTGCCATAACCTTTGCGGCGGAAGGCCGGCCCTACGGCGAAACGAATTTCGCCCTGCGCGGCGGTCGCGTCCATGTAGCTCAGCGAGACGTGGCCGACGACCTTGCTGTCGGCCTTGCGCATGATCGCGAGCGTCAGCACCTCGCCCGGCCGGGTCAGCCGGCTCTGCCTGCGCATCTTCTCAAACGCGGTTTTTGCCTCGATCTTGTCGCGGGCCTTCCAGTCGAGATAGCGCTGCACGTCGGGCAGGGCGTAGTAATCGAGCACATCTGCAAGATCGCTTTTCTCCAACGGCCGCAAAACAAGCCGCTCGGTCTTGATCGTCAGGTCATCGGTCGTCATTAGAGCGCCCTCCGCTTCGCGCTAAGCCCTCACGTCAAAACGCCCTGTGCGCCCGCACAGTTCCGTTGCAGTGGTGAAGTTAATATTTCCGACGCGTCGCAACGTGGTCGCGATCAAGGAGCGCTCAGCGCACGCCATTCCTGCTCAAGGATGGCGAAGATCAACTCCTCGTCCCAGTGGCCCTTGAAGTGCGCGTGGTCGTGGAAATGCGCCTCCTCGCGCATTCCGAGCCGCTGCATGACGCGGGCGGACGCAAGATTGCGCCCGTCGCAGCGCGCATAGACCCGATGAACGCCCACCGGACCGAAGGCGAACCGCAGCAGGGCGCGTGCCGCTTCGGTCGCGTAACCCTGCCGCTGCGCGTCGGGGTGGAGGATATACCCGATCTCAGCCTGCTGATCGGCGACCGAGCGCCAGATCAACGACACTTCACCGATCAACCGCGCATCGTCATTGCGCTCGACCGCGAGCAGGATCTTGTCACCCTCGCCAGTGAACGCGATCTGGCCGGCGCGCGTCCGCACTGCCTCGGCGCATTCATGGTGATTCATTGGCTCGTCGAACAGGTATTCTGAAACATCCGGCCGGCTGCGATAGGAGTAGACGGCGTCGACATCGCCGCGATTGAACGGACGCAGCGTTAGCCGTGCCGTCGCGATCGGATAGCTGGGCACGTAGAGGACGCCGGCCGGGATCGGCAGATGGTTCATGCGGGCGAGGTAAGCCGGTCGTGTTGCCAAATCAACCGGCTTGCAGGCAACCCCGGCGCGGTGCAGCCTCCCGCCATGGACCGAAAGCCCCGCCCGATCGTCAACCTCACCGCCACCTGCGCCTGCGGCGCGGTATCGCTGCACTTTGCCGGCAAAGTTCTGTCGATGTTTCTATGTTCCTGCGAAGATTGCCAGAAAGCGACCGGCACCGGCCATTCGGCGGTCGTCCTGGCCCGGCCCGCCGACGTGACGATCACCGGCGCAACGCGCGCCTTTGCGCGCCCTGCCAATTCGGGCGCCGTCTTCACCCGCTCGTTCTGCCCGGACTGCGGCACGCCACTGATCGCCCATTCGAGCCGCGCGCCGGAGTTGCTGATGTTGCCCACCGGGCTATTCGGCGCCGCAGCAGCCGATTGGTATGCGCCCAACCAGTTGATCTTTGCGCGCAGCCATCGCGACTGGGACACAATCGCCCCCGATCTGCCGCAGTACCAGACCTATCGCGACGAAGGAGCCATGATGTGACCGCAGCCTCAGACGCCATGGCCGAGCGAGTCCGGCCGCTGCTCCCAAACGGTCTCGTCGAAAAGAAGATGTTTGGCGGGCTTGGCTTCATGCTCAGCGGCAATATGGCAGTCGGCACGACCGCCAAGGGCGCGCTGCTGGTGCGCGTCGATCCAGAAAAGATCGACGACGCCGTCGAGCGCGGCGCCGAAATCATGCACATGGGTCCACGGATGATGACCAGCTTTGTCTTCGTCGACCCGGCGCAATTAAGAGACAAGGCGCTGAAGGACTGGGTCGCCTACTCACTCAAATACGCCAAGACGCTGCCGCCCAAATGAAAGCGCCGTCCAAAAGCTCGGCGATGGACCATCTGGTCGATCGTGTCCGCATGATCGTCGAGGACGATCCGCGCATCACCGAAAAGACCATGTTCGGCGGCCGCACGTTCCTGCTCAATGGCCATATCGTGGTCGGCTGCAAGAAGGATGGTTGTATCCTGCTCAGCGTCGGCAAAGACCATAATGACGAGATGCTTGCCCGGACCGGCGCCACGCAGATGGTGCATGGCGCCAAGCCGATGCGCGGCTTTATCTGGGTCGATGCCGACGCGATCGAGGACGATGACGATCTCCGCGACTGGATCGAGACCGCCCAGCGCTGGGTGGCGCAAATGCCGCTCAAATGATCGGCGGCAACCGGCTTCAGACCTAGACGGCTGAGAAGACCAGCGACGCGTTGACGCCGCCAAAACCGAAGGAATTGCTGAGCACGTGCTTCAGCGCCTTCGGCTTGGGCGTGAGCGGCACGAGGTCGAACTGTTTCGCGACGTCCTCCGGGTCATGCAGATTCAGCGTCGGCGGCAGCATCTGGTTGCGCAGCGCCAGGATCGAGAACACGGCCTCGATGGCGCCTGCCGCGCCCAGCATGTGGCCTGTCGCCGATTTGGTCGAACTCACCGCGAGGCTCTGCCCGCGATCCCCGAACAGATTGCGGATGCCGTTGATCTCGGCGTTGTCGCCGACCTCGGTCGAGGTCGCATGCGCGTTGACGTAGCCGATATCGTCCGGCGTGACGCCGGCCATCTTGATCGCCTGCCGCATCGCCACCTGAGCACCGGCGCCATCGGGCGAGCCCGACGTTAGATGATAGGCGTCGGCCGACGTTCCATAGCCTGCCGCAATCGCCAGCGGCTTGGCACCACGCGCCAAGGCATGGCTCAGCCGTTCGATCACCACCACCGCGGCGCCTTCCGCCAGCACGAAGCCGGAGTGTCCCTTGTCGAACGGCCGCGACGCCTCTGTCGGCGTGTCGTTGTGGCTGGTGTCCAGCGCCCGCGACGCCGCGAAACCGCCGATCGAGATCGGATCGACCGAGCCCTCGGCTCCGCCGCACACCATCACCTCGGCCTCGCCTGTGCGGATCAATCGCATCGCGTCGCCGATCGCCTGAGCGGAGGCGGCGCACGCCGTCACCGGCGCGCCGATCGGGCCTTTGAAGCCGTAGCGGATCGAGATCCAGCCGGCCGCGAGGTTGGCGAGAAAACTCGGCACCGTGAACGGCGACAGCCGCCGAGGGCCGCGCTCGATGATGGTCCTGGTGGCTTCGGCCATCACCGGCGAGCCGCCGACGCCGGACCCGATGATGGTGCCGGTCACCGCCTGCTTCTCTGCCGTGTCCGCCACCCAGCCCGACTGCGCCAGCGCTTCCTGCGCGGCGGCCAGCCCGTACTGGATGAAGAGGTCCATCTTCTTGATGTCCTTGGGGTCGATGTATTTGGTCGGATCGAAGCCGCCCGGCGCATCCTTGTCGGGCACCTGACCGGCGATCTTGCAGGCAAACTCAGTGGTGTCGAACCGCGTGTTGAGGCTGATGCCGCTCTTTGACGCCATCAGCGCTTCCCAGTTGGACTGGACGCCGACGCCCAGCGGCGAGACGGCGCCCATGCCGGTGATGACGATCGGATCGGGGTCGGTCATGGAATTTGTCCTTTCAGACTTTGGCGAGTCGCTTCAGCATTTTGAGGCTCAAGTCGAATGTATCGCGCGAGAGTTCGGTCTGCATTTCTGCCTGCGCCTCGCGCCAGAGCGGCAGCAATTGTTCGATCAGGGCGTTGCCCTTCGGCGTGATCTCGGCGATCCGGCCGTTGCCGTGCGCCGGATGGGTCGAGACCACAAACCCAATTGCCTCGAGCCGGTCGAGATTGCGGGTCAGCGTGGTCCGGTCGAAACCGCGATTGTCGGCGATCTCGCTGACCGTCGCGCCCGCAAGCTCCCGTAGGCCGCCGAGCAGCGACAGCTGCGTCGCGGTCAGCCCGAACGGCCGCAGATAAGCATCATAGCGCCGGGTGATAGCGCGCGCCGCCATCCGGCTGTTGGTGACCAGGCACTGGCTGAAATCGTCCGACATCGCGGGAGACATAGTGTGTATCTACACAGTGTCAAGCGATGGTCCGGACTTCCTTCCCTGTTTTGCAGGGGAGGATTCCCGACTGCGACCGGCCGGGCTCGCTTTTCCGCCTCTGGTTTCGTGCTATAGGCTCGCCAAAATTCCTATGGAGAGACCTATGTCCAAGATCAAAGTCGCCAACCCGATCGTCGACCTCGACGGCGATGAGATGACCCGCATCATCTGGCAGGCGATCAAGGACAAGCTGGTCCTCCCCTATCTCGACTTGCCGATCGAATATTACGACCTGAGCGTCGAGAACCGCGACAAGACCGAAGACAAGGTCACGGTCGATGCCGCGAACGCCATCAAGAAATACGGCGTCGGCATCAAATGCGCGACCATCACCCCCGATGAGCAACGCGTCGAGGAGTTCCACCTCAAGAAGATGTGGAAGTCGCCGAACGGCACGATCCGCAATATCCTCGGTGGCGTCATCTTCCTCGAACCGATCATCTGCAAGAACGTGCCGCGCCTCGTGCCGGGCTGGACGCAGCCGATCATCGTCGGCCGCCATGCCTTCGGCGACCAGTACAAGGCCACTGACTTCACCTTCCCCGGCAAGGGCACGCTGACCATCAAGTTCACCGGTGAAGACGGCAAGATCATCGAGCACGAAGTGTACCAGGCGCCGGGCGCCGGCGTGGCGATGGCGATGTACAACCTCGACGACTCGATCCGCGACTTCGCCCACGCCTCGTTCAACTACGCGATCAACCGCAAGGTGCCGTGCTACCTCAGCACCAAAAACACTATTCTAAAGGCCTATGACGGCCGCTTCAAAGATCTCTTCCAGGAGATATTTGAGCGCGACTACAAGGCGAAGTTCCATGAACTCAAGATCTGGTACGAGCATCGCCTGATCGACGACATGGTGGCGTCGGCGCTGAAGTGGAGCGGCGGCTATGTGTGGGCCTGCAAGAACTATGATGGCGACGTGCAGTCCGACATCGTGGCGCAGGGCTTTGGATCGCTCGGCCTGATGACCTCGGTGCTCGCGACGCCCGACGGCAAGGTCGTCGAGGCGGAAGCGGCGCACGGCACCGTCACGCGGCATTACCGCCAGCACCAGCAGGGCAAGGAGACCTCGACCAACTCCACCGCATCGATCTTTGCGTGGACTCGTGGTCTCGCGCATCGCGCCAAGCTCGACAACAATATGGAACTCGCGCATTTCGCCACGACGCTCGAAAAGGTCACCGTCGACACCATCGAAGAAGGCAAGATGACCAAGGATCTGTCGCTGCTCATCGGGCCCGACCAGAAATGGCTCACCACCATCGGCTTCCTCGACGCGATCGACGCCAACCTCAAGAAGGCCATGTCGGCCTGAGAGGCCACCTGATATGGCCGACGCACTGATCGCCACTGCCAAGCCGCGGCTCCTCGCCGCGGTACGGCGCTATGCAACGCCTGGGACGATCGTCAGCCTGATCCGCGGCTCCGGCGTCTGGGATTTGATGACGGCGCGCGGCATCAAAAGCACCGGGCACAATGTCGTCGTCTATTGGGACGAGCCCGGCCGCGACCTGATGCACTCGCCACAAGGCATCCCGGTCGACATCGGCGCCGAAATCCTCGAACCGTTCGAGAGCGACGCCGACCTCAACTGATCAAATTTCCCCGCTGGCCGTTGCATCTCGATGCTCCACCTCGGCCCGTACGACCGGCTCGGCGCGACGTATGACGCCATCTATGCTTATTGCCGGTCGGCCGGTCTCAAGACCGCCGGCCCTACTGGGAATTCTACGGCTACTGGAACGCCGATCTAGACTTGCTGGAAACGACGGTGTATTGCTCGCTGGAGGAGTGAGCGGGCGTCATGCGGCACTCGCATTTGTCACTCCCAATCTCCCAGTCGTCATCCCCGGGCTTGACCCAGGGACCCGGCAGACCACACGCACACCCCATCCACCGGTTTCCCTCCCCCGCGTCGGGAGGGAAGCGCAGCTTGGCCGCACGGCCTAGCGAAACTGGGTGGGGGGAGTCAGAGTATGGCCGACACTCCCCCCACCCCGGCTTGCTAGTTCGCTGGCGCTCACAAGCGCGCCGCTCTCTCCACGCGCGGGAGAGAAACCGCGGAGCCGACACACCTATCCCCGAATCCACGGCTAAATTCCTCAGCCCCGCCAGACACATCCCAACAATTGGCAGCGCCTGTCCATCCGAGACCGCCGCACCCCGGCCGAGGCGTCGCCGACGACCGCGAGCGCCAGGAGGAGCACCAGAGCGCGCATCACTTCGTCTTCCTCTCGAACACCTTGCAGTTAGCCGTGCCCGAAACCGGAAGGACGGCGAGAAAGCGGTAAGTGGGCGTCGCGTCAAAGTCGAACAAGGCGTTCGCCTCCACCCGCTCTCCCGCGGGCGCGGTGGCGGTGGCGCCCGAACTCGAGCCCCAGACGACGTACACCGCGCCGTCGCATTGCATCGCGCCCGCGCGCGGGAGGACGAAAGGCACGGCGGTTGTCTGGTTGTTCGTCGTCGTCGTCGCGACGATGGTCCCAACCCAGACGTCCGCGCTCGAGGCGTCCGCGAGACGAGACGCCCAGAGAAAGGCGAGGACGAGGACGGCGCAAAAAGTTCGAGTCATGGTCGGCAGGCTTTCGGTTGAGAGGTGAGAGAAAAGGGAAGTCTTCAGAAATTCCATCGCATCGCAGCACCTGTCGCCCACCCCGCGCGACTCGCCTGCCCAAACCCGAACACCGCAAGCCCCGGAGCCGGGTGGAACCCGAGCTCGGCCTGGGCCTGAGGCCCCGCCGCGGAACTCCAACCCGCCGACACGTCCAGGAATCCGCCCCGCACAGGCGCGTCCAGAGCCCGCACAAGGCCCGAGGACAACCCGGGCGGGGCTACCGGGGGGACGGGAGCACCGGCCCCGTCACGACGACGCCAGCGGCCTTCTGCTCGGTGAGGGCGCGCTCGATGGCGCCCGAGATGTAAGTCTCGACTCCGGGCACCGTCAGTTTGAGCACGCCCTTGAGCGCATCGAGGCCGCTCGTCCCAAGCTGGTCACGGACGAGCTTGATGGCTTGCGCCTTGAGCGCGCGCCCCTCATC
>JBDTLB010000104.1:0-5441 GCA_039934955.1 Devosia sp.
CGGAACCAGAGGACCGCACCTCGCCTGTGGATCAAGCTTGGGGTCAGACGTCGCAAGTCACAATGCTCCCGTGGTGTGACGGGATGCTGTGACGGAATCCGCTTTCTGATTCGGATTCTTCTATAGCAATTACAATGACTTATGAGCTGGCGGAGAGGGAGGGATTCGAACCCCCGGTGGAGTCACCCCCACGCCGCATTTCGAGTGCGGTGCATTCGACCACTCTGCCACCTCTCCGCGAGATGAGAAAAGGCCGCCATTTGGCGGCCGGTCGACACGTCGCGGCTTATGCCATTAAAGATTTGGCGCTGCAACCGCCTTGGACTATCCGGATGGCCGAGCTGTTTTTCGTCTATGGGACGCTGCGCGACCCCGACCTCCTGACGGGCGTGCTGGCCCGGCTACTGCGGCCGGCCGCCATACTGCCGGCCATCGCGCCAGGCTTTCGCGCCGCGCATTATCCGAACCGGTTTTGTCCGGCGCTGCTGCGAGCGCCGGGCGCGGCCGCAGAGGGCCTCGTCCTCGCCGATCTGAGCCCGTTCGAGTGCGATCTGCTCGATGCTTACGAGGGCCGCCAAGACTATCGGCGGCAACTGATCCCGGTCATGATTGGCGAGGAACTGCACGAGGTCTACGCCTATCTGCCGGTGATCGCCGTGCCGCCTGCGGCAGAGCCTTGGACGCTCGCCGCCTGGCAGGGTCAGCACAAGGCGCGGGTGCTTGCTGGCGAACGGATGAGCGCCGACGAAATCCGCGTGAAGTTGATCGCCGTTCGGCCTCACTAAGCCGTGTAGGAATAGTCTCGCCGTTCGTGCGTTACCCTTCGGTCAAGCCAAAGACCAAAGGAAATCCCCATGCCAACCCGCCGCACCGTCATGCTTGGAATTGCCGCCATGCCGATTGCCCTCTCCGCCCAATCCAGCCTTGCCGCCCCGGCGCCGGACACGCTTGCAACCTCGGCCGGCGACGTCACCATCCAGCCGCTGAACCACGCGACGCTCATCCTCAGTCTGGGCGGCCGTGTGCTCTACGTAGACCCCGCGAAGGTCGATTTCACTGGCCAGCCAGCCGCGACCGGCATCCTCATTACCCACGCCCATGGCGACCATTTCGATCCTGACAATCTGAGCAAAATTGCCGGCAAAGCGCCGATCGTTGTCACCGAGGAAATCATGGGCAAGCTGCCCGAGGCGCTGAAACCGCAGGCGATCGTGCTTGAGAACGGTCAGTCTGGCACCATCGACACCATCCCGGTCATGGCAGTCCCGGCCTACAACACTTCGGCCGACAAGCAGCAGTTCCACCCCAAAGGCGTCGGCAATGGCTACGTGCCGAGCTTCGGTGACAAGAAGATCTATGTCGCGGGCGATACCGAGAATACGCCGGAAATGGAGGCTCTCACCGGCATCGAAATGGCCTTCCTGCCGATGAACCAGCCTTACACGATGACCCCTGAACAGGCGGCGGCGGCGGTGAAGGCGTTCAAGCCCCGGATCGTCTATCCCTACCATTCGCGCGGCACCGACACGACGGCGTTCGCCGATCTGGTCGGCAACACCACCGAGGTGCGGCTACGCGACTGGTACGCGGCCGGCTAAGCGGCGCCGCCAAGCGCCGTTTCGCCTTGACTCAGTGGGTCTTTCCACCGATAAGGCCCGCGGATTGGCGTGCCGGGAAACTGGCGCGTCATTTTTGGTTTGCTAGAAACCAGAGATAAACCGCAGCTTGAGGCCCAGCCGAACTGTCGTTCGGCGCCAAAGTCCGGGGATTTCCCGGCGCCGTAGAGCGCGATCACAGAAGGACCGGCCGATGTGCCGGTGACGACATGAATTTTGCAGTGATCAAGACCGGCGGCAAACAGTACAAAGTTGCCGCCAACGACGTGCTCAAGATCGAAAAACTCGACGCCGAACCCGGCGACGTGGTGACCTTCGATCAGGTGTTGATGGTGTGCACTGGCGACGACGTAACCGTCGGAGTCCCGCTGGTCGCAGGCGCCTCGGTGGCTGCGCACTTCATCGACACCAAGAAGCAGCGCACCGTCATCATCCAGAAAAAGCATCGCCGGCAGCATTTCGACCGTCGTAACGGCCATCGCCAGCGTCTGTCGACCTTGCGGATCGGCGAGATCTTGCTGGGCGGCGCCAAGACCACCCTGGTCGCCGACGAGAAGATCAAGGCCCGGGCAGCCGCTCTGATGAATTCGACTGCCGCCGTCGCCGAGACCCCGGTGAAGGCCAAGAAGTCAGCGCCCCCCAAGGCAGCGCCGGAAGCCAAGGCTGCTAAGCCCAAGGCCCCCAAGTCCAAGGCGGCCGAGGCTGCTCCGAAAGCCAAGGCCGCACCCAAGGCCAAGAAGGCTGAGGACAGCGTCGTCGACGATGTGACGCTGATCAGCGGCGTGGGTCCGACGCTGGGCAAGAAGCTCACCGCGGCCGGGATCACCTCGCTGCAGCAGATCGCGGACTGGACGACGGCTGATCTCAGCAAGTATGACGAAGAACTCGCCTTGCATGGTCGCGCCGAGCGCGACGAGTGGGTGCAGCAAGCCAAGGATCTTCTCGCCGGCAAGCCGCCGCGCGCCAAGATCGACCAAGAGCATGCCGCCGACAAGGCAAAGAAGTAAGGAGCTAGACGAATGGCACATAAGAAAGCAGGCGGCTCGTCCCGCAATGGTCGCGACACCGCCGGCCGTCGTCTCGGCGTCAAGAAGTTCGGCGGCGAAGCCGTGATCGCCGGCAACATTATTATCCGCCAACGCGGCACCAAGTGGCATCCCGGCTCGGGTGTCGGAATCGGCGTCGACCATACGATTTACGCCATGGTCGATGGCACCGTCTCCTTCAAAACCCGAGCTAACGCCCGCGCCTTCGTGTCGGTACTCCCGGCCATGAAAGCGGCAGAATAACCCGGTAGGACAAAAATCCCTGCCGGAGACCATCTCCCCGGCAAGGCGATTTCACCGCCAAGCAAAGTTCCAAGGGGAGCCGGTATCCGGTTCCCCTTTCGCTTTGAGGGCTGTGAGAATGAGACTGTATCTTTCGTCGGAAAGAATGGGCGAGCGGGCGGGAGCCCTGCTGGCTATCGTCACCGGAACCCGCGTCGCGGTCATCGCCAATGGCTACGACCATTGCACCGCGATGGCGCGCGATCTCTATCGCGCTGAGGTCTATGACCCGATCGCCGAATTCGCGAGCCTCGGACTCGAGGCACACGAACTCGATCTGCGTGCCCATTTCGGCGACCCGCCGAGCCTGCGACGGCGGCTGGCGACCTACGACCTTATCTGGGTCATGGGCGGCAACAGCTTCGTGCTGCGCCGCGCCATGAAGAGCTCGGGCTTTGACACCGTGATCCGCGACCTGCTCGAGGCCGACGCCATTGCCTATGGCGGCTATGCCGCGGGCGCGGTCGTCGCCGGCGAGAGCCTGCGCGGACACGAGTTGATGGACGATCCCTGGGAACTCCCCGAGGGCTATGACGAGCCGCTGATCTGGAGCGGCCTCGGCCTCACCCCCTTTGCCATCGTTCCGCGTTATCGCTCGCGCCACCTCGAGGCGGCCGCGGCCGAGAAAGTGGTGTCCTATATGGCGGCGAGGAAAGCCCGCTACCGGGCCCTTTCGGATGGAGAAGTCATCGTCCGGGTGGGCAATCTTGAAAGGCTCGCATCATGAAGAAGGTCAAACTTCCGCTCGACGAAACCGTATTGTTCAGCCCGGGCGGGACCGATCGTTCGATTGCCGAACTCGCCGCTGCGACGCACCGGCTGACCATGCGGCGCATCCGCGACGTGCTGCCGGGCAAGATCGCCAGCAAGCGCCTCATGCTGCGCGCGCCGATCCGCGGCGACGTGCCCGATCTCGTCAAGCTTGCCGACAACAAGGCGATCGCCGCTAACCTCGTCCGCCTACCTAACCCCTATACGCGGGCGGACGCGGTCGGCTATATCGAGATCTTCTCGCAGCGCGCCGACAAGCGGCCCTACGCCATCACCCTGAATGAGCGGCTGATCGGCGTCGTTGGATTCTCGTTCCACGAGGGTCGACCGCCCGAACTCGGCTATTGGCTGGGCGAGCCCTATTGGGGTCAGGGCTACATGACCGAGGCTGGGCGGGCTCTGATCGAGGTCGCGCACGCGACGCATCAGTACGATCTCGTTGCTGCCCGCGCATTGGCCGACAATGCCGGCTCGCTCAACGTCCTCGAAAAACTCGGCTTTCGCCGGAAAGGCAAGGCCAAAAGCGAAGCCGCGTCGAGCTTCGGCAAGCCCATAGTCCTGCTCGAATTGCAGAGGCCAAGATGGATGTGACGCTCGAAACGCGGCGCCTCATCCTCCGCCAGCCCCGCCCCGGCGATGCCCAGCCGATCAGCCGGCTGCTCAACAATTTTCGCGTCGCCGGCAATCTTGCGCGCGTCCCCTATCCTTATCGCCTCGACGACGCGCACGCTTGGCTCGCCACCTGGCGGGCCGAGCGGCCGCCAGCTGAAACCAGCTTTAGTCTGGAACTGCCGGGCGAAGGGCTGATCGGTCATTGCGGCTTCCACCCGTCACCGCGTGGTGCCGAGATCGGCTATTGGCTGGGCGAACCGTTCTGGAACCGTGGCTTCATGAGCGAAGCCGTAGCGGTGGTGCTCGACTGGTATTTCGACGCAACCGCCGCTGCCGCAGTCTATTCGGGGGTTTTTTCGTTCAATAGAGCGTCGCTGGCGGTCCAGAAGAAGCTCGGCTTTACCCAAACTGGCGTCAGACGGATGCATTGCCTTGCGCGCAACGAGGAGGTGCGCCATATCGACACCGAATTGAAGCGCGTCCGCTGGGCCGGACCGGTGGACCAGACCTCTGTGGTCTCCGTGCGCGGCTAGGACACAAAGATGAAGTTCCTCGACCAAGCCAAGGTTTATGTCCGCGCAGGCGACGGCGGCACGGGCTCGGTCTCGTTCCTGCGCGAGAAATTCGTCGAGTTCGGCGGCCCCAACGGCGGCAATGGCGGCCGCGGCGGCGACGTGATCGTCGCTTGTGTCGATGGCCTCAACACCCTCATCGACTATCGCTACCAGCAGCATTTCAAGGCCCAGACCGGCATTCACGGCATGGGCAAGGATCGCCACGGCGCCAAGGGCAAGGACATCGTACTACGCGTCCCCGTTGGCACGCAGATCTTCGAGGACGACAACGAAACGCTGATCGCTGACTTCACCGAAGTGGGTCAGACGCTGGTGTTGCTGTCGGGCGGCAATGGCGGCTTCGGCAACGCCCACTTCAAGACCTCGTCCAACCAGGCACCGCGCCACGCCAACCCCGGTTTGGAAGGCACCGAGAAATGGATCTGGCTGCGGTTGAAGCTGATCGCCGACGCCGGGCTGGTTGGGTTACCGAACGCCGGCAAATCCACCTTTCTCGCCGCAGTGTCGGCGGCAAAGCCCAAGATCGCCGACTATCCCTT
>JBDTLB010000105.1:0-13844 GCA_039934955.1 Devosia sp.
TCATCGGTTCCTCGGAGAGAACTCGCGATTGCTGCAGCGCGGGACGCAGTTTGAGGCAGGCATTATCGCAGAATTATGGTGTGAGGCTGGTTAAGCCGGCTCGGATTGTCCGCTCTCTCCGGTCGCGTTGGCGACCCAGTGGAGAGAGCTAGCGCGCGGCCGCGCTCGCCGCGTTTGCCGCAGCGACTGCCCAGATCAGCCGAATGTACTTCCGCAGAACCATGCCGCGGTCATACGAGCGCCGTGCACCGAAGTAAAGATCAGCGGGGTATCGGCGTCACATGCGAGAGGAATTGTTCGGCGCTCGCAGCCCAGGAGAAGCGCTCGGCGTAGGCACGGCAAGGGTCGCGGGGAACTTCGAGTGCTTTGAGAGCCGCCGCGCGTAAGTCATTGTCGAGGACTCCAACCGGCGCATCGCCGATCACGTCGATCGGGCCGGTGACCGGATAGGCCGCCACCGGCGTACCACTCGCCAGCGCCTCGAGCAGGACAAGCCCGAAGGTGTCGGTTCGGCTGGGGAAGACGAAGACGTCGGCGGAGGCGAAGAGCCGGGCCAGTTCCTCGCCGTGGCGGGTTCCCACGAAGGTGACCGCCGGAAATGCTGCTTTCATCGATTTGAGACTGGGGCCATCGCCCACCACCAGTTTCGTGCCGGGAAGGTCGAGCCGCAGGAACGCCTCGATGTTCTTTTCGACCGCGACGCGGCCGACATAGAGGAAGACCGGGCCGGCATAAGGCAGCGGCGCGCGCCGCGCCGGATTGAACAGCGCCGTGTCGACGCCCTTGGTCCAGACCTCGATATTGGTGAAGCCGCGCTCGTTGAGGACGGCCTTGAGGTAAGGCGTGCCGACCAGACAGGCGGTGGCGGGTTTGTGGAACCACTTCATCAGCGGATAGCTGGCGGCAAGCGGAAATGGCAGGCGGGCACGCAGATACTCGGGAAACTGCGTGTGGTAGGCGGTGGTAAAAGGCAACTTCTTGCGCACGCAGTAATTGCGGACGATGAGGCCGAGCGGGCCTTCGGTGGCGACGTGGATGGCGTCGGGCTGCATCGCCTCGATGCGGCGGATCACCGGGCCGGAGGTGGTCAGCGACAGCCCGATCTCGTTGTAACCGGGCAGCGGGATGGTGCGGTATTCCGCCGGGGTGATGAGGTGCACAACGATGCCGAGTGCCCGCAGCTCCTCGGCGGTCTTGTCGACCGTGCGGACGACGCCGTTGACCTGGGGGTACCAGGCGTCGGTGACGATCAGCATAGAGCGCGGACGCACCGGCATATTTTCCCCGAGCGGCGGCCCACGGCCGCGACATCGCCCTCTATCTGCACGGCTTTGGGGGTGCCGTCGAGGTCAGGTGGCGTGGAAGAACGGGAGAGCCACACCCAGTCCGGTAAGGACGATCGCCAATTGCACGACAGCGAACAGCGCCGTCAGCACCGGCAAACCCCAGCGTAGCACGATCGCGGTGCTGGGCCGCTGGGTGGCGGTGCCGCGGGTGGTGATCAGATAGAACACGCCCCAGATGAGGGCGGTGGCGATCGGCATCTGCGCCAGCGCCCAGTTGCGCGGCATGGTGGCGGTGACTTCGCCGCCCAAGCCCCAATGGACCGGCAAATCGAGGCCGCTGGGCACGGCGAAATAGCCCCACGCGGTGATAGCGACGAGACCGGCAAAACAGAGCAGAGCGAGCGGCGAGCGCATGGCGACCTCCGAATGACGAAGGCCGGGATCGCTCCCGGCCTTGACGAATTTCGATCTCGCGGCGCTTAGCGCTTGGAGAACTGGAAGGAGCGGCGGGCCTTGGCCTTGCCGTACTTCTTACGCTCGACAACACGGCTGTCGCGGGTGAGGAAACCACCCTTCTTGAGGACGGCGCGAAGCTCGGGCTCGTAATGGGTGAGCGCCTGGCTGATGCCGTGACGGACGGCGCCGGCCTGACCGGAGAGGCCACCACCGGAGACGGTCGCGACGACGTCGTACTGGTCCTTACGGGAGGCGGCGATGATCGGCTGCTGCAGGATCATCTGGAGCACCGGACGGGCGAAGAAAGCATTGAACTCCTTGCCGTTGACGATGATCTTGCCGTTGCCGGGCTTTACCCAGACGCGCGCGATGGCGTTCTTGCGCTTGCCGGTGGCGTAAGCGCGGCCTTCCTTGTCGATCTTCTGGACATAGACCGGGCCGGCGCCGACAGCGACGGGCGCTGCGGCAGAGGTGCCGAGGTCTTCGAGCGAATTGATGGTCTCGGCCATTAGTTGGCCCTCACGTTCTTTGAGTTCATCGAAGCGATATCGACCACGATCGGCGACTGCGCCTCGTGGGGATGTTTGTCGCCGGCAAAGACGCGCAGGTTCTTCAGCTGCTGGCGGCCGAGCGGACCCGAGGGGATCATGCGGCGCACGGCGTTCTCGACGACGCGCTCGGGGAAACGGCCTTCGAGCAGCTGGCGCTGCGTCCGGTCCTTGATGCCGCCGGGGTGCCCGGTGTGCCAATAGAACTTGCGCTGATCGAGCTTGTTGCCGGTCAGCTTCACCTTGTCGGCGTTGATGATGATGACGTTGTCGCCCATATCCATGTGCGGGGTGTAGGTCGGCAAATGCTTGCCGCGGAGGCGGAGCGCCACGAGGGAAGCAAGGCGGCCGACGACGAGATTGGTCGCGTCGATGATCACCCACTTCTTCGTGATGTCACTCGGCTTGGCCGTGTAAGTCGACATCGGAAATTCCTTGAGACAGCGGCGACGGAAGGGGTTTCCGCCAGTTTCGTGCGCGGTGTTTAGCAGGGATTCGGAGGGCGTCAAGTGGCGGTGATTGTATCAACAAAATCAGCCCCTTGCGGTTTCGGTATCATAATACCGTGGCGCTATCGCCTTTCAGGCCGGGGCTTTGCGGGGCGTGATGTCGGCGAACCAGGCCATCGTTGCACCGGCGAGCATGAAGGCCAGTGCCTGGTGGCCGAGCGCGAAGGGCAACGGAACGTGGAGGACGAGCGTCGTAATGCCAAGGCAGGCCTGCAGCAGGACGAGGATCGCGATGCGCGGCAGCCAGCCATTGGCCCCGCCAAAACTCCCTGCCCCGCGCTTCCAGAAATACAGCGCGCCGACATACAGCACGATGACGTAGGCGATGGTGCGGTGAATGAACTGCACGGTCAGCGAGTTCTCGAAGATGTTCCTCCACCACGGGTCGATGGCATCGAGGCCCTGCGGCACGAGGGCTCCATCCATCAGCGGCCAGGTGTTGTAGCCCATACCGGCATCGAGCCCGGCAACGAACGCGCCGGCGATGATCTGCAGATAGATCAGGGCGAGCAGCAGCAGGACGGAGCCCGGCTGCGCATTGGTGGGAACCGGCCGTTCTGGGCCGATACGACGGGCAACCCAGATCAGCGCGAGGAACAGCAGCAGCGCGGCGCCGAGATGCGCCGCGAGGCGGTATTGCGAGACGCTGGTGAGGTCCTGCAGCCCAGACGAAACCATCCACCAGCCGAGCGCGCCCTGTAATCCGCCAAGCACAAACAGGCCGGCGAGCGGGGCCGCGAGACTCCACGAAAAGCGGCGCTGCACGAGGAAGACGAGGAACGGCACGGCAAAGACGAAACCAATGACGCGGCCAAGGAAGCGGTGACCCCACTCCCACCAGAAAATGAACTGGAATTCACCCAGACTCATGCCCTGATTGAGCAAGACGTACTGCGGGATCTTCTTGTAATTGTTGAACTCGGCGACCCAGTCGGCCGCGCTAAGCGGCGGAATGATGCCCGAGATTGGCTGCCATTCGGTGATCGACAGGCCGGAATCGGTGAGCCGGGTGATGCCGCCGACGACGACCATCGCCAGAACCATCTGCGCCACGATGTAGAGCCAGATGCGCACCGGTCGCATTCGGTCCGCGGGCGAGAAATTGGCAATTGATTCGGCGGAAGTGAGCGAGACCACGGGCATTGACCGGACGGGAAATTTCGGGCGAGGGATAGCCCTCACCAGCCCCAGACGCAAATGTAAGAGTGCCGCATGCAGCAGAAGACCCGCAAGCTCTGGGGCACATTGGCGATCATCGCCCTGCTGATCGTCTATCCGCTGGCGATCATGGAGCTCTACGCGACCACGATGATGGGGCTGCCCTGGTGGGGCGCTATCGTGGTGCTGGCGATCGCGGGTGGCCTGTGGTTTTTTCCAGCCAGCTGGGTGGTGCGCTGGATGAGCGCGCCCGACTAGCGGCCGATGGCGCTGAACACTGCCGGCGTGGCGAACACATCGACATAGCGCCTGGCCTGGAACAGACCGTTGAGCGAGACGCGCGGCAGCGACGTCAGCGTGTTGCGCTGTCCGCGGTAGAGGCCGCCTGGGATGGTGGTGACGGCGGAGCGGAGGCCAAGGTCGCGGGACATCTGATATTCGCGCGGCCCGGCCGAGCTCAGGCCGCCAATCGGATAGCTCAGATGCATCGGCCGCCGGCCGAACTGCGCCTCGAGCACTTTTAGCGACATCTCGATTTCGCTGCGCGCCTGATCGGCGGGAAGTTTTGCGAGTTCGTAGTGATGCACGGTGTGGGCGCCGAGCGTGCAGAGCTGGTCGTTGGCGAAGGTGCGCAGCTCCGGCCAGTCCATGATCAGCGACCGGCACTGCGCAGCTAGATCGCAATTGTACTTGCCGGCCAGATCGCGGATCAGCGTGACGCGGTCGGGCTCGGGCATGGTTCGCATTTTGGCGTAGACCATGTCGTAGGCATCGCGTTTCTCGCTCAGCGTTTCGGTCGGGACGTATTCGGTCTCGCCATCGATCTCGACTGCGATCGCCTGCTGGGCGGCGATGATGTCCTCCAGCGCCTGCCACCAGATCTCGCCGACACCGTCCACCAGCGCGGTCGGCACGTAGAGTGTGAACGGGCATTGATGCCGACGCAGGATCGGCAGCGCGTATTTGAGATTGTCGCGATACGCGTCGTCGAATGTGAAGACGGCGAAGCGCTTGACGTGGAAATCGGCCTCGACCCGGCGCAGTGCTTCGTCGAGATCGACAATATCGAGGCCAAGCGCACGGACGCGACGGATGGCGTAGTCGAGGAAGTCCGGCTTGATCTGTAGAATGGCGTTTGGCGAGAAGTCGCCCGGCTCATCCGGCAGCACGCGGTGCAGCGTGAATATGACACCGCGGGCGGACGAGAGCCGGCGGATAAGGCCGCTCAGACGGGTGGCGGCCAGCAGCTCGAACATGCCGCGAATGGCGGCGTAGCGAAGACCCGCCATTACGCCACTTCGGATTGGGCCTCGGGCACCATGACGCCCTGCGTGATCTCGAACCCGAGACTTGCGGCGTCGGCCGCCATCGCTTCGGCCAGCGCGGCGGGCGTCGTGTTGCGGCTGACCAGCACGAGACGGCCCGCGAGGCCGGCGAAGATCGGCAGGTTGGAACTGAGGCCGAGGCGACCTGTCGAGACGATCACCACCTCGTAGATATCGGCGAGCGCTTCGATGAGGGTGATGGCGCGAGTCGAGCGGCGATCGACTGTACCAAGATGCCCCCACGGCACTTCGGCGAGACCATCACGAACCTTGTGGACGACATCGCCAAAACCGACCTGTTCAGCGCAAAGATCGGTGATGCCCAGATCGTGCGAGGCGCGACCACTGCCGGCATCGACGCGACAGACGCTGATGCCCTTTTGCAGCGCTTCGCTCACCAGCGTGTCGGCGACGACGGCCGCGTCGCGGGCCTCGGAGACGCCGGCGAGCAGCACAATCCGGGCCCGGCCGATGGCAATGTCGGCACTCAGGTTGGAAAGCTCGAGCGCAGCGGTGCCCGCGTTGCGATGCCGCGGCGCAGGAGCACGAGCGGCCTCGACGATCGCTGGTTCCTCCAGCGGGCCAGGATCAGCGATGGCGACAGCCGGGCCGGTGTATTCGGGCTCAGGCATGTTGGCGAGATTCTGCTCCTCATCATCCAGTTCGGAGGCCTCGTATGCCCCCCCGTCGCCCTGGTCCGCGTCCTCTTCGTCATGCTCGTCGAGCACGGGTTCAAGGTGCGCATTGTCGTCGACATGACGCATGCCGCGATCGTAGACGGCGCGTCCGGACATCAACTCGCCGAACAGCACAGTGCCGATCTGCAGCGCCAGCGAAACGATGCCGACGGCGCCGAGGATCAGGCCGGTCTTGGGCGAAGCCGGGACGACCGAGGGTGCCGCCTGCGTCACGATGCGAACGTCCGGCAGGACGGAGCCAGTGTCGGTGCGGCTAGAGGCGTCGCGATATTTGAGCAGATACGCGTTGAGCAGATCGCGCTGCGCGTTGGCTTCGCGGGTCAGGCTGTCGAGCGCAACACCGTCCTGCGTCTGGCTATTGGCGGCGAGTTGGGCGCGCTTCAGGTCAGTGCCGAGCGAGGCGATAATTCCGTCCTGCACCGTCACCTGGGCTTCAAGCCCGTCGGCGACGCGCTTGGCCTCGTTGCGGATCTGCAGGTTGATCTGCGCGATCTGGGCGTTGAGCGCTTTGATGGTCGGGTGGCCCGGCAGCAGCGTCGCGAGTTTTTCGGCCAGCGTGCCCTGTAGTGTTGTGCGGCTCTGCATCAGTGACTGAATGACAGCGCTGTTACGGATGTCATCGATGCCGTCGACGGACTGGCCGGATTTGAGCAGCGAGCGGATCAATTGGGCATGCTGGTCGGCAACGCCCTTGGCTGCCTGAGCATCGGTAATCTGCTTGCCGATGTCGGAGATCTGCTGGTCGGGCAGCGTGGTGCCGTTGGCGCCGGTGAAGATGCCATTCTGCGTCTTGTAGTCGGCGACCTTACTGTCAGCCGCCTGCACCTTAACGCGCAGTTGATCGATCTGCTGCTGCAGCCAGATTGTGG
The DNA here is from genome assembly GCA_039934955.1 of Devosia sp. Taxonomy (GTDB): domain Bacteria; phylum Pseudomonadota; class Alphaproteobacteria; order Rhizobiales; family Devosiaceae; genus Devosia_A. Next base: position 6,850 of record JBDTLB010000105.1, read on the forward strand.
CATCCTTGGTGTCGGCCACGGACTGCTCGGCGCGGCGCTTCACGTGCTCGACGGCGATAGCGTTGGCAATCTTGGCCGCAAGCTGGGAGTCGGCGGAGCGGAAGTAGATCGAGATCACGGCGCTGTCGCGCTCACGGATCACAGTCAGCCGGTCGTTGAGCGACTGCAGCACGGTTTCGTCGACGCTCTTGGGCTCTGGCTTGCGGCCGATCAGCGTCAGCATCATGGCTAGCGGATTGCCGGCGCTGCCGTTGAACTCGGGCACCGAGCGGAGGTTGAGCGTATCGACGACGGCCAGCAGCGTGTCGCGCGATTTGATCAACTCGATCTGGCTCGACATCAGCGCATCGATGGTGATGCCGCCGGTCGATGGCGCGGCCTGGGTCGCGGCCTGGGTGAAGCTTGAGGCACGATCCTCGACGAGGAGGCTCGATACCGATTCATATTGCTTGGGCACGAAGATCAGGACGACGAACGTCGCGATCACAAGGAGGATGGTAACGATGACGATGCGTAGGGCACGACCCCACAGCGCGCCCATCAGCGCGCCCACATCCATCCGGAAATCTTCAGCGTGCGCAGACTCGATCGACATCGCGGGCCTCGTCTTGGTCTCGTGATTTATCGGCCGGGCGTGGTCAACAATCGGTTAAGGCGCGTTGCAAGGCGCAATCGAACGGTCGCGGCATAAGCACATTTTTAACCATACGCATCCGACACTGGAGGCGACTCTAGAGATCCATCTTCGATGCGCTTGCTGCAGCTTTTTTTCGTCCTGCTCCTTGTGCCCTTGGCGGCTTGTTCGCTCAACGGCAAGGTCACGGCCTATCCGGCCGAGGCGCGCGGCCCCTATACGCTCGACGCCGGCGACATCGTCACGGTGTCGGTGTATGGCGACGACAGCCTGAGCAAATCCTACAAGGTCGACGAATCGGGGACCATCGGCCTGCCGCTGGTGGGGCCAGTCGGCGTACGTGGGCTAACGACCAACCAGGCCGCTGGCACGATCGCTGCAGCGCTTGCCAACGGCTTCATGCGAAGTCCAAATGTCACTGTGCAGATAGATACTTACCGGCCGTTCTTCATTCAAGGCGCGGTGAAGAATGGGGGGCAGTTCCCTTTTGTGTCGGGGATGACAGTGCGGGCGGCGATCTCGACCGCCGGCGGCTATTCGGACACCGCTAACCGGACCCGCGCGATGATCTACCGGCGCGAGGGCAACCAGATGCTCAAGAGTAGCGTCGATCTCGATTTCCCGATCTACCCAGGCGACACCCTCGTCATTGCCGAACGCTGGCTTTGATCGTTGGACAGCGACAGACCTCTCCGCATCCTCCAGGTGCTGCGTGCTCCGGTCGGCGGGCTCTTCCGGCATGTCTACGATCTCACTGAAGAGTTGGCGAAGCGCGGGCATCAGGTCGGGCTGGTCGCCGATAGCCTGACGTCGGACGCCAGGACCACCGGGCGCTTACGCGCGCTGGCGCCCTCGGCCGCGCTCGGCACCTACTACTTTCCGATGCCACGGACGGTTGGCCTCGGCGATCTCACGACGCCATTCAATGTTCGACGGCTGGCGGGCAAGCTCGATATCGACGTGCTGCATGGCCACGGCGCCAAGGGTGGCGTGCATGCGCGGCTGGCCCGCGTCGGGCGCAAGGACCGAGTGGCGCTCAACACGCCGCATGGCGGCGTGCTCAACTACAAGCCCGGGACCGCTGTCGGCGGCTTTTTCCGCGGCGTCGAGCGGGCGATCGGCGGCATGACCGATGCCTATGTGTTCGAAAGCGCCTACGCGAAAGAAGCTTTTCACCGAATGATCGGCCCGCCGCCCTGCGATGAGGCGGTGATCCACAATGGCCTGGCGCCCGCCGAGTTCGATCCCCTGCCCTGTGACCCGGCGGCGCGCGACTTCGTGTTCGTGGGCGAGTTCCGCGAGGCCAAAGGCATCGGCTATCTGATCGACGCGATCGTCGACGTAAAGGCGCCCGATGGCCGGCCGGCAACGCTGGCGATGGCCGGCAGCGGCCCGGAATTCGAGGCGACCAGGGACAAGATCCGGCAGTTGGGGCTGAGCGAACGGATCGAACTGCTCGGCGTCAAACCGGTGCGCGAAGCGCTGAAGCGCGGCCATTGCCTCGTCGTCGCGTCGCTGGCGGAATCGCTGCCTTACGTGATCCTCGAGGGCGCGTCGGCTGGGCGGCCAGTGATCTCTACCAATGTGGGCGGCATTTCGGAGATCTTCGGCCCGACTTCAGGCAGTCTGTTCCCCGCGGCGGACGTGGGCGCGATGCGCGCCGCCATGCAGAACTTCCTCGATTTCCCTGACGCGGCCGCGCGCGAGGCAGAACTTCGGCTCGACTATATCCGCCCGCGCTTTTCGATCGCCCACATGGTTGACCAGATCGAGGCGCTGTATCGCACGGTGCTGGCGGAGCGGCGGTCGATCACGCGCGGTTGACTAAAGCTGTATGGTTAATCATGTCGCGCGGTTTTCACTCGGTCTTCACGCCTTCGTCCCTATGTTTCAGGGGTTAACCTGACTATTCGGACCGTACGATCATGTTCCGCCTCGACCCTGCTCAAGCTGTTCTCAGCCACGTCGCGCGCAAATCGGGCGCAGCACCGGGCGAACTGAGCGCGGAAGCACGCGCCATCGTCGCCGCGCCGATCGAGCCGAGTTTTTCAAGTGCAGTGATCGTCGGCATCGCGCAGGTGGTCGAAGCGGCGCTGCTGGCGACGTTCGGCTTTGTAATCTTCGCGACCTATGTCGAGCCGGGCCAGAGTGCGATCTACCTGCCGACCATAGCGATCGTGACGCTTGCGGCCAATGTGCTGTTCAATGCCGCACGAACGCACCGCGTCACCGCGTATCGCACGGCGGTGCAGCAGATCTGGCGTGTCCTGGCCTCCTGGTCGCTGATCTTCGTCGTGCTGATGAGCCTCGTCTTTCTGCTCAAGAGCTCCGAGCTCGTGTCGCGCGTCTGGCTGGTTGGCTGGTTCGTCGCGGGGGCGCTGGTGCTGGTGTTGTTCCGGTTGTCGCTGCGCGCTCTGGTGATGCAGTGGACGCGCGAGGGGCGGCTGAAACGGCGCACGGTGATCGTCGGCGGTGGCCACGATGCCGAAGTGCTGGTGGAGTCGATCGAGAAAAGCGCCGGCGCCGACGTGCGCATGTTGGGCGTATTCGATGATCGCAACGACGAACGCTCGCCGGAATCAGTGGCGAGCCTGCCCAAACTCGGGCGGGTTGCCGATCTACTCGAGTTCGCCCGCCAGTCGCGCGTCGATCTGGTCATCGTGTCGATGCCGCTCAGCGCCGAAAAGCGCGTGCTTGAAATGCTGACGCAGCTCTGGGTGTTGCCGGTCGATATCCGGCTCAGCGCCCATATGAGCAAGCTACGCTTCACGTCCAAGGCCTATTCCTACGTCGGCGACGTGCCGGTCTTCGACATGGTCGACCGGCCGATCTCCGACTGGAACCTCGTTTTCAAATGGATGTTCGACAAGCTGGTGGCGCTGACGGCGCTGATCCTGCTGTCACCCGTGATGCTGATCACCGCCATCGCCATCAAGCTCGACAGCAAGGGACCGGTGTTCTTCAAGCAGAAGCGGCACGGCTTTAACAACGAGCTGATCGAGATCTACAAATTCCGCTCGATGCGGACCGACATGGCGGACTTCACCGCCAGCAAGCTCGTCACCAGGGACGACCCGCGCGTCACCCGCGTCGGCAAGTTCATCCGCAAGACGTCGATCGACGAGCTGCCGCAGTTCTTTAACGTGCTCACCGGGCAGCTTTCGGTGGTTGGGCCGCGACCGCATGCGCTTGCCGCCAAGGCCGACAATCTGCTGTATTACGAGGCCGTCGAGGGCTATTTCGCGCGCCACAAGGTGAAGCCGGGGATCACCGGCTGGGCGCAGATTCATGGCTGGCGCGGCGAGACCGACACGGTCGAGAAAATCATGCAGCGCGTGCAGCACGACCTCTACTACATCGAGAAATGGTCGATCCTGCTCGATCTCTACATCGTGTTGATGACGCCGTTCTCGTTGTTCTCGAAATCCGAAAACGCGTACTGAGATGAGTCTCGCCGATGCTCCCGTCGGCGCTGTCCGCCAGCCGTCGCGCGTCAGTGGCACCGCCTATCTGAAAGCGCGAACCGCCACGCTGCTCGACTGGGCGGTGGCATTCTGGATCTTCTCGGGCAGTGTCGTGATCACCGAGCCCAGCCCTTACGAGTTGAGCTTCTTTCTCGTTCTCGGGGTCTCGTTGTTCGCCGGCAGCTTTGCGTTCAAGCGCTCGACGCTGGGGCTGCTGGTGTTGTGGGCGATGTTCATCCCGTTCGCCATCATCGCGGGGTTCCAGCCGCGTTACACGGCGGTGACGGATGCCCTCATCTTCCAGGTCGTGACGATCTTCCTGTTCTTCACCAGTTTCTGGGTGGCCAATTTCGTCGCCGAGGCCCCGCAGCAGCGGATGCGGCTCATCGTGGGCGCCTATATCGCGGCGGCGACGCTGTCGGCCGCAATGGGCACGCTGGGCTATCTCAGCCTCGTGCCGGGTCATGATCTGCTCACGCTCTATGGCCGCGCCAAGGCGCTGTTCAACGACCCGAACGTTTTTGGCCCGTTCCTGATCCTGCCGGCAATGTATGCGCTGCAGCGGCTGCTGCTGGGGACGCCAGGACGTACGGCAATCGCCGCCGGCATTGTCATGGTGATCGGCATCGGCGTGTTCGCGAGTTTCTCGCGCGCCGCGTGGGGACATCTGATCGCCTCAGGGCTGGGCGTCTATCTCCTCTGCTTTTTCGGGATCGCCAACGCCAAGGAAAAGGTTCGCATGCTGATCACCGCACTGCTCGGCTTGCTGATGATGGGAGTAGCGATCGGCGGGCTGCTGTCGATCCCCAAGGTGCAGGCGCTGTTCGACGTGCGCGCGCAGGCGCAGAGCTATGATGAAGGCGACGGTGGCCGCTTCGGTCGGCAGGGTTTTGCGTTCGAGCTGGCGCTGCAGAACCCGTTCGGCATCGGGCCGTACGAGTTCCGAAATTTGCGCATCCGCGAGGAGCCACACGACAGCTACGTCAACGTGCTGCACGTCTATGGCTGGGGCGGCGGACTGATGTTCATCCTGTTCATTGGAACAACGATCTGGCGCGGCGTAAGCTTCGTCGCCCGCCGCTCGCCCAACCGGCTGCTGCTGATTCCGCTGGTGTCGGTGTTCATTCCGCTGGCGGTCGAAGCCGCGATCATCGATCTCGACCACTGGCGGCACTTCTGGCTCGTCGGCGGACTGATCTGGGGTGTTACCGCCGGGTATAATAAGGTGCTTCCGGGCGAAGACAAGCGGCTGAACGCGCTGGTCTAGTCTATTGCGGCTTGATGCAGTCCTCCGCCGGCGTGATCTTGATCGCCGGGTCCTCGTGCGGATCGTAATGGTAGATGAAGTCGCGGCGGTCGGTGACGGCGACGAGGCTGATGCCGTCGCCATAGGTACTGGTGACGATTTGGAGTTCGGTGCCGGGCGCAGCGAGACAGATGCGGGCCCCGGCGAGATCGGCGGCGGCCGTGGCCGGAACCGTCACAAAGCCGAAGCCTTCCTCCAGCAATTCGGTCGAGACGGCGTCGCGAAGCGGGGTGAAAGCATCATCCCGGGCGAAATAATTGCCATGCGCGGCGGCAAAAGCGGCTGCGCCATTGTAGGCAGCGCGAACGGCGAGCTCGAGATCGGTGTCGCTCGGCGAGAGCACCGGCGCGGGCATTTCGCTGGAACTGGAAATGGAACTATCGGGGCTGGAACTGGAGCTCGATGAATCCTGCGCCGCGGCCGGAAGCGGAAGCATCAGAACCGCTAGAATCGCCACACGCCAAAGCATCAAGATGCCCTCCGAGATCACCTCTTGGGCATAGCAACAGCTCGATGGGGAGAGAATGGTCGGAGTGACAGGATTTGAACCTGCGACCCTTTGTCCCCCAGACAAATGCGCTACCAGGCTGCGCTACACCCCGACACTGGCGCCTATCTAGTCGGTTGCCTTGCGGGGCGCAACCCTTGGCCGGAGGGCTGGCGCGAGTTGCTATTCCCGGGCCCGTTCGAGCAGACGTTTGCACTCAAGCAGGTCGCGAAGGACCGTGCTCAGGCGCTCGCGGTCGGTGCCGCCGAGCGACGGGCCATGGACCGGTACGGCACCGTCCTCGCCATCGATGACGTCGACCGTCGAGTCGATCTGCTCATCGGTATCGGGGGATGGCAGTGCCTCGACTGCGCCGCCATTGCCGATGGCCGCCACGTGGCGTGCGCCCTGATCCTTGAGGATCTTCTGGACGCCCTTGATGGTAAAGCCCTGATCGTAGAGCAAATGGCGGATGCCCTTGAGCAGCAGGACGTCCTCGGGCCGGTAGTAGCGGCGGCCGCCGCCGCGCTTGAGCGGCTTGATGGTCGAAAAACGCGTTTCCCAGAAGCGAAGCACATGCTGCGGCAAATCGAGCTCGTCAGCGGCCTCGGAGATCGTGCGGAAGGCGTCGGGGGACTTCTCCATCCCGAATCCTTTCAGGAGAAACGCTTATTTTCCAGCGCGAACCATAGATTTGTTGATCTTGGATTTCAACACGTTGCTGGGTTTGAACACCAGAACCTGACGCGGCAGGATCGGGACCTCTTCGCCGGTCTTTGGATTGCGGCCAATGCGCTGGTTCTTGGAGCGGACCTGAAACGAGCCGAACGAGCTGAGCTTGACGTTCTCGCCTGACACGAGCGCGTCACCGATCAATGCAAGGAAGCGTTCGACCAGTTCTGCGGACTCGGTCCGCGACAGCCCCACCGATTCGTAAACCGCTTCAGCAAGGTCTGCCCGAGTGACAGTCTTTTGGGCCATGCATTTCCCCCCGTTCCGCCGACTGGGTCCCGCCCATCCCGTCAGGCGCCCCCGCCTCGAGAATGGGAAAGACTAACTCCCGCAGTGAATTAAGGCAACCTTGGAGAGCCGTTCGACTTTGCA
>JBDTLB010000106.1:0-44101 GCA_039934955.1 Devosia sp.
GACGAGCCCTGGCACATGGACCTCGCCGGGCGCGATGGTGTTATCGTACGACGAGAACGGGCACGGGACTGCGAGCCAGAACGTCAGCAGTCTGGCTCCCCAGCAATATGCGCTCGAGCCCGCGACGGCCATGCGACGACATGACAATCAAGCTGCAATGCTTGGCCCGTGCGGTGTCGATGATGGCATCGGCTGGAAAGGCGTTGGTCACATGCAACGTTTCGGCTTCGACTCCCAGTTTGTCTGCAGCAGCTTTCGCCGCCGACAAGATCTTGTTGGACGCGTCCGTCTGCGCCGCGGTGTACTTCTCCATTTCATTGGGTCCCAGAGCCCAGCCGCCCGATCCAACATAAAGGGGAAAGCGTTCCGTAACTGTGAGAACGGTGACCCGTGCGCCAAGTGCCTTGGCGAGTGTCAGGCCGTGGTCCACGCCCTTCTGTGCGACATCGGAACCATCTGTCGAAATCAAGATGTGCATGTACATTTCAGCGTTCCTCCATGAGCCGGCTTGAGGGCGCTACTTACCGGTCGCCCGTGGCGTCAAAAGCGGCTGCAACGAACGTAAGAACGGCAGCTGCCATCGGCAAGGGTGTCAGGTTGGCGCGCCCCGGCGCCGGTGTTGTGGCCGAGCGTTCTGCCGTCAATTTGGATCGTCGCAGATTGGTCGATGAAACATAGCGGGACATCCGCTATGCTGGGCCAACCCAGACGCGACCGGGAGGGCCTCTTGAGTTCGGCGGGCATTATTGCGGCGGTTGGCGGTAACCACCTGGACGATGTGGTGCTGGCGCGTGCACTTGAAATAGCTGCTGAACGACAGGCGCGATTGGACGTCGTTCACGTCCTCGACCTGCCCGGGTGTGACGGCGATGCCTATCATGCGGACAATTTGGTTGGGCAGAGTGCGATGGCGGTTCGCGATCGCCTCGGCGCGGCCCTTGCCAGCGTGAATGCCGCAGGCACCGAAGTGGTGCTGCACTTTGTGGTCGGGACACCCGCCCTGCGACTGATTGAGGCGTGCGAAGAACTGCGCCCGATGCTCGTTGTGATGCGGGTTCATGAGACCCGAAACTTCATCGAGAAAGCACTACTTGGCTCAACCACGGATCGGATGATTGCCGCTGGCGTAGCGCCTGTGCTCGTCGTGAAGCGAGCGGTCAAGCGGCCCTATCAGGGCGTCCTGCTGGCGACCGATGGTACCGATGACGCCGCGGGAGCGCTGGCGTTCATAGTGCCGCTGTTCCCGCGCGCGACACGAATTCTGGCGCAAGTGGTGCGCATCGCACCGCAACTAGAGGCCGCGATGCTGCGTGCAGGCTCCGGCCAACCGGCGCTTGCGGCGTACCTCCAAACGCTGATCAAGGCAGCCAGGGATCATTTGCGCGCCCTCGCCCTTACGGTCGTGCCACGCCCGGCAACGAGGGTATTGCGTGGCGATCCAACCAAAGCCCTCGCCCGGGCAAGCCGTGATCCAAAGATCGACCTGATCGTACTTGGCCCAGGAAGGACGAGTCTTGTCCGGAGGGCGTTCATCGGCAGCGTCACGAGAAAATTGCTGCGCCAAGCCGCCTGCGACGTTCTGATCTGGCGACCAAGACTGCCGGGCGACGAGCAAATCGTCACTCCCCCAGAACCGCCGTGGTGATAGAGAAATACACTATTGCGGCCACTGCGTCTGAGATCGTCGTGACAAGTGGACCGCTCGTGGTGGCGGGATCCAGGCGGAACCGGCTGAGAAGGAATAGCAGTGCCGGGCCAACTGGCGCACCTGGCGAGGGCAAACCCTGCGGTAGCATTTTCCACCATCCTGAGTGTATATCCGATGCGGGCCGCGTCGTGCGGGGTCGCGGCTTCCCGGCTGCGTCCTGCAATGAATCAGGAGCGGTCGGCTACGGCATCCAACCCATCTAGGCGTCGTCGAACCCATGGATATTTCGAGCTTTGAGAACCTGCTGAAAGTGGCGGCGCAACAGTCGGAGCCGCAGCGGATGCTGTTTGTGTTCGTGCAAAAAGGGCCACCCGATGATCGGTCCGCCGATAACGCCGCAAGCTTCCGTGCCGGCTCGGGCGGCACGCTGACGCCGGTTGTGTGTGTCGACAAGGCGGTGACCGACATCGACAGCTTTGCTGACCTCGCCAAGGAATCCGAAGCCACAGGTCAGCGCTGGGATATCGTTCTGGTCGCCTGTCTGGCCGGCAGCAATGGTGTCGCTCCCAGCGTGTCCGAGGTGGATCGGGGGTTGGAGACGATGGTTGATGCGGTCAAGACCGGCGACAAGTTGTGGCGGTTTCTGGCATTCGATCATCGCGGTGATCCGCTGCAGATCAATGCCTGAAGGTGTGAACACTGGTCCTGCTCGTTCGCGAGCCTCGCTTGGGATCGACAGCGAATACGGACCGTGGCTGCTGGGAGGCGCGCTGCTCGGACTGTCTGTCTGGCTCTACCGGTATGATGTTGCACGACGTGTTGTGCGGCGACCGGGTTCGACCCGGTTCTACGCCTCGGGCATGCTGGCGGGTTACGCTTGGCTGGCCTTTTCGGGAGGACTATTCCTCTTCGGGCCGGCTCTCGATCTGGCCTACGATCTTCAGCTTCACACCATATTTCTCGGCTTTGTACTCTCGATGCTGATGGCGCACGCACTCATCATCTTGCCCGCGGTGCTGGGCATTCGCCTGACGTTCAGTAGGGCGCTATATGTTCCCCTGGCACTGCTTCACGCTTCATTGGTGCTACGAGTGCTGGGGAACACCATTGCTCCCGGCACGCTTAGGCTCCTCAGCAGGCCGACACGGTCGTCAGTTTGGCAAGTTTCGTGGCGCTGTTGATTTGGGCGGACCGGCGCGCCAAGCGGCTGCCGGTAGTTAAAAGGGGTCCACTCATAGGCGGCAACTGAGGTTGCGCCCCAGTTGGAGGCAATCGGTACCGCCGCTGATATTGGAGGCTTGTCGGTTCGCCGAAACGAACCATATCGCCCACTGCTATCCTAACAAGATAGGCCAGACTTGCTGGGCATACGAGGTCGTGCGACGGAATTGACCATTGCCCTGCGGAAGGGGCGCTGCCATAGCACCACGTTCGTTTGAAGGGACTTGGTATGCCGACTGCAGCGCTGGACCGCACTCTTGTCTGTGACCTTCCGCTTTTTGAGCAAATGGATGACCTCGCCATCGACCATGTGTTGTCGCAGGCGACCAGCCAGCGCTTTGGGATGGATGACGTCGTTTTCGAGCAGGGCGCGACGGCAGACAGATTTTTCATCCTGCTGCACGGCCGGTTACGTGTGACCCAAGTGACGCCCGAGGGCCAACAGGTCGTCGTAAGGATAGTCAATCCGGGAGATCTCTTCGGGATTGCAAAAGCGTTGCAGCGATCCGACTACCCCGGCACAGCGACGGCAGTCATGGAGAGTGTTGCTCTGGTTTGGCCAACGTCGGCGTGGTCCGGCATCGTCCATCAACACCCGGCCTTTGCTGCAAACGCCATGCAGGTCATTGGGGGGAGGTTACAGGAGGCGCAGTCCCGCATTCTGGAGATCTCAACGGAGATCGTGGAGCGTCGCGTGGGTCACGCCGTTCTCAGGCTCGCAAACCAATCTGGTTACCCTGAGGAAGGTGGGATTCGCATCGATTTTCCGATCTCCAAGCAGGACATTGCGGAAATGACAGGGACCACCCTTCACACCGTGTCACGCATCCTCACGGCGTGGGAGGAGGCTGGTCTTGTAAGCGGTGGCCGGCAGAAGCTGCTCGTCAAAAATCCGCACCGCCTGCTGCTGATCGCCGACGGCCTCGAGCCCGCGCTCGCGAAATAGGCCGATCCTCAATAGCGCGAAGGATCGCCCCCCGCAAAGCATCACGATCGTGACCATGTTCGTCTGCGGCGTCAGCTAGCCGATGAAAATCGGCAATTGGACAACCGATGCAGTGCAGATGCCAATCTATGAATACGCGAATCGTCCGCGGCCAAATGTGCATGATCTCGTTCACCGACAGGGTGTCGATATTGTTGCTCGAGTCGGCCATGGCAGGTCCTCCATGAACCGCTAACACTAACTCGCCGTTCCGCAGCGTCCTTGTTCTCGCGCAAAGAACAGCGAAGAACTGGTGACTATCAGGAGAGAAACGAAACGGAGCACGCGTTCGATGAAGGCCCCCGTCCCAGATGCAGCGATAACCACTCGAAAGCCCGTTCCGCGGGGCATTGCTACAGCGGGGCCGGCGATCCTGTCGTACGGGTTCCGGCCGTTCTTTCTCCTCGCCGGCATCGTTGCCGTTGTGGACATGATTGTGTGGATCGGCGCCTTGTCTGGGCTGTGGCCAGTGGGCGGGAGCGCCGGACCAATTTCCTGGCACGCGCACGAGATGCTCTTTGGCTATGCGGCCGCAGCTGCGTGCGGGTTTGTTCTTACGGCAGTTCCCAACTGGACTGGACGCTTGCCAGTATCTGGGCCGCCGTTGCTCGTACTGGTTGTGATCTGGGTTGCAGGGCGTCTTTGCATGGGAGCTCCCTGGATCCTTGGGGAGGCGATCAGCGCTCTAGTCGATTGCTTGTTTTTCCCCATGCTTGTCTTCGTCGTGGCGCGCGAAGTGATTATCGGCAAGAACTGGCAGAACCTGCGGGTTGCCGCGGCACTGGGCTCGCTGGCGCTCCTCAACGGGTGTTTTCACGCCGCGCCGCTCTTGGGGTGGGACGAAATGGCCGTTCTGCGATTGACGGTGTCGGTTTACGTCCTGCTCATTTCGCAGATGGGCGGCCGGATCATTCCAAGTTTCACGCGCAACTACCTCGCCAAGCGATTTGCGCCGCTGCCGCGTCCGGCAGGGCGCCTGGACGACATTGTCCTGGCAGTGACGCTGGTCGCACTTTTGTGCTGGAGCATCCTGCCAGAGTGGCCAGGAACGGCGGGCGTAGCGCTAATCGCAGCCACGCTGCAGACCGTTCGTCTAGTGGGGTGGCGAGGATGGGCGAGCCGAGACGAACCGCTGTTGCTTGTCCTGCATGTCGGGTACGCGTTCGTCCCTCTGGGCCTCCTCGGGATTGGACTGGCGGCCGTGGGTCTGGTGTCCGCTCCCTCAGCTCTGCACGTGCTGACGGTGGGGGCTATTGGGCTCATGACGATGGCGGTTATGTCTCGCGCCAGCCGTGGCCATACCGGTCGCGCTCTTACCGCCTCCCTCGCAACCACGGTGTCCTACGCGCTTCTCTTCCTGTCGGCGATCCTCCGCCCTTTGGCTGAGTTATTCCCGGATGCTTACCATATTTTTCTGGACCTGAGCGGCGGGTTCTGGATCCTCAGTTTCGGCATATTCGTCGTTGAGCACGGGCCGATGTTGGTATTGCATTCGATGCGGAAAAAGGAACGGTAGCCGCTGGCGGCGGCTGTGGTCAGGCCGAGCCCGCTAGCGCGCCGTTGCTGGCGTCGGTCATCGACGTGGCTTTGCCGCAGACATAGACCGAGCCGCTTTCCAGTTACCAGTGTGCGACTTGGCCAGGGATCCCGACGCCAATCGGCGCGGTAAGCCCTTTTCTTGTTTGGGAGCACTGGGGCCACGGTCCAATGCTTAGCCCGGACGAAATGGCACGGCTTACTTGTCTTTCGCTGGAGCGGCGTTGGTCGCTGCAGAATTGCGGGCTGCATAACTACGCCAAGTCGCCCGCACGAAGCCGAATGCTGTCAACAGCCAGGCCCCGAACGCAATCCAGACTATGACCCCTGAGACCAATTTTAGTGGCGGGAAGTCCGCTGCCAGGGCAAGCCGCATCGATGCAACGGCATACATGCCGACAGGAAAGACGAGACTCCAGAACATCGGCGTGTAGGAAAATCGTACCTTGCAGATCACGTGCTTCCAGAACCCAAACACCAAAAGCAGCGGGATCCACCAGGTCGCCCAGCCCCACATCAGCAAGGTAATGCCATCGATGAAGGGACGCATCGACAACAAGAATGGCGTGTTGGGTGTACTCAGGATCAGCGTCGAGCCAGCATTGGTGCTGATCGCAGCGGCTCCCATCACCACCCAAACGAGGGGGCTAAGATCGTCAGGTTCGACGTCGAAGAAGAAGATGCGATAGGCGAACAGTGAAATGAATATGGCATAGAGACCAAGCCCAACACCCCACAGCAGGTGCAACAGCACAAACAATGATATGCTGGCGCCCCCAGAGAATGGGGCAATTGACGTGCCGAGCACGACCAAAGATTCGGTTCCAACGATGGCTATAAGCCAGCCACCATGCACGACATTGGCGCCGTGTGCGGTGTTGAGAAACGTCAACACGGCAAAACTAAAATAGATCAGCACCACCCAAATTGCGATGGCAAGCAGCCAGAGCACGACCGCGAGCACCACAAAGCCCCGCAAACTGGCGCTGACGCCCAGCACGTCAGTTCCGGCAACGATAGTGAAGAACGAAAAGACAGTGTGCGGGTTTATGAGGTCGGCCAGAAGTTCGCGCCTGAAGCGAAAGGCGCGCCGGCAGGTCAACACAGTCAGCGTGATATAGGCGACGACGTTGAGCGCAAACAGCACATCAGAAAGCGCCTGATATCTATTGTTGAAGAACGCGTTCGAGACGATACCGGTGGCCATCACCAAGGCAAAACTGCCGGGATAGAGCGAGGCAATCTGCCTGTTGATCCACGCGCCTGTGGTGTCGGTCATCCGCCCTGCCGTCCTGTCGCTCTGCTCACCAACGCGTTTGCGGTCGTTCTTGAGCCGCCGTAAAACAGAATCCTAGGCCTACTTGCTTCGTGGGTGAACGTTGCCCTGCCGCAGGCCGCGCTTCCGGCGACGATCATGTCGGTGGATCGGTGTTCTGCCAGATCGGTCAACGAGGATCCACATATTGCATCCAATCACCCCGGCGGTCAGCTATTCCCCGCCTTAGGGCGAAACGGGTTTGTCGTCACCTGGCGGGACACGGAAGGCCACGTTCATGCGGTTCCAACAGTTTATGGCGATGACCGCCATGTTGAGATTGACAAGCTCCAGTTCGCTGAACTCTACTTTCGTGACCTCAACGACCGCATCAGAGACCGTATCGCCTGCAATCGAGGTTAGGGCTTCGGTCCAGGCAAGAGCCGCACGCGCGCGTGGAGTGTAGAATGGGCATTCGCGCCATGCAGCAAGCAAAAAGAGCCGCCGCTCGGTTTCGCCCGCAGCGAGTGCATCCTTGGTGTGCCTGTCGATGCACCAGGCACAATTGTTGATCTGCGAAGCGCGCAGTTTCACCAGTTCGACGAAACTCTGCTCCAGCCCGCAGTGGTTCACATAGCTCTGCAATTCGGACAGAGCCTCGTAGGCACCAGGGGCAACCTTGCGGGGGATCAGCCTTGCTTCCATGGATTCATCCTTTCCGCCGAAGCCGCGCTTGGGTGTCGCGGTGGGTGAACTTTCGAGCATTGAACCAATCCAGCGAGCAGATCATTGGCAAGAGGCGACCTGCCGAGAGGAATGCCACAGATCTGTGGGTCCGCCTGGGTAGCATGATCGAGGTATCCCCGCCCGCTGGTCGATGCAGTCTTGATCCAAATCAAATTTGCGCTGCAGATCTGTCCTAACTAACGCACGTTTCTAACCTGTCCGAGGATGGCTTTCTCGACCGTTGCATCAGGGAGTGAAGCGCGGTCTTTGCGCTAGCGCAAAGAGCGGTCAAATGTTGAGATGTTAGGTAACATAAATGTATCGCGCCGGGGGCTTTGGCGGTTGTAGAGGGGATACCAAAAATGAAACCCGGCAGCATGAGGGTGCTGATCGTCAGCACGTTCGCCTTCACGGTCTGCTTTGCGGTCTGGCTGATGTTTGGTGTGATTGGAATCCCCATCCGCGCCCAACTGGGACTCGACTCTACCCAGTTCGGTCTGCTCACTGCGACGCCGGTTTTGACTGGTGCTATCTTCAGGTTGCCGCTCGGCATCTGGACGGACCGTTTCGGCGGGCGGCTCATGATGATGATTTTGCTCGTTGGATGCGCGGTCCCGCTGTGGGCGGCTTCTTACGCCTCCGAACTCTGGCAGTTTCTGCTCCTTGGTCTGGCACTCGGCCTGGTCGGCGCCTCGTTCTCTGTTGGCACGCCTTACGTGGCCCGTTTCTTCTCCAAGGACCGCCGCGGCTTCGCGATGGGCGTTTTTGGTGCGGGCACCGTCGGTGCAGCACTCAACATGTTTGTTGCGCCTGCACTGATCGACAGCTTCGGTTGGCAGATGGTGCCGCGGGTGTATGCGGTGGCGCTGCTCGCGACAGCCGTGCTGTTCTACGTTCTTGCTGCTCCTGATCCAGGTATCGGGCAGCGCAAGGGCGGCATCCGCGCGCAATTTGCCATACTGCATGACCCACATGTGTGGAAGTACTGTCAGTACTATTCCATCGTGTTTGGGGGGTTCACGGCGCTCTCCATCTGGATGCCCCAGTACTTCAAAACCGAGTACGGTTTCTCCATCGCCCAGGCCTCGCTGCTGGCCGCCTGCTTTGCATTGCCGGCCGGCTTGTTTCGGGCGCTGGGTGGGTGGCTGTCGGACCGCTATGGCGCGCACGCCGTAACGTGGTGGGTGCTGTGGGCAGCCTGGATATGCCTGTTCCTTTTGTCCTACCCCCACACCGAACTCACCGTGCAGACGGTCAGTGGCCCTCTGCATGTCGTCATCGCGCTGCCGGTATGGTTGTTCACGGCGATCCTCTTCGTCCTGGGGATCGCTTTGGCGTGCGGCATGGCGTCCACTTTCAAATATGTGGGCGACGACTACCCTGAATCCATGGGTGTCGTTTCGGGTGTGGTCGGTATGGTGGGCGGGCTAGGAGGCTTCCTACTGCCGATCATGTTCGGCGCAATCCTCGATTGGATCGGGGTCAATTCGAGTTGCTTCATGCTGCTTTACGGCATCGTCTCGGTGTCGCTGGTGCTCAACTACTTGACGGAAGTTCGTCGTGCGTCCGTAATGGGTGAAGCTACGGTTGCCGTCGACTCGCCCTGAACGGCAAGGAAGACCAAAATGAGCCATTTCCTCGAGCGCCTTACCTACCTAACGCGGTTGCGGGAGCCGTTCTCAGAGGGACACGGTGAGCTTCGCGACGAAGATCGCAGCTGGGAGGAGGGGTATCGGCAGCGGTGGCAGCACGACAAGATCGTCCGCTCGACCCATGGCGTGAACTGCACAGGCTCCTGCAGCTGGAAGATTTACGTCAAGAGCGGCCTTGTCACTTGGGAGACGCAGCAAACCGACTATCCCCGTACACGTCCCGGCATGCCAAATCATGAGCCGAGGGGTTGCTCGCGCGGTGCGTCCTACAGCTGGTATCTCTATAGCGCCAGCCGTATCAAATACCCGCTGGTTCGGGGCCGACTGATCCGGGCGTGGCGCGAGGCCCGCAAGACGCTGCCTCCGGTTGAGGCGTGGGCCGCCATCATGGCGGACACTGAAACCACCGTTAAGTACAAGTCCATGCGCGGTCGGGGCGGGTTCATCCGCTCAAATTGGGACGAAGTCACTGAGATCATCGCAGCGGCCAACATTCACACCATCAAGACGTGGGGGCCGGATCGGGTGGCTGGCTTCTCGCCGATCCCCGCGATGTCGATGGTGTCCTACGCTTCAGGTTCCCGCTACCTCAGCTTGATCGGAGGTACTCTCCTCTCGTTTTACGACTGGTATTGCGACCTGCCTCCCTCCAGCCCCCAGACCTGGGGCGAGCAGACCGACGTTCCAGAATCCGCCGACTGGTATAATTCCAGTTACATCATAGCCTGGGGTTCAAACGTCCCACAGACGCGGACGCCCGATGCGCATTTCTTCGTGGAGGCGCGCTATAACGGCACCAAAGTCGTCGCGATCACTCCTGACTACGCCGAGGTCTCCAAGCTCTCCGATCTTTGGTTGCACCCCAAGCAGGGCACAGACGCCGCGCTGGCCATGGCGATGGGCCATGTGATTCTCAAGGAATTCTTCCTCGACCGCCAAACTCCCTATTTTCAAGACTATACCCGGCGATACACCGACATGCCCATGTTGGTGCGCCTCAGGAAAGACGGCAAACGCTGGGTACCGGACCGCTACGTGCGGCACAGCGATATCGTGGGATCTCCCTCCGACGGTCGGGCCGACTGGAAGACTGTCGCCGTCGCTGAGGAATCTGGTGACTTGGTCGTGCCGCAGGGATCGATAGGCTATCGTTGGCCCAAGACCGGCGAACCGTCGGGACGCTGGAACCTCGAAGACAAGGACGGCGAAACCGGTGAGCCGGTGCGGCTGGCCCTCAGCCTCATTGGCCGCCGTGATGAGGTGGCCCCGGTGGCGTTTCCGTATTTCGGCGGAACTGTCCATGAGCATTTCACTGAGAACGATCAGGGCGGTGACGTCCTTGTCCGGAATGTTCCGGTCCGTACCCTCATGCTCGCCGATGGTGAGGCGCGTGTGGCGACCGTATTCGACCTGATGTGCGCACATTATGGCCTCGACCGGGGCCTCAAGGGCGCCGCGGCGAAGGGCTTCGACGATAATGTGCCCTATACGCCGGCCTGGCAGGAATCGATCACCGGCGTCCCCGCCGCTCAGGTCATCACCCTGGCGAGGGAATTCGCGTCGAACGCCGAAAAGACCAAGGGCCGCTCGATGGTCATCATCGGCGCAGGCATGAACCACTGGTATCATCAGGACATGAACTACCGCTCGATCATCAACTTCCTGATGATGTGCGGCACGGTTGGTGTCTCGGGTGGCGGATGGGCGCACTACGTCGGCCAGGAAAAGCTGCGCCCGCAAACCGGTTGGACCATGCTCGCCTTCGCGCTCGACTGGGTACGTCCTCCTCGCCAGATGAATGGAACATCGTTTTTCTACGCACATTCCGACCAGTGGAGATATGAAAAACTCGACGTGTCGGAACTGCTGTCGCCGCTCGCGGATGCAAGTGCTTACCGCGGCAGCTTCATCGACCTCAACGCCAAGGCCGAGCGAATGGGCTGGTTGCCTTCGGCGCCGCAACTAGCGGTCAACCCCCTGACGCTGGCGGCGGAGGCAGAAAAGGCCGGTACACCGGTTAAGGACCATGTCGTCGCTGGCCTCAAATCCGGCGCCATCGCCATGAGTTGCGACGACCCGGATAACCCGGTCAACTTTCCACGCAACCTCTTCATCTGGCGATCGAATCTGTTCGGTTCGTCTGGCAAGGGACACGAGTATTTTCTCAAGCACTTTTTAGGAACCAATCACGGGCTACAAGGCAAGGATCTGGGCGAGACGGGCGACGTCAAACCCGAGGAAGTCGTGTGGCGCGATCCGGCACCGGAGGGCAAGCTCGACCTCGTGGTGACGCTTGACTTCCGTATGTCGACGAGTTGCCTCTATTCCGACATCGTTCTGCCGACCGCGACCTGGTACGAGAAGAACGATCTCAACACCTCGGACATGCACCCTTTCATTCACCCGCTCTCGGCGGCCGTGGATCCGGTCTGGGAGTCGCGCAGCGACTGGGAAACCTACAAGTCGATTGCCAAGCGCTTTTCCGAACTGGCCGTCGGGCACCTCGGAATCGAGAAGGACGTCGTGCTGACGCCCATGCAGCACGATACCCCCGGCGAACTGGCTCAACCTTTGGAGGTCAAGGACTGGAAGAAGGGCGAGTGCGAACTCATCCCCGGCGTGACCGCCCCCCAGATCACCGTTGTCGAACGCGACTACCCAAATACCTATAAGCGCTTCACCGCACTCGGTCCGCTCGCCGACAAGCTCGGTAATGGCGGCAAGGGGATCGCTTGGAATACCCAGGACGAAGTCAAAGGGCTCGGCGGCATCAACTACCTGATCAATGACGGTGGCCCGACACACGGACGGCCCCGCATCGAAACCGACATCGACGCGGCCGAGGTCATCCTCTATCTGGCGCCCGAAACCAACGGTCAAGTCGCCGTCAAGGCGTGGGAAGCGTTAGGCAAGATCACCGGTCGTGATCACGTTCACCTAGCCAAGGCACGTGAGGATGAAAAGATCCGTTTCCGCGACATCCAGGCGCAACCGCGCAAGATCATCTCGTCTCCGACGTGGTCGGGTATCGAGAGTGAACATGTGAGCTACACGGCCGGCTACACCAATGTGAACGAGTTGATCCCCTGGCGCACGCTTACAGGTCGCCAGCAGTTCTACCAGGATCACGCCTGGATGCGCGATTTCGGCGAGGGCTTTGCCCTCTACCGGCCGCCGGTTGATACCCGGACCGTCAATTCAATGCTGGGCGTGCGAAGCAATGGCGAAAAGGAAATTGCGCTGAGTTTCATCACTCCGCATCAGAAGTGGGGAATCCACTCAACTTACACCGACAATTTGCTCATGTTGACGCTGTCGCGCGGCGGGCCGATCGTTTGGATTTCCGAGACCGACGCCAAAAGCGTTGGCCTCGTCGACAATGATTGGATCGAGCTTTTCAACGTCAACGGCGCCATCACCGCACGGGCGGTGGTCAGCCAGCGGGTACCACAGGGCATGTGCATGATGTACCACGCCCAAGAAAAGATCGTGAATGTGCCGGGGTCGCAGATCACCGGCCTGCGTGGCGGCATCCACAATTCGGTGACTAGAACGTTGCTTAAGCCTACTCATATGGTGGGCGGCTACGCGCAGCTTTCCTACGGCTTCAACTATTACGGAACCGTTGGTTCGAACCGCGATGAGTTCGTCATCGTTCGCAAGTTGAACAAGATCGACTGGCTTGATCATTCAAACCCTGTCGACCGGGCTGTTGAGGAGAAAACATCGTGAAGATCCGTGCACAGATCGCGATGGTGCTCAATCTCGACAAGTGCATCGGCTGCCACACGTGCTCGGTGACCTGCAAGCAGGTGTGGACCTCGCGCCAGGGCATGGAATACGCGTGGTTCAACAACGTCGAGACGAAGCCGGGCATCGGTTATCCGAAAGATTGGGAGAACCAAGAGCGTTGGCAGGGTGGCTGGAAGCGCAAGAAGAACGGCAAGATCGTTCCCAAGCAGGGCGGCAAACTGGCGGTGCTTTCAAAGATTTTTGCCAACCCGCATCTGCCCCAGATCGACGACTATTACGAGCCGTTCACCTTCGACTACGAGCATTTGCAGAAGGCGCCGGAATTGCCGACTTCGCCCGTGGCGCGGCCGCTGTCGTTGATTAGCGGCAAGCCGATGGAGAAGATTGAATGGGGCCCTAACTGGGAGGAGATCCTCGGCGGTGAGTTCTCCAAACGCTCCGCGGACTACAATTTCGAGGCCGTTCAGAAGGATATCTACGGCCAGTTCGAAAACACGTTCATGATGTATCTGCCGCGCCTATGCGAGCACTGCCTCAATCCGGCCTGCGTCGCCTCGTGCCCATCGGGTTCGATCTATAAGCGCGAAGAAGATGGCATCGTCCTCATCGATCAGGACAAGTGCCGCGGCTGGCGCATGTGCGTGTCAGGGTGTCCGTACAAGAAGATCTATTACAATTGGACCTCGGGCAAAGCCGAGAAATGCATCTTCTGCTATCCTCGCATCGAGGCCGGTCAGCCCACCGTGTGCTCCGAAACTTGCGTCGGCCGCATCCGCTATCTCGGAGTGCTGCTCTATGATGCGGACGGCATCCAGGCCGCAGCGTCGGTCGAGGACGAACAGGATCTGTACGAAGAGCAGCTCAAGCTCTTCCTCGATCCACACGACCCGGCGGTGATTGCCCAGGCCCGTGTCGACGGCATCGCGGAGAACTGGATCGAGGCGGCGCAGCGTTCCCCGGCCTACAAGATGGCGGTTGAGTGGAAGATCGCTTTCCCGCTGCATCCCGAATATCGCACACTGCCTATGGTCTGGTATGTGCCACCGCTGTCCCCGATCCAATCGCATGCCAATGCCGGCGCGATCGAGACGATTGGCGAAATTCCAGACGTCAAGTCGTTGCGGATCCCGGTGCGCTATTTGGCCAATCTGCTGACAGCCGGCGCGGAGGCGCCGATCGTGTTGGCGCTGGAGCGGCTACTGGCCATGCGAGCCCACTTCCGCCAGCGCCAACTCGGTGACGGAGATGGCATGGCCGTGCTGGAGCAAACCGGTCTTACCCTCGCCGAAGTCGAAGACATGCATCGCTATCTCGCCATCGCCAACTACGAGGATCGTTTCGTCATCCCGACCAGCCATAAAGAGACGGCTGAGGACGCCTACGGGATGAAGGGCGCCTGTGGCTTCAGTTTCGGTAATGGTTGCGATGCGGGAGAACCTGGTTCTAGTCTGTTCGGTGGCAGTATGGGCCGACGCAAGCTGACTCCAGTTCGACCGCTCGATACCTGAGGGATGGCGATGTTGATCTTCCGGGTGTTCAGCGCATTTCTTTCCTATCCGACGGCCGACATGCGGACTGCACTCCCCGCGATGGCAGAAATTGTGCGGTCTTCGCCTCATTTGCCGGCGGAGCAGCGGGATAGCCTGCTGGCGCTGGTTGATGATCTGGCGCAGGGTGACCTGCTGGAGGCCGAGGAGCGCTACAGTGATCTGTTCGATCGGGGGAGGGCGCTTTCGCTTCATCTGTTCGAGCACCTTCATGGCGACAGCCGTGACCGGGGTTCGGCCATGGTTGAACTCAAGCAACTCTACGAAACGGCGGGATTCGGGCTCTCAAGCAGCGAGTTGCCTGACTACCTGCCGGTCGTGCTCGAATATCTCAGCTGCCGCGATATCGTCGAGGCGCGAGAAATGCTTGCCGATTGCGCGCACATTCTCAAGGTGATCGCCCGCGCGCTCATTGCCCGGCAGAGCGACTATGCCGCCGTGCTGCAGTCTTTGCTTGTCATTGCAGGCGAGCAGCCTGTCGACGCCGCCAAGATTCCGCCCGCCAAGGAACGTGCCGATTCCATCGATCGAGAGTGGCGCGAGGAACCGGCCTTCGCCGGCGACCCGGTGGCCGACGCGACTGCCAATATCAAACCTGTGCCGGGAGGCCGCCATGTCGTGGAATGATTATCTCAACACGTTCCTGTTCGGCGTCTATCCCTATATCTGCCTCACAGTGCTTTTGTTGGGTAGCCTGATCCGCTTCGACCGCGAGCCCTATACGTGGAAAAGCGACTCCTCCCAATTGTTGAAGCGCGGCCAATTGCGACTTGGTTCAAACATGTTCCACGTCGGCGTTATCATCGTCGTGCTAGGTCATTTCGCGGGCTTTCTTGCGCCGGAATGGGCGGTCGAATGGGCGATCAACCCAGCCCAGCATCAGCTCATCGCGATGGTAATCGGCGGCATCGCTGGCGTCGTCGCCATCATCGGTCTTTCCATCCTGATTTACCGGCGGATGTTTGAGGAGCGCCTTCGCCTAAACAGCCGTAAGCTCGATTTCGTCATTCTGGTGATGTTGTGGTTGCAGCTGGCGTTGGGCATCGCCACCGTGCCGCTGTCGGCGCAACATATGGACGGCGCCATGTTTGCCACGCTCAGTCACTATGTCACCGGTATCGTGACGTTCAATGCAGGAGCATCCGAGCTCATGCTTGGGGTGCCGCTGACCTACAAGGTCCACATCTTGCTGGGTTTCAGCATTTTCCTCATCTCGCCGTTCACGCGCATGGTCCACATCTGGAGTGGGGTAGGCTCGCTCTCCTATTTGTTCCGCCCATATCAAATTGTCAGGACTCCTGATCGCCGCAGCAAGAAGGGTGCGCGGCCATGAGCGCGTCCATCAATGGTGTCGCGGTAACAGCAGCCGAAGGCGAAGAAATCCAAATTGCCGCGGCGCACGAACTGTTGCGCCAGCGGGCCGTGGTTGGAGGATTGCTCGACCCACAGGAGGCCGAGGAGGCAGTAATCGCTGAGGCGATTGAAGAACTGCTCGACCAGGAAGTCACAACCCCAGAGCCCGGCGATGACGAAATGCGTCGCTACTACGATGGTCATCCAAAGGAATTTTCCAGCGACGATCTGGTCAACGCCCGGCATATCCTGTTCCAGGTAACGGCAGCGGTGAACGTGCCCCAGATCCGGGCTCGCGCCGAAGAGACGCTCAACATCCTGCTGAAGGCGCCGGATCGCTTTGCCGAAATGGCGAAAGAGTTGTCAAATTGCCCGTCCGGGGAAAACGGCGGAATTCTTGGACAACTCGGGCGCGGCGATACCGTCCCCGAGTTCGAAAAGGTGCTGTTCAGCCCTGGTCGCATTGGCGTGTCGCGTGATCTGGTCAAGACCCGGTTCGGGTTTCACATCATTTCCATCGACAATCGTATTCCAGGCAAAATTGTCCCGTTCGAACTGGTGCGCGACAAGGTCGCCACCCGTCTCAAAATGACAGTGGTAGAGCGAGCATTGCGGCAATATGTGAATGTGCTTGCCGGTGGCGCTGTGGTGGAAGGTGTCGATTTGGGTGCCACCGCTACGCCGCTTGTGCAGTAGCGAGGTCCGATGCTGGGCGATCTAATTGCAGGGCTCGACCGCCCCGAGGTTGTTGAAGCGGTGCTCGAAACCTTGGCGCCGCCGATCCGGCAGCAGCTCGAAGCGCGCGCCACCCGCGCGTCTATGAGCGTCTCCGATTTTGCTGCGGGTGCCGTGCGCGAGTTTATCGAGCGCGGCGACGACGAGCATTGGTTTCAGATGCTGACGCTCATCCGTCAGGCTGATGAGCCTGGGTTGGTCGCTGTGCAGACGATTCTGCGCTGGGTGACAGAGCCCAAGCCTGCATCATGATCGATGTAGCGGCTCCAGTGGTGCCACCTCCAAGTCTTATCGATCCGTTCGGCCGCCGGATCAGCTATCTGCGCGTCTCGGTTACGGATCGCTGCGACTTTCGCTGCGTCTATTGCATGGCCGAGGATATGCATTTCTTGCCACATCGTGACCTGATGTCGCTCGAGGAGCTAGATCGACTGTGCGCGGCCTTCGTTGCACGCGGCGTCAAGAAGATTCGGCTGACCGGTGGCGAGCCATTGGTGCGCAAGAACTTGATGTCGTTGGTGAGATCGCTCTCTCGCCATCTCGCCACCGGCGCATTGGAGGAACTGACGCTGACCACCAACGGTTCGCAATTGTCGCGCTTCGCGAGCGAACTCGCGGATTGCGGCGTGCACCGCGTCAACGTCTCGGTGGACACCCTTGATCCCGAAATGTTTCGCCAGATCACTCGTCGCGGTGACCTCAGTGTCGTGCTGTCGGGTATTGAGGCGGCGCGTCGGGCCGGGCTTGCCGTCAAGATAAACACTGTTGCGCTCAAAGGCGGCAATGACGGTGAGTTCGCCGGGCTCATCGAATGGGCACACGGCGGCGGGATGGACCTGACCCTCATCGAGACCATGCCGCTGGGTGAAATCGATGGCGACAGAATGGATCAGTATCTGCCGCTGTCGGAAGTCCGAAGCCGGCTCGCCGACATCTGGACACTCGAGAGCATCCCTTATCAAACCGGCGGTCCGGCCCGCTATTTTCGCGTCAAAGAGACTGGCGGACGCGTCGGGTTCATCACGCCTTTGACCCATAATTTCTGCGAGAGCTGCAATCGTGTGCGGGTCACCTGCACCGGCACGCTTTACATGTGCCTCGGACAAGAAGCCTCCGCCGATTTGCGAACGCCGCTGCGCAGTTCGGAAGGCGACGAGGCGCTTGGGCGGGCCATTGATGAAGCGATCTCCCGAAAACCGAAGGGACACGATTTCATTATTGATCGACTCCACACTGCGCCTGCCATTGCCCGCCACATGAGCATGACAGGTGGCTGACGGACCGGACATCGGGACGATCGCCTGTGTCATTCTCGCCGGCGGCAAATCGAGCCGAATGGGTGTCGAAAAGGCCTTGGTGATGTTGGGCGGCACCCCACTCGTCGTGCGTGCCATCGCTCGGCTTCGGAACCAAGTGGGAAAGTTGGTCATCAGCTCCAATGGCGACACTGATCGTTTCCGGGCATGTGGGATTCCGGTCGTCGCCGATATTGTTCCCGACTGCGGGCCGGCCGGAGGACTGCTCGCGGGACTGCGCTGGGCTCAGTCGGAAGGCGCGAGCTTTCTTCTTACCGTCGCCTGCGACACACCGTTCTTCCCCGAAGACCTAGCCTTCCGCCTCGCGCAAGCGATCAAGGGACGCGGCGGTCGGACAGCGGTGGCGCGTTCGGGCGAGCACGATCACTACACTTTCGCGTTGCACCCCACCGGTTGCGTGGACGAGCTCGAAAGCTGGCTGATTTTGCCCGAACATCGGTCGCTGAGGCATTGGATTGCGGGTCAGCAACCTGTGAGCGTGGACTTCGAGGGAAATCCAGATCCCTTCTTCAACATCAATACACCGATGGATCTGGCTCTGGCCGAGACCTGGGTAAGTGCCTTCGAAAAATACACTGCCGCGGGGCCGAAATGATCGTCGGTATCTTGACCGTTTCGGATCGGGCCAGCCGGGGTGAGTACGAAGACCTAAGCGGTCCGGCTATTGTCTCCTACGTGGATGCGGCCCTGTCGACTCCATGGACCGCTTTGGCCCATATCGTTCCCGACGGAGTCGAAGCCGTGGCGACCGCCATGATCGCGCTCTGCGAGGCGGGAGCCGGCTTGATCCTTTGCACCGGCGGCACCGGACCTTCACCGCGCGATCAGACGCCCGAAGCCATGGCTTCAATAATTGACAAGGAGCTTCCTGGTTTCGGGGAGTTGATGCGTCGGGTGAGTCTGCAGGATGTCCCGACCGCCATCCTGTCACGCCAGAGCGCCGGGATACGCGGCAACACTTTGATCGTAACGCTGCCGGGCAAGCCTGCGGCCATCAAGACCTGCCTCGACGCCGTCTTCCCGGCGATTCCATACTGTCTCGAGTTGATCGGGGCTGGGCGCATTGAGACACATCTCCAGATCGTGGCGAGCTTCAGGCCGAGCTGATCTGAGCCCAGTCTGTCCAACTGATTGTCGACAGACGCCAATTCGATCGAAACGATGTTTTATCCTCGACGGGACGCGCCTCGTCGGAAAGCTCGGACCACGAAATATCGGTTCCGGAGAGGTCTACGGCCGCACACCATGGTGTTGCGTTTTTCGAATGGCGCCAGCTGGATCGGCGGCGCCAGGTCCTAGCGCGATGGTAGGCAGTGCGCGATGAAGCGTTCGCGGCAGGCGATTAGGATTTCGTCGCCGGAACGTTCCCACCAATCGTCGCGCGAAAAGATCTCGACCTCCTGCGGGCCGTTGTAACCGGCGGCCTCGATCATGGCGCGGAAGCCGCGGAAGTCGATGATGCCGTCGCCCATCATGCCGCGATCGAGCAGCATGTCCTTGGTGGGCACCAGCCAGTCCGAAATATGGTGCATCAGGATGCGGTCGAGGCGGCCGGCTCGCGCGATGGCGGTGCTCAGGTTTGGGTCCCACCAGGTGTGATAGGTGTCGATGGCGACGCCGGCGCCTTCCCCCAGCGCTTCGCAGAGGTCGAGTGCCTGATCGATGGTGTTGATGCAGGCGCGGTCGGCTGCGTACATAGGATGCAACGGTTCGATGGCGATGGCGACGTCTGCCGCTCGAGCCCGCGGCAGGATAGCAGCGATGCCCTCGGCGACCATTTTCCGCGCTGCGACCAGATCGCGGCTCTCGGGTGGCAGCGTCCCCACGACGAGGACGAGGCAGCGCGCACCGAGCGCCGCGGCTTCGTCAATGGCGCGGAAATTGTCTTCGATCGCGGCGCGGCGTCCTTCGGCGGTTACGGACGGAAACATGCCGCCGCGGCAGAGCCCCTCGATCGCGACACCACTGGCGCGGACGAGGCGGGCGGCGGCATCGAGGCCGATGCTCTGGATCTGGTCGCGCCACGGCGAGATGTAGTGCACACCGTGGCGTTGGCAGCCCTCGATGGCCTCGGCGAGGCCCCAACCGCCGCGAATCGTCGCGAGATTTAGCGCGAGTTCGCTCATACGAGCCCCTGGACGGCGAGAAAGCGGCGCATTCGATCTGTCGCGAGAGCCGGGTCGTCTAGCGCGCGCGCGTGGTCGGCAAGGCGAAACAGTTCGCTCAGATGCTGCAGCGAGCGCGCCGATTCCTGGCCGCCGATCATGGTGAAGTGCGATTGTAGGCCATTGAGGTAGGCGAGAAAAATCACACCGGTCTTGTAGAACCGGGTTGGTGCCGCAAAGATATGGCGGCTGAGTGGCACGGTGGGCTGAAGCAGTTCGTGGAACTCATTGCTGCTGCCGCGTGCCAGCGCCGCGAGGGCCGCCGAGGCGACCGGCGCGATGGCGTCGAAGATGCCGAGCAGCGCATCGGAGTGTCCGGCCTCGTCACCGGCGATCAACTCAGCGTAGTTGAAATCGTCACCGGTATACATACGCACGCCCGGCGGGAGGCGACGGCGCATGGCGATCTCCTTCTCCTTGCTGAGCAGCGAGATCTTGATGCCATCAATTTTGTCGGCGTTCGCGGCGATGATCTCGAGGCAGACCGCCATTGCGGTATCGTGATCGTCATGGCCCCAATAGCCAGCGAGCGCTGGGTCGAACATCTCGCCGAGCCAATGGAGGATCACCGGCTGCCGGACGTCTCTGAGGAGGCGGCCATAGACCCGGGCATAGTCAGCGGGGAGGGTGGCAACCGCGGCCAGGGCGCGCGAAGCCATCAGGATGATACGGCCGCCGAGGGCCTCGATGGCTTCGATCTGAAGTTTGTACGCCGCGATGATGTCGTCGAGGATGAGCGATGGATCAGGCTCGAGGTGATCGGTCCCCGCCCCGCAGGCGATCAGTGCGCCCCGCGACTTTGCCTCACCCAGCGAGCGGGCGATGAGTTCGCGCGCCATCGGCCAGCCGAGGCCCATGCCACGCTGCGACGTGTCCATCGCCTCGGCGACGCCGAAACCGAGGTCCCACAGGCGATGCCGAATGGCGAGCGTCGCGTCCCAGTCGATGGCGGGGGTGAGCCACGGATCGACAATTGCCAACGGATCGGCGACGACGTGCGCCGCGGCATAGGCGATACGCGAGAAGTCGGCTGGCGAGCGGCGCTCCAGCGGAAACGGAGTGCCGGTGAGACGGTAGGTCGAGATGGAGCGGTCGGCGTTGGGGAGGCGAAGCTCAGGCATCAGGGGTGGGTTCTCCGCTCATCCGCCCTGCGGGCCGCTCGCCTACGAACGGGGGGAGGGCTCGCGACTCCAGCGTCTTCTCTCTCGATGGGAGAAAGGGGGAGGACGCCCGGATCAGGGTGGGGCCGTTGGTTCAAAGAGCTAGATCCCAAGCGGTGGCACGTCGAGCCAGCGCCGTTCCTTCCAGCTTTGAAGGCCGAGCATGGCGAGTTGGACGCCCTTGGCGCCGGCTTCGAGGCCATAGGGCCACGCGCCGTCCTCGACGACGTGACGGAGGAACAGTTCCCACTGCGCGCGGAAACCATTTTCAGGGACCGTGTTGCTGGGGACTTCGGTCCAGTTCGAGAAGAAGTCGATAGTCGAGGGCTGGTCGGGATTCCACACCGGCTTGGGCGTGTTCACCCGGTGTTGCGTGACGCATTTGTGGAGACCGGCGACGGCCGAGCCGAGTGTGCCATCGACCTGAAAGGTGACGAGATCGTCGCGGCGGACGCGCACGTCCCAGCTCGAATTAATGTGGGCAATGATGCCGCCTTCGAGTTCGAACGTTGCATAGGCGGCGTCATCGGCGTCGGCCTGGTAGCTGCTGCCCGCCTCGTCGACTCGCTCGGGGATGTGCGTGGCGCCGAGGCAACTGACGGCGCGCACCTCGCCGAACAGATTGTCGAGCACGTAGCGCCAGTGGCAGAGCATATCGAGAATGATGCCGCCGCCCTCGGCCTGGCGATAGTTCCACGACGGGCGTTGCGCCGCTTGCCAGTCGCCCTCGAACACCCAGTAACCGAACTCGCCGCGCACCGACAGGATGCGGCCGAAAAAGCCGGAATCACGAAGCATGCGTAGCTTCAAGAGGCCCGGCAGGAAGAGCTTGTCCTGCACGACGCCATGCTTGATGCCGGCGGCTCGCGCTTTCTTTGCCAGCGCTACCGCGCTCCGGAGGTCGTCGCTCACCGGCTTTTCGCAATAGACGTGCTTGCCCGCGTCGATGGCGCGGCCGATGAGCCCGGCGCGCATCTGCGTCGTGCCGGCATCGAAGAAGATCTCGTCGTCGTGGTTGGCGAGCGCTGCATCCACATCGGTGCTCCAGCGCGGTACGTTGTGCTCCTCGGCAATGCGCTTGAGCTTGTCGCCGTCGCGGCCAACGAGGACGGGGTCGAGCTTGAGAACATCGCCGTTCTTTAGCAGCAACCCACCCTGGTCACGGATGGCGAGGATGGAGCGCACCAGGTGCTGGTTGTAGCCCATCCGGCCAGTGATGCCGTGCATGATGATGCCAAGGTGGCGTTCACCCATGATCAGGCTCTCGCCGGCTGGCGGGCGGCTGACCCGGCCAAATGTTCGAAACCAACCAACACAGCTATCCCCTACCAGGCGTTAGGCCGTTTGTAACTAGTCAGTTACTTAGCGTTCGGCTACAGATTGGTCAAGATTTCGAGCCGCGATGAATACGGCCAGTGAACGGGATTCGGCGACGTGAAATATGCGATCGTGGGCGCCGGCGGTCGGCATCAGATGTACAGGCGGGCCGTCACCGAGACCCACGCCACGGACAATGAACTGGTCGCCCTGTGCGACGTCAACGAAAAGCGGCTTGCGCTGTCGGTGAGCGAGGTCCCACCGCAACCGGGCAACGGCATCGCAACTTACGCTGCGGAAGAATTCGACCGGATGATCGTCGAGCAACGGCCCGACACGGTCATCGTCACGGTGCCCGACTATCTGCATCACGAGTACATCGTGCGGGCGCTGCATGCCGGCTGCAACGTCATGACCGAGAAGCCTATGACGATCGACCTCGGCAAGCTCAAGCAGGTGCTCGACGCGCAGCGCGCGAGCGGCAAGGCAGTGACCGTCACCTTCAACTATCGCTACACGCCGGCCCGTACGCAGCTCAAGGATATCCTGATGTCGGGAACGATCGGCGACGTCCAGGCGGTGGATTTCACCTGGTATCTCGACCGCGTGCATGGTGCCGACTATTTCCGCCGCTGGCATCGCTACAAGGATAAATCGGGCGGATTGCTCGTCCATAAATCAACGCATCATTTCGACCTGATGAACTGGTGGCTGGCCTCAACGCCCAAGACCGTGGCGGCGAACGGTAAGCGGGTGTTCTACACGCCTAAGACAGCGGCGGAGCTCGGGCTGCAGGATCACGGCGAGCGTTGCCATGGCTGCCCGGTGTTCGACAAATGCGACTACCGGCTCGACCTCGAGGCGGACGAGAGCCTGCGCGAGATGTATCTCGAGACGGAGGACGTCGATGGCTATCTGCGCGACAAATGCGTGTTCGCCGACGACATCACCATCGAGGACACGATGCAGGTCGAGGCGAGCTACGCCAATGGCGTGTTCCTCAACTACACACTGTGCGCCTATTCACCGTGGGAGGGTCTGGAAATCACGTTTCACGGATCGAAGGGCGAGCTGCGGCACAAGCATGTCGAAGTGCATGGCGTGTTCGGCGGCAAGCGCGACAAGGCGGTCGGCGAGAACATGACGACCACGCTGCATCTCGCGGGCGGGCTGCCGCAGAACATCGACGTGTGGGCGGGCAGCGGTGACCATGGCGGCGCCGATCCGGTGATGCTGGGCTATCTGTTCGAGCCGGGCACGGTGCCGGCGGACAAGTATGGCCGCGCCTCGTCTCAACGCGAGGGCGCGTGGTCGATCCTCACCGGGATCGCGGCAAACGCATCGATCGCCGGCGGCGGGCGAGTGGATGTCGACAAGATGCTGCAGGACGCCGGGATCGCGCTAGAGCGATAGGCGGCCGGCCTCGGAGGAAGTCATCCCGCTGGGGCGTGAAGCAGTCGACGAGGCGGCCGGCTGTCAGGGCTTTGACGCCGTGGACGACATCGGGTGGGACGATGAAGCTGCCGCCCTCGCGGAGGACGGTCATTTCTCCGCCGATGGTGACCTCGAACGAGCCTTCGGCGACGTAGCTCGCCTGCACGTGCGGGTGGGAGTGGAGCGCGCCGATCGCGCCCTCGTCAAAGCCGAATTCGACCTGCATCAGCTCGGGGCGGCTGACGAGAACGCGGCGCCGATTGCCGGGAGCGAGCTCGGTCCAGGGCGTAGCGCCGCGCTGGGCGACGAACGGGCTGGCCATCAGATGGCGAGGCCGTCCGGCCCGAAGACGTGGTAGCGCGTCGGGTCGATGTAGGAGGTGATGGTCGAGCCGACATCGATCTGGCGCTGGCCCTCGAGCGCGACAGTCAGCGGCTGACCACCATTGGTCGAGGCATAGAGCATGGTGGTGTCGCCGAGCTGCTCTACGAGATCGACGCGAACATCGGCGAATCTGATGCCACCGCCTTCGCTGATCGCCATATGCTCTGGGCGCACGCCGAAGGTGAGCTTGTCGCCCTTTTTGTAGCCGGGCAGCGCCTTGTTCAGCGCCACCATGGTCCCGCCGACGTTGACGCTGGTGGAGACGCCGTCGATGGTCTCGATCGTACACTCGACGAAATTCATCTTCGGCGAGCCGAGGAAGCCGGCGACGAATTTATTGCGCGGATTGTTGTAGAGATCGAGCGGCTTTCCGACCTGTTCGATGTTTCCCGCTGACAGCACAACGATCTTGTTGGCCATGGTCATCGCCTCGACCTGATCGTGCGTCACATAGATCATGGTGTTGCCGAGGTCGTGGTGAAGTTTTGCAATCTCGACGCGCATCTGGACGCGCAGCTCGGCATCGAGATTGCTCAGCGGCTCGTCGAACAGGAAGATGCGCGGCTCGCGTACGATGGCGCGGCCGATGGCAACGCGCTGCCGCTGGCCACCAGACAGCTGACGCGGCTTGCGCTTGAGCAGCGGCTCGATGCGGAGGATGCCGGCGGCCTTCTCGACGCGTTGCTGGATCTCAACCTTTGGGACGCGCGCCGTCTCGAGGCCGAAGGCGAGGTTCTGGTAGACGGACATGTGCGGATAGAGCGCGTAAGACTGGAACACCATGGCGATGCCACGTTGCGAGGCCGGCACCTCGTTCATACGCTGCCCGTCGATCGACAGCGTGCCGCCGCTGATCGGCTCAAGACCGGCAATCATGCGCAGCAGTGTGGACTTACCGCAACCCGACGGTCCGACGAAGACGGTGAACTCGCCCGGCTCGATATCGAGATCGATTCCGTGGATGACTTCGACGTCGCCATAGCGCTTGACGACCTGCTTGAGGTCGACGCTAGTTGCTGTCACGCAAAGCCCTCCGGTAGCCAACTGCGATAGTTCGGGTGGTCGTTGCCGATCGGAAACACTACCTCCTGATGCGTCCGTGAGGAATGGTAGAATGCGGTGACGATCTCGAGCGCGCGACGAGAATCGGCGCTGGTGACCGGCAGTGGGCCATTGCTCATCAGCGCGTCGTGGAAACGCGCCAACTGAGTCGTGAAACGCGGCGGCACGTCCTTCCAGTCCTTCAGCAGCGCCGCGATGGCGTCCCTGGTCTTGTCGTTGCGCGGCAGAATCTTCCACGGGGCGGCACCCGGATTGTAAGGGGAGTGATCGCTCTCGATGGTGAGGTTCTCGAGGGCGAGGCGGATACGAGTGATCTCGTCGGCGGAGCCGAGCGTGGCCGTAAACGAGCCAAGCGCACCGGATTCGAGTTCGACCGAGGCCGAGATACAGTCTTCGACCTCAATGGGGTTCACCCGTGTGGCGACGCGGCCATAGAGCGATTTGAGCGGCCCCATGAGATAGACGAACATGTCGTGCGGGTGAATGGCGTGGCCCATCAGCACACCGCCGAGTTCGGTCTTCCATTTGCCGCGCCAGGGCACGGCGTAATAGTCCGCTTCGCGACGCCACAGAGTTTCGACGGTGCCGACGAACGGCTTGCCAGCGAGGCCGGCGTCGATGATGGCCTTGGCCTGCTGAATGCCGTTGCCGAAGCGATATTGGAACACCGGCATCAGCCGGCCGGTGCTGCGCTTTTCCGCGGCGATGACCTCGTCGATGGCAGCAAGCGAACCGACCAACGGCTTTTCGCAGATGACGTGCTTGCCGGCCCCAAGCGCCGCCATGATCATCGGATGGTGCACCATGGGTGGGGTGCAGATGTCGATGATGTCGATATCCTCCATCTTGAGGAGATCGTCGAAATTGGTGGTGCGGCGCTCGACACTGAACTCGTCGGCGAGAGCATTCATCTTGCCGGTGTCGAGATCGCAGATGGCAATGACACGGAATTTGTCGGCATTGGGGGCATAGCCCTCAACGATATGGCTGCGGCCGATGCCGCCGCCGACGACCGCGACTGTCTTGATCTTGCTCATTGCTGCCACACCGTGCCGCGATCGGCCATGAGCTGGGCGGTGAGCGCCAACTCCATTGCCTTGTAGCACCGGGCCTGCGGCATGGCGGTCTCGGTGCGGTTGAGAACATCAGCGATGAGTTGCTTCCCATACGGGCGCTCGACCGCGCTGCAGTCGATGTGACGGGTCCCTGTCTTGTCGACGAGGAACAAATGGTCGCCGCCAGGCCGGCCGGCAATGTCAATGTATTTGCGCAACTCGATGTAACCCTCAGTGCCGAGGATGGTGAGGCGTCCGTCGCCCCAGGTGCCGAGGCCGGCCGGAGTGAACCAGTCGACGCGGACATAGCCGGTGGCGCGCGACGAGCTGATGTACATGTCGCCGGTATCCTGCAGGCCCGGATGTTCGGGGTGGGCGCGGTTAGCGACGGTGGCCGAGACGATCTCGGCATCTAGCGTATCGGCAAAGAACAGGAACTGCTCGACCTGATGGCTGGCGATGTCGCAGAGGATGCCGCCATATTGCCGGCGGTCGAAGAAATAGGGCGCGCGCTTGCCGTTGTTGAGGGCGTGCGGGCCGAGACCGACGGTGTTGATCACCTCGCCGATGGCGCCGGCCTTGACCAGTTCACCCGCCTTGACGGTGGCGCGGGTCTCGAAGTGCTCGGAGTAGCAGACGGAAAAGATGCGGCCGGTCTCGCGCTGGACGCGGTTGATCTCGGCAAGCTGGCTGAGCGTTGTCATGCCAGGCTTGTCGCTCATCACGTCCTTGCCGTGCTGCATTGCCGCGACGGCGATCTCGGATCGCAGGAACGGGATGGCCGAGGTCAGGACCATCTGGATCGAATTGTCCTCTAGGATCTCTTCGCGGGACACGACGCGTTTGGCCTGTGGGTATTTCTGCCCGAAGGGAATGGCGACGACGTCTTCGTCGGAATGGAAGGCGACGAGCGTTGCGCCCTCGCGCAACAGGAGGTCGGTCTGGCCGTAGATGTGATTGTGGGTCAGGCCGATCGCAGCAAATCGAATGGTCATTGGATCAGCGTTTCATACCAGTGGTGGCGATACCTTCGATGAGGTAGCGTTGGAAGAAGAGGAAGAGCAAGAAGATCGGCAGGAGCGACAGTATCGACATGGCGAACAGGCCACTCCAGTTCGATTCTGCCGTGGAGTCGACAAAGGTCCGCAAGGCGACGGTGACGGTGTAGGTCTTGATGTCGCTGAGGTAGATCAGCGGGCCGAAGAAGTCATCCCAGGTGAAGATGAAGGTAAAGATTCCGGCCGTGGTCAGCACCGGGACCGAGAGCGGCAGCATGATCTTGTAGTAGATGCGCCAGGGTGAGCAGCCATCCATCATGGCGGCCTCGTCCAGCTCGCGCGGGATGCCGCGGAAGAACTGCACCATCAGGAAGATAAAGAAGCTGTCGGCGGCGAGAAACTTTGGCACGACCAACGGCAGGAAGGTGTTCACCCAGCCGATTTTGAGGAACAGAACATATTGCGGGATCAGCGTCACCTGATAGGGCAACATCAGGGTGCCTAGCATCAGAGCGAACCAGAACTTCTTGCCCTTAAACTCCAGCCGCGCAAAGGCGAAGGCCGTCAGTGAGCAGGCCGCAAGATTTCCCACAACGCAGAGCAGCGAAATGGTCAGCGAGTTGATGAAGAAGGTGTCGAAGCTGCGGCTCAGGCCGAACCACCCGCTGATGTAGCCGTGCAGGCTGACGGAGCTCGGAATCAACGAGCCGCCGGCAAAGATTTCGTTCTCGGGCCGGAACGAGGCCGAGAGCATCCATAGCAGCGGATAGAGCATCAGGATCGACGCGCCGATCAGCAGCGAATGCGCGACGACCGAGGTCAGCCGCTTGCGCCAGATGCGCGCAGGCGTCGACGCGCCGGTGACGACGGTGAGGCCAGCATCAGCCGTCATAGTGCACCCAGAAACGCGAGGTGAGGAACGACACGCCGGTAAAGATCGCGACGATGATGAGCAGTACCCAGGCGAGCGCCGAGGCGTAGCCCATGCGGAAGAACGCGAAGGCCTCCTGATAGAGATAGAGGGTATAGAACAGTGTAGAATTCACCGGGTTGCCGGTGCCGCCGGAGATGATGAAGGCGGGCGTGAAGCTCTTGAAGCCCTCGATAGTCTGGATGATGGCGTTGAAGAACACCACCGGGGTCAGCATCGGCAGGGTGATCTTCCAGAAGATGCGCCAGCGCTTGGCGCCCTCGAGGCTGGCGGCCTCGTAGACGTCCTGCGGGATCTGCCGGAGGCCGGCGAGGAAGATGATCATCGGCGAGCCGAATTGCCAGACCGCGAGCGCCACCAGCGTCCACAGCGAGTAGCGTGGGTTGGAAATCCAGGCCGGCCCCTGGATGCCGATAAGGGCGAGGCCCTTGTTGAAGAGACCGTCGCCGGCAAACAATGTGCGCCACAGCACCGCGATGGCAACGGAAGCGCCGAGCAGCGAGGGTAGGTAAAACACGGCGCGGTAGATCGGCAGGCCCTTCATGCCGCGATTGAGCAGCAACGCGACGGCGAGCGCGAAAGCGAGCTTCAGCGGCACTGAGAACAGAACGAAGAACAGTGTGACCCGCATCGACTGGAAGAATTTGGGGTCGTGCGTGAACATGCGGACATAGTTGTCGGCGCCCACCCAATGAGGGGCGGTCAGCATGTCGAAATCGGTAAAGCTCAAATAGAGTGAGGTCAGGATCGGGATGATCGTCAGGCCGAAAAAGCCGATGAACCACGGCAGCAGGAACAGATAGCCGGGACCGTTCTGAGTCCAGATGCGGGACCAGAACGATGGCGTGACCGCGCGCTCGGACGAGCCGCTTCCGGCGCTAAGCGCGCGCGCGATCATTGTATCTTAGCTTTTCTTGGCAGCAGCGCGGGCGAGGATGTCGTTGGCTTCCTGCACGAAAGCCGGGCCGGCGTCCTCGGGAGTCGTCTGGCCGAAGGCGATTGCCTGCGCGGTGGTGTTGAGCTGCGTGGCAACTTCGCCGGCGGCCGACGGAGGGGACGGCGGCAGTTTGCCGAGCAGATCGCCGAGGTTCGACACGAAGTTGAGCGAGAGCAGATCGGGAGCACTCAAAGTGGGTGCCAAGGCGGTTCGAACACCGGCCGAGCACGGGATACCTCGCTCGACGCCAAGCACAAGACCCGAGGGGACGTCGTTGACGAAGAAGCTCACATATTTCACCGCTTCCTCAAGCACGGCCGACTTCGGGTTGACGCTCCAGAACTGGCTCGGCTTGCGGTAGTGGCCGCCGCCCGCGCCAGCGGCCGGACGCGGGAAGTTGACCATCGTCAGCTCGTTCTTGTTCACAGCCTGGAAGCCGATGAGCTGGTTGGAGTTGGCGAAGGTGGTGGCCGCTTTGCCGAGCGTGATCATCGTGGTGTCGATGGCGGCGGTGGCGTCGAGTGCCTGATCGTCGGGCCCGACGCAGACCTTGGCGGCACGCAGATCGGCCCAGAGTTTGAACCAGGCGATCAGATCGTCGGCGTCGAAGCCGGCCTTACCGTCGGCGGTGTAGAGGGCTTTGCCACGAGCGCGGAGCCAGTTCTCGAGCGGCGGATCGCCACCCTGCGAACCGTCGGCGAGCAGTCGCATGCCATTGGACTTGGCATTGAACGCCTCGGCTTTGGCCTTGTAGTCGTCATAGCTCCAGTCGCGCGTCGGTAGGTCAAGACCGGCAGCCGCGAAAGCGGTCTTGTTGACCATCATGGCCACCGAGTTGGCGCCAAGGCTGATCGCATAGAGCTTGCCGTCGACCTTGCCGCCCTCAATCTGGTCCTTGTCGAAATCGTCTAGCTTCAGACCCTTGCCGACATAGTCGTCGAGCGCCTGCACGGCGCCGCGCTTGGCATATTCGACGATGTAGCGGTAATCCATCTGGAAGACGTCAGGCGCGTTGCCGCCAGCGACCTGGGTACCGAGCTTGGGCCAGTAATCGTTGAAAGCGTTGAACTCCTTGTCGTAAGTGAAGCCTGGGTTGGCCTTGGCGTAGAGATCGCTCACCGCATTGGTGCGATCGGCACGGGCCTGACCGCCCCACCAGTAAAGACGCATGTGGACGTCGGCGGCGAGCGCGGCGCTGGAACTACCCAAGGCCGCTGTCGCGGCCAGCGCGGTTGAACCCATCAAAAACTGGCGGCGGTCGAGATTGAAGTTCATTGCAGTCCTCCCTGTGATCGACCGGCCCCTTGGCGGAGCCGTTGTTGAAGCGCTCGTGCTCAAGCTAAGTCACTAACTGGTTACTAGCGTCTACGACCCCTCCGTAGCTGTCAATACGCGGCCTGCTGACTCACCGGGGCGTGAACCACCGGCGCGCGTCCGCAGATAATCGAGGACCATCTGCACCGCCTGCGCCTCGCGCTCCTGGATCATGGCGAACGAGTTGAGATCGCGCCCGAAGATCACCGACAGCGTCTTCATGTTGGAAACGTAGAAATAGCCGAGCCCAGCGATCGACACATAGAGCTGTACCGGATCGACATCCGCGCGGAAGGTACCTGCTGCATTCCCCTTTGCAACGATGTCGCGCAGCACCTCGACCAGCGGCGAGTTCAGCGCCTTGATGTCTTTAACCTGCTTAAGGAAGCGCGCATTCTGCAGGTTTTCTACCGCAAGAAGTCGCGGAAACCAAGGGTTGGCGAGATAGTGGCGGAAGGTGAAGCGGACGATGCGGTCGATCGCCTCGACGGGGTCATGCTCGGTCAATGACAGCTCGCGCTCGCCGTGCCGGATTTCTTCATAGGCATCGCGGAGGACGGCCATGTAAAGCGCCTCCTTGTTGCCGAAATAGTGGTAGAGCAGCCGCTTGTTGGCCTTGGCCCGCGTCGCGATGGAGTCGACGCGGGCGCCGTTAAAGCCCCTCTCGCTGAACTCGTCACGGGCGGCCTTCAGGATCTGGGCCTTGGTCCGCGTCGCATCGCGCGAACGCGCCGCTACTGCCGACTTCAAAGCACGAACACCTGCGACAGGCGCGCTGTCAGGCGCTGCTTTCATAGACGTCCCCGATACACAACAGCCTTCAAATCTAGCACGGGGAAGCGATGTAAGTAACTGGATGGTGAGAATCCCAACTCAAGCGCGTCGGGCCACTGTAGCCGGCAATAAGCGGTCGCGTCTCGTCGGGCCTGCGCAAAGCGGGCCTCCCAGACCCGCACCAAGGGGGCACCATTGAGCGGAGTGTCAGTCCCGTACC
The DNA here is from genome assembly GCA_039934955.1 of Devosia sp. Classification (GTDB taxonomy): domain Bacteria; phylum Pseudomonadota; class Alphaproteobacteria; order Rhizobiales; family Devosiaceae; genus Devosia_A. Next base: position 31,479 of record JBDTLB010000106.1, read on the forward strand.
AGCCGGAAGCCGAGATTGTCAGGTGGCGTGCCGGCGGAACAGCCGCCGCCGATAGCATCGCGGACGAAATTGCTCATCTGGGCGCGGTGCCGTCCTTCGAGATAGTGGACGCCGCAGGAGTCCAGATGGGAAAGGAGGTCACCCGAGGGGCTCAGCGTCGTGCGGCCGCCGCAGCTTGCGGTCCATTCCCAGACCGGGCCAGCAAGATCGGCGACACCAAATTCGTTGACACCGAAACTGCCGAGCGGAGAGGGTGCCGCCAAGGCGCCGTCACCGAGCGTGGACTCGCGCTCGTAAGAGGCGAGCCAGCGGGCCGCTGGGTCGCCGGCATCAGGCACCAGCCCGAGCGCTACGTCGGCAGCTTTGCTGCCGGCTGCAAAGGTCCACTCGGCGATTGTGGGCAAGCGCCAATTGTCGCCGGTCCTAGCGCTCAACCAGCTGGCGTAGGCCGCCGCATCGTCGAAGCTGACGCCGGTCACCGGCACGTCGCCCTTACCGCGACGACGCGGGTCGGCTCGCTCGCAGGCCTTGTCGGCCACGCAACGCGCGTAGTCGGCGGCGCGGACCTCGAACTTCATAATGTCGAGGGATTGAGGGGCCGTGACCTCGACAAGCGGTGCATCCATGCTGGCCCGGCCGCTCAGGAACTCACCGCTCGGACGATAGGTGTAGGCGCGCGACGCGATGGTCACGAGTTCTGGTCCGATTTCCGCTGCGGCGGTGATCCGAGGGATGCGCACCAGACCACTCTGGTCGCCAAGAACGGCCAAAATGCCGGCGAGCAGCAGCACAGGAATCGCGATGCTGAAGGCCGTGCCGGCTCCAGATGCGGTCGGTGACATGTGAAATTCCCAGAAAGTCGACCGCCCCGGGCCAACACGGTATTCGTCGCTAAGGTTCGATCAACTGATCGGAGTTGGGGCTTGGACCTGGTTCATCAGATCGTCGTTCCAGGTCCCCTCAACTTTGAAGTGCGCCGTAGCGCCAAGTTCAACCGCTTCGATGAGATTGTGGTTGACGTAGGCGTACAAGCCCGGCTGAAGGAAGGTATAGAGAGCCGCCGCCGCTGAACCGCCTGCCACGTGCCAAGTCTCAAGGTTGAGTTGGGGTGTGTTGGCGAATTTTCCGTTCGGCCAGACATAGTCACCGTGCCCACCAATCAAATGCGGGCGGGTATCGCGATTGGCCTGCGAGTGCAGTATCAGCACGCGCTCGCCGACTTTGGCCTTCAGGGCGTTCTCGCCAGTCAGTGCACCGACGGCGCCGTTAAAGACGACATGTGTTGGGGTCAGCGTGCGCATCACCTGCACCATGTCATCATAGTCATCGCCAGGTGCATCATAGACCTTGAAGTCACCGTTCTGATCGCGCGGAATGTAGAAGTCCTGCTCGCCGACGTAATAGACACGGTCATAGGTAAGCTTGTTGCCCTCGGCGTCGGTCAGTCCGCCACGCGGTAGCACAAGCATGGCGCCATTCATGCCCGAGACAACGTGCCAGGGGATCATCGCGCCCCCCGGTGCGCAGTGATAGACAAATACGCCGGCGCGCGTGGCCTTGAAGCGCAGCTTCACCTGTTCACCTGGATTGATTAGAGTCAAAGCTCCACCGCCGAGGGCGCCTGTCGAGGCGTGGAAGTCGATGTTATGCTGCATCGAATTGGTGGCCGGGTTGATGAGAGTGAGCTCGACGTAGTCGCCTTCGTGCACGACGAACATCGGGCCCGGATTGGTGCCCTCATAGGTCATCGCCTGGATAGTCGTTCCATAGTCGTCCAGGACCAGCTGCTTTTCCTGAATTGTGAGAGTGACCTCCTTGATCTTGGGCCCACCCGTCGCGATCTGCTCGTGCTCATGCACGAAGGGTGGCGAGACAAGGGTGATCTTCTCACGGGGGAGGGTCGACAGGTCGGGCGCCGGCCCTTGGGCAGGAGCCGACTCCTCGGCGTGAGCGGACAGCGAGGCGAGGGCACCGCCGAGCACCCCTACAAAGGCTGCGCCTGCCAGCAAGGTGCGGCGCGACACATTGATATCCTGATTGCCGTCCATTTTGGTCTCCAGCGTTTCCATGAGCGCTTTTCTTTGCTCGGGTTCGCTGCTGGGTAGAGTGGATTGAGCAACCGCTCTTTGATCTTGCGCAAATGCGATGATCGAGGTCTCCACCTCCCGTTGGCAATCGCAAACTTGTTTGACCACGATCAAAGAGCGAGCTGCCGCATTGAGGGAAGGATGCCGCCATTGGGACGCGACGAACGCGTCCACAAATGGAGAATTCCGATGCCTATCTATAAGACCCTTGCCGCAGCGGCCGTGGCATTCACGCTCGTCGCGATGCCGGCAATGGCCGCCAATTTCGACGTTCGGATGCTCAACAAAGGGAGCGACGATGCGTCGATGGTTTTCGAGCCGATGTTCGTGCATGCCGCGGTCGGCGACACGGTCACGTTCATCCCCACCGACAAGGGACACAATGTCGAGTCGATCAAGGGCATGCTGCCTGACGGAGCCGAGTTCATCAAAGGCAAGACCGGCGAACAGCTCGTTGTTACTTTGACGGCGCCGGGCCTCTACGGGGTCAAATGCATGCCGCACTATGCGATGGGCATGGTGGCGCTGCTGGAAGTCGGCGACGATCCAACCAATCTCGATGCAGTCAAGGCGGTGAAGAACCCAAAGCCAGCGCAGGCCCGCTTCGACGCCGCCTTCGCCAAGCTGGCCGAGTAAAGCAGCGGTCTTGCCGCCGACCCAGAATCATTTTGAAACTGAAACCACGCCCGCCATTAGGAGGATATTGCTATGCGGATGAGAAACTTGATTGCGGTCGCGGCCGCACTATTCGCGATCGGCTTTGCGGGGATCGCCGCCGCCGCCGATTTCGAAGTGCTGATGCTCAACAAGGGAACCGACGGCAAAACCATGGGGTTCTCGCCATCCTTTCTTCGCATCGAGCCTGGCGACACGGTGACGTTTATCCCAATCGACAAAGGGCACAATGCCGAGACTATTCTCGACATGATCCCGCCAGATGCGGCGACCTGGAAGGGTAAGACCAATGAGCAGTTCACTGTAACCCTCACCGTGCCGGGGCTCTATGGGTTCAAGTGCTTTCCCCACTTTTCCATGGGCATGGTGGGGCTGATCCAAGTGGGTAGCGATACGTCCAACCTCACCGATCTGATGAATGTGCGTCTGCCCGGCAAGCCGCAGGCGCGCATGATGGAGCTTTTTGCCAAGGCCTCCCCGCGGAACTGACGGACGAGCGCTCGCGATGCGGCCACGGACCCAGGCTGAAGCTCTTCCTGCCCCGGGATCTTGTCCGGGGTAGGTTTGTCATTGCTGTCCGAAGAAAGCTGGCATTCCGGGCCGCCAGCGCGCGAAGTGAGCGTCGGCGAGATTTGCGATGCCAGATGCTCGGGCATTGGCCGGCCGGCGTAGGTCGGTGTAGATCGTCGACCGGCTTGCCAATCCAAAGGCAGGCAAGTCGCGACGGTCTGTTCACTTCATATCGTTGACGATCCTCAGAAATTCTGCGTGACCAAGGGCTTTGGCCGCGGCTCCTCGGTACTCGTTCGCGAGCGATTCGTAGGTCGCACGGGCGAATTGACGAAGTGAGGGATCGCGGGCCATTTCAGCCCGAGCCACATCCTGCCGGAGCAACCCCAGGCCTTCGAGAACCGGGTAGTAGAGTTGCGTCTGGATGTGGGGGAGGCCGTCGAGAGTGTCAGTGAAATCGCTCATTCGCGGCATCGAATGCTGCCAGCGCTCGAGTTGCTGCTTGGTTTCAGGATGGATGCGATGCGACCGGACCTCGCGCCAGAACGGCGTGTCGTCTCGCTCGGTCATGTAGTGCGTATTCACAAAGGTCCGGAAGTCGTCAACTTGCCGGCCCACTCGTGTGTTGTAGTCCTCCCGGTCGGCATCCGTCATGGCCGTGGGGCGTTTCAGGAAGCGTCCCGCGAACAGCATCATCTGCACGATCGTGCCGTGGATGGACGTCGATTCCAGTGGCTCGAGGAAACTTGAGCTTAGGCCGACGGCGATAGTGTTGCCGATCCATGCGTTCTCGAGTCGGCCAATTTGAAAGCGGATGTCGCTGCGAACTTCGATTTCCCGGCCGAGAACACGCTCGATCTCGAGCTTGGCCTCTTCGGGCGTGCGGAACTCGTCGGAATAGACATAGCCGCAGCCAAAGCGCCCCTGGGTCGGTATCTGCCACATCCAGCCGGCTTCCTGCGCCCAGGCTCGCGTGTAATTGGGGATCTCTTCGCCCGGCTCGATCGGTAGCCAGAAGGGCAGAGCGCGATTGACCGGAAGTTCGTGAGCGTAGGAGATCCAGGGAGCACTCAACTCGTTGACGATCAGGCGCTTGTGGAAGCCGCTGCAGTCGAAAAAGAAATCGCCATCGATGCGCTCACCGGTGTCGAGCGCCAGCGTTGCTATGTCGCCATTGGTGGGGTTGCGCTCGACGCCGCTGACCACACCGTCGGCGATCTCGACGCCTTGTGATTTAGAGGCGAGAAAGCGACCGACCAATGCCTGGTCGAAGTGGTAAGCGTGGAGGAATGGCCCGAGTGGAATTAACGATCCATCGGTCTTCTGGGCGTACGGCGCTTTCCACTGCGTCAGCAGCGGGCCGAACATGTGCATGTCCTGTATCGGTCGCCCGGCGGCGATCGCGTAGACGTTGAGGTAGTCCGACGGAGCGCCCGGCGGCGCGGCAATGACCTGATGCGGATCGTCGATCGGCCCGTAATAAGTAACCCCCTTCCGGCGCCAGTCTTCATGGCGGATGCCGAGTTTGAACGTCGCGCCGGTCTTGTGAAGGAATTCGAGCTCGTCGATGCCGAACGACTTGAGGAAGACGTTGAATGCCGCGGTAGTGGCCTCGCCCACGCCGACCGTTGGAATCTTGCTTGGCTCGACGACAGTGACGCGGGCATCCATTTTCAGTCGGCTGAGGGCGCTCTGGACGATGAAAGCCGTGATCCAGCCTGCCGTGCCCCCCCCAACAATTACGTAGTGCGGCTTGTCCATTGCAATCCTCCCATGTCGCAGCATAGGCGCATGGCGCAGCATCCTGGCAATGTCTTCAGCTTCGACATTTTGTCCGGATTTTACAGCCTAGGCGTGGGCGAGGAACTTGGTTCGCATCTCGCGGGGTGAGATGCCGTAGGCTTCGCGAAACTGCTCGTAGAACTGGCTTTTGCCAGTAAAGCCGCTGTGGAAGGCGATGTTTTCGATCGACAGGCTGGTCTCGAACAGGAGCGAGCGCGCCCGGATCAGCCGCATCCGCACTACAAATTTGTGAAGTGAGACGTTCATGACCGAGGTGAACAGGTTGAGCGCGTAGTTGGGGTGCAAACCCACGATCTCGGCAACGTCGGAGGCCGGCAACGGCTCGGCAAGATGCTCGAGCACATATTTGATCATGGCCACGGCGTAACGGAGCGGCGTAGCGGCTTTGGTGGTGGGGGTCACCGACTCGATCCATGGCTCGAGCAATTCATCCCAGCCCGTCATCGATGCGCGGCGGAACATGATGGCGATTTCGGATTTGAGGATGTCGGTCCGTTCCGCGTCCCCGCTGCGGTAGTCCTCGTACCAGCGTCGCAACGTCTCGTTGCCGATGGTGTCCGGTGATAGCGCGATAACGCCACCAGCCATCATGGTTTCGGTCAGTCGTCCCAGCCGCGGCATATGGAGGAATGTGTCGAGCGGCAGGTAGACGTTGCACTGCCGGCTGTCACTGGCAGCGCCGCGGTCCAGCCCCACTGTCCGGTGCGGAATGCCCGCCCAGAACATCACGAGGCGGCCGCTCGGCACACTCAAGGACTTGCCGTCGAGCAGGTAGTCCATGCTTCCCGCCGTCAGCCAGTTGAGCTCGATGTGCCCGTGATAGTGTTCGGCCGGCATGATTTGCGGGTCGAACCAGCGCATGCCGAACCGGCCGAATGCGTGGGTCGCGGCATAGAACTTGCGGTCCGGCCGTGGAACGGGCGAGACGGCCTTCTGGCGTGCTTTTGCCTGGGCGGACGATGCTGTCGCCATCCTGCCTGTCGCTCCTCGCGATCTTAGAAAACCGGATAACTCCTCCACGTAATCGGATTGTAGCCTTTTCGGCAAGCGCTAGGATTTTTAGACGGGCGGATGGTCGGTTGTGCGGGGGAGGACCCACACCCCGAAGCGCGAGGTGCGCAATTCGCCGCGTAGGAGGAAACATGCGCAATAAGCTTTTGGCCCTTGGCGGGGCTGCCTTTTTGCTTGGAGTATCGACGCTTGCCGTGCAGGCGCAGGTCGCTCCGGGGCAGCTGCCCGATCCACCGAAATTCGACGCCCAGCAGGTGCCGAACTTCGTCAGCATTTCGGACATCCAGGAATACAAGGCGCTGCCCGCATACCACGAGCCGCAATGGGTGACCGACCAGTTCGTCAAAACCGGCAAATTGCCGCCGGTCGCCGAGCGACTCCCCAAGGAGCCGCTCGTCTACAAGACCGCCAACGAGCCCGACGGGACGGGCGTCTATGGCGACGTGATGCGTCACGTCATTGGCGGCCGGCCGCAGGGCTGGAACTACGCCGCTGGCCAGGTCCAGGGCTGGGGCGGCATCGACATCGGCATGTATGAGTGCCTGACGCGTACTGGGCCGTTGTTCGAAGTGAAAGCTGACGAACTTGAGCCGATGCCAAACCTTGCCAAGAGCTGGGACTGGTCGGCCGACGGTCATCAGCTCACGATGCATCTGATCGAGGGTGCCAAGTGGTCTGACGGCGTCGCGTTCAACGCTGACGATGTGATGTTCTACTGGAACGACAACATCAACGATCCCAATGTGAAGCCGTTGAACTCGGGTGGTCCGGACAGCTTCGGCGTCGGCACGACGCTTACCAAGGTCGACGACAACACGGTATTGTGGACCTTCAAGGATGCTTTTCCCAAGCAGTACCTCTATACCATGGCTTATGGTGGGTTCTGTCCGCTGCCGGCGCACATCCTGAAGGCGCAGCATCCTAAGTATTCCAAGAACACTTACGACCAGTACCAGAACGCCTTTCCAGCCGAGTATATGAACTTCCCGGTCATGGGCGCCTGGACCCCGGTGGAATACCGTCCGGACGACATCGTCGTGCTGCGCCGCAACCCGTATTATTGGAAGGTCGACGAAGCAGGCAATCAGCTCCCGTACCTCGACGAGCTCGAGTACAAGCTCTCGACTTGGGCTGATCGCGACGTGCAGGCCGTGGCCGGCACAGGCGATTTCTCCAACCTCGAGCAGGCCGAAAGCTATGTAGAGGCGCTGAAGCGCTCGGCCGATCCGGCGGCTCCTGCGCGTCTTGCCTTCGGTGCCCGCACAATCGGGTATGCACTTTACCCGAACCTGAGCGGCAATGGCTGGGGCGAGCCCGATGCACGTGCTCAGGCCGTGCGTGAACTCAACCGCAATCTCGACTTCCGCTTGGCCCTTACGTCGGCAATCGATCGCCAGCATTTGGGCGACTCGCTGGTCAAGGGGCCGTTCACCGCGATCTATCCGGGTGGCCTCTATGCTGGTACGGCCTACTACGACAAGGCTTCGACCGTCTACTATCCGTTCGACGTCGACGGAGCCAAGGCTGAACTTGCCAAGGCAGGCCTCAAGGACACGGACGGGAACGGCATTCTCAACTTCCCCGCCAACACACCCGGCGTGGGGGGGCAGGACGTGTCGATCACGCTGCTCGCCAACTCAGACTACCAGACTGACAAGAGCCTCGCAGAAGGCGTCATCGCCTCGATGGAGCAGATCGGCCTGCACGTGATCGTTGACCTCGTCAGCGGTGCGAACATGACGGCGATGCAGAACTCCGGCAAATGGGATTGGCAAATCTTCCGCAACCAATCGGAACTGATCTCCGTGGTGCAGGGAACGGCAGCGCTGGCACCAACCGGACCGCAAACCAGTTGGACGCACCGTGCCGGTACCGACGGCACTGTCGATGTGCTGCCGTTCGAGAAGGACATGGTGGATGTCGTCAACAAGTTCATCTCTGAGCAGGATCCTGCCAAGAAGGTGGATTTGATGAAGCAGTACCAGAAGCTCTACACCGAGAACGTCTATACGGTGGGCCTCACGCAATACCCAGGTGCGCTGATCATCAACAAGCGTTTCGCCAATATCCCGGCGGGCGCTCCGATCTTCATGTTCAACTGGGCAGAAGACAATATCATCCGCGAGCGCGTTTTCGTGCCCAAGGATAAGCAGCAGAATTACGAACTGCATGCCAAGACCCTCCCGGGTGCTCCGGGTGTAGGCAACGGACCCGTGTCCGACTAGCCAGCCCCGGTGTACGCTCAGCAAGGGGGCCTCGTGTCCCCTTGCTCCGCCCTGAGAGAGGAATTCCATGTTACGGTTTCTGACGACCCGCGTTCTTGCCGCGATCCCGCTGCTGCTGGTTCTGTCGATCGTGACTTTCGCCATCATCAAGGCGCAGCCGGGCGATTACGGCGACTACCTAAAATCAATGTTGATGAGCCAAGGCCACGTGTCCGATGTCGATGCGCAGGTGCAGGCCGACGCTTACCGGGCGGCTCATGGCCTCAATGCTCCGGTACCGTTGCAATATGTGAACTGGATCGTCGGTATCGTCACCCGCTTCGATTTCGGTCAATCGCTCTACTACAACAAGCCCGTCGGCGACGTGGTCGCGGAGCGCCTGCCGCGAACCCTGTTGCTGGCACTAACCTGCCACATCCTCGCCTCTGGCATCGGCATCACGCTTGGCATCATTGCCGCCACCCGCCAGTATAGCTGGGTCGATACGCTGTTCGGCGTGATCTCGTTTCTCGGCATGACCATCCCGCGGTTCCTGCTCGCTATCATCATCATCTATCTGCTTGCGTTCAAACTGAACGTGCAGGAGATCGGCAGCTTTTTTTCGGCGAAATATGGTGGCGCGCCCTGGTCGTGGGACAAGTTCGTTGATCTGGTAAAGCACGTCTGGCCAGTGATCTTCATCGCGACTTTTGGCGGGCTCGCCTACAATATGCGTGTCATGCGCGCCAATCTTCTCGACGTTCTCAACGCCCAATATGTAGAGACCGCGCGCGCCAAAGGCCTCACCCAATCAGCCGTGATCCTCAAGCACGCGGTCCCCAACGCGCTGCATCCGCTGATCGCCTATCAGGGCGTGGTACTGCCCTATATGCTCACGGGCGAAGTCGAGGTAGCGATCGTCTTCGGCCTCGCGACAGTCGGGCCGGCGATCGTCGGTTCGCTCGGCGTTGGCGACGTGTGGGTCACCGCCACTTTCATGCTGGTGCTGGCAACGACGCTGATCGTCGGCAATATCCTCTCCGACTTGATGCTGGCCGTGCTCGACCCGCGCGTCCGCCTCAGCGGGACTGCCTGACATGGCCCAGCATACCGTCGACTCCTCGATACCGTTGCCGCCCGACATCGCTGGCGGCCCGTTGCCCGCAAGCCCCGACGACGTTTCCATAACGGCGCCGGTTGTACAGGGCCGCTTCGCCAACGACGACGAAGGCTATCTCGCACTGGTCTGGCGCCGCTTCCGCCGTTCCGTCGTGGGCATGATCGGGCTAGTCCTGGTCGCGGCGCTGCTAATTATCGCGGTCTTCGGTGACTTCTTCGCCCCGATGGACCCGAAGCTACAGACCACCTCGTTCGCGGCACCCGACACCATCGCTTTCCAGTCCGCCGATGGCGCGTTCTCGCTGATGCCCAACATCTTCCCGATCGTCGACGGCGAGCAACTCGATCCGGTGACCTTTCAACCGATCGCCGCGCCCGACTACGCCCACCCGACGCCGCTCGGGTTTTTCGTCAAAGGTTACAGCTACACCGTCCTCTGGCTGATCCCTTCGGACATCCACTTCTTCGGAGCGACCAATGGCCAGCCGGTGCACTTCCTCGGCAATGACAAGCTCGGTCGGGACATCCTTTCGAGGGGCATTATCGGTTCGCGCATCTCGCTGACGATCGCGCTCGTCGTTGTGCTGCTGACCACGACCATCGGCACGTTGGTTGGGATCAGTTCGGGCTATCTTGGGGGCCGCCTCGACGCTTGGGTGCAGCGCTTTGTCGAGCTGGTCCTCGCCTTCCCACAATTGCCGCTCTATCTAGCCCTGACAACGCTGATCCCGGTCACGGCGCCGTCCAACATCTTCATTGCCTTCGTCATCGGCGTCATGGCGTGCCTCGGCTGGGCCCAGCTCAGCCGCGAAGTGCGCAGCAAGACGCTGGCGCTTAGCCGCATCGAGTATGTACGTGCCGCCGTCGCGGTCGGGTCCAGCGATTTCCGCATTATCACCCGGCACATCCTGCCCAATGTCCTCAGCCACATCATCGTCGCCGTGACGCTCGCCATTCCATCGGTCGTGCTGCTCGAAAGCTTCCTCGGGTTTCTTGGCTTTGCCGTGAAGCCGCCGCTGATCTCCTGGGGCCTTATGCTGCAGGATTGCGGATCGTTCTCGGTGATCGGCTCATATCCTTGGATTCTCTCGCCGGTGGTCTTCGTGCTCGTCGCGGTGTTTGCCTTCAACGCGCTCGGCGATGGGCTGCGCGATGCGGTGGACCCGTATTGAGATGACCAAGCTTTCCGTCCACCGCTCCGACAAGGGCACGCAAAGCCGCGAGTTGATCCTCGACGCGCAGAACATCGCCGTCGACTTCAAGGTCGAAGGCGGCATCGTTCATGCCGTCGAGGACGTGTCGTTCCAGCTGCATCGCGGCGAGACGATAGCGCTGGTCGGCGAATCCGGCTCGGGCAAGTCGGTGACAGCCCGCGCCATCATGCGGCTCCTCACCAAGCGCGCCAAGGTCGGCGAGCGCTCGACCATCACGCTCAACGGCGATGACATCCTGAAATACTCCGAGCCACAGATGCGAAAGCTGCGCGGCAACAAGATCGCCATGATCTTCCAGGAGCCGATGAGTTCGCTGAACCCGGTCTACACGGTCGGCCAGCAAATCTGTGAGGTGCTGCATCTGCACAACAAGATCTCGCGGGCCGAAGCGCTAAACCGCGCCGAAAAGCTGCTCGAGGAAGTCCAGATTCCTGAGCCGCGCGCCCGTCTCGCCAACTATCCGCATCAGCTATCGGGCGGCCAGCGCCAGCGCGTCATGATTGCCATGGCGCTCGCCAACCGCCCCGATATCCTCATCGCCGACGAGCCGACAACTGCGCTCGATGTGACGGTGCAGGCGCAGATCCTCAACCTCATTCGGGAACTCAAAGACAAATACGGCATGGCGGTCATCCTGATCACCCATGACCTGACTATCGTGCGGCAGTTCTCGGAATATGTGTATGTGATGCAGAGCGGGGTGCTTCGCGAACACAACAGCACCGAGGCGTTGTTCCTCAATCCGCAACACCCCTATACCCGACATCTGATTTCGTCAGAGCCGCGTGGCCGCGCCAATGCCCTTTCGGGCGACGAGCCGGTGATCCTCGAGGGAACAGGCGTCAAGGTCAGCTTCACGCTGAAGCGCGGGACGTTCTTTAAGCCGGATTTCTTTGAGCTGCGCGCCGTCGACGACCTCAGCCTGGCGCTGCGCAAACACGAGACCCTCGGTATCGTGGGAGAGTCGGGTTCCGGCAAGACCACGTTCGGCCAGGCCCTAATCCGGTTGATAGCGACGCAAGGTGGCGAGGTGAAATTCGATGGCCAGCGCATCGACCAGTTCACCCGCAAACAGATGCGGCCGTTGCGGCAAAGAATGCAGATCGTGTTCCAGGATCCATTCGCGTCACTCAACCCACGGATGTCGATCCGGCAGATCATCGAAGAGGGGCTGATCGTCAACCAGATCGGCACCAACCAGCGCGATCGCATCGGGCGCGTCCGCCAGGCGCTGCGTGACGCCGGAATGCCGGACACCATTCTCAGCCGGTTTCCGCACGAGTTTTCCGGTGGTCAGCGGCAGCGCATCGCCATTGCCCGCGCCATCGCGCTCGAACCGGAGTTCATCCTCCTTGACGAGCCCACCTCGGCACTGGATTTGTCGGTGCAGGCGCAAATCATCGAGTTGCTGCGCAAGCTGCAGGCCGAGAAGGGCCTCAGCTACCTGTTCATCTCGCACGATCTCAAGGTTGTGCGCGCCCTGTGCCACAGGGTGATGGTCATGCAGAACGGCAAGATCGTCGAGCAAGGTCTCGTTGATGATGTGCTGAGCCATCCGCAGACGGAATATACGTCGCGACTGGTCCGCGCGGCGTTCGAAATTGCCGCATAACGCTCAAGACTGACTATTCGGAGATCACTCGTGCCCAATCCCAAGATCACCTTCATCGGCGCTGGCTCGTCGGTATTCATGAAAAACATCGTCGGCGACATGCTGCAGCGCCCGGCGCTTGCTGGTGCCGAGATTCGCCTGATGGACATCAATCCACAGCGTCTCGAAGAAAGTGAGATCATTGCCACCAAGCTGGCGAACACGCTCGGCGTGCCGGCGACGGTCAAGACATATTCCAACCAGCGAGAGGCGCTGGACGGTACCAATTTCGTCGTCGTCTGCTTCCAGATTGGCGGCTATGAGCCCTCGACAGTGGTCGATTTCGAGGTCCCCAAAAAATACAATCTGCGCCAGACCATTGCCGATACACTGGGTGTCGGCGGCATTA
>JBDTLB010000107.1:0-6824 GCA_039934955.1 Devosia sp.
CAGATGCTGCGGGCCCGGCCGGACCTGACGATTGTGCCCTTCAGGGGCAATGTCGATAGCCGCCTCCGCAAGCTCGCCGAGGGCGTCGCCGATGCCACTTTACTGGCCGTCGCCGGCCTCAATCGCCTGGGCCGGGCGCATGAAATAGGCTCATATCTCGATCCAGACCTGTTCCCGCCGGCCCCCGCGCAAGGCGCCATCGGCCTTGAGATCCGGGCAGATGACAGCCGTACCGCCGGCCTGATCGCCCCGCTGAACCATGCGGCCACCACAACCGCGGTCCACGCCGAACGCGCGCTGCTGGGCGCCCTCGACGGCTCCTGTCGCACCGCCATCGGCGTCGTCAGCCGCATCGACGGTGGAGCTCTGCACCTCACCGGCGAAATCCTTTCGCCCGACGGGAAACTGGCGATTTTCGGGAGCCATTCCGGCCCCATTTCCGTTCCGGAAGCGATCGGTCACGAACTCGGCCAAATCCTTCGCGACAAGGCCGGTTCAGACTTCCTCAAACTGTTCCCGGCATAACGCACCCTATGGTCAGAATGCTCGTCACACGGCCCGAACCGGATGCGAGCGAGACCGCCAGGCGGCTCAGCGCCCTGGATATCGAGGCCGTGGTCGACCCATTGCTGATCGCCGAAACGCTTGGCACCAGCCTGCCCCACGGCAAAGGCTTTGCCGCGCTCGCCGTCACCAGCGCCAACGCGCTCCGCGCCCTGCACGACCGCGGCGAGTTGCCCCGCTTCCTGAAGCTGCCGCTCTATGCGGTCGGCGACCGGACTGCCGAATTCGCCAAAACCCTCGGCTTTGCCGAGATCGTGTCCGCCCGCGGCGACCTCGCCGACCTTGTCAAACTGCTGGCCAAAGCCGGCATTGGCGGCCCGGTGCTTTATCCGGCCGCACGGCGGCAGGCCGGCGACCTCGGCAAGGCGCTGGCACCCTACGGCGTCATGGTCATCACCACGGCGGTCTATGCCATGACCCCGGCGACAAAATTCAGCGACAGTGCCCGTGCTCATCTCGATGGCGGCTCGCTCGACGCGGCGCTGTTTTATTCCCGTCGCACAGCTGAAACCTTCGCCGCGCTCGCCGTCGGCCTCCGCGACAAAGCGAAGCTCGGCATGCTCTGTCTCTCCGAGGCGGTTGCACAACCCCTGATGGCCGCCCATTTCGTCAGGGTGGCGCTTGCCGATTACCCGAGCGAGGAGGCCATGATGGGCCTCGCGCTCTCTTTTGCCCGCGATCAAAACCCGGCATGATCGAGCCATGAAGGATGTTGCGTAATGGCTGACCGCTCGCCCGGCCCCGTGAAACCGCCCGTGATCGACCTCACCGCCCGCGCTGGTGCGCGGCCGGAGGCCGAGCCACGCCCCGCCGCCGACGCGGCGCCCGGCATCAATCATCGCAACGACAGCCCGCCGCGCTTCCGCGCCGGTTCCGACACTCCAAATTGGCCGCTGCTCGGCGGCGTCGCCGCCGGTGGCGCCGTGCTTGGCACCATCCTCACCTACCTCTTGGCAACACTCCTGCCACTGCCGAGCCACACCAGCCCGATGCCGCCCGACCTCACCGCCTTCGTCAACACCCAGGGCGAACAGATCACGACGTTGACCGACAGCATCGACACCCTGCAAAACACTGCGCGCAAAACTCAAGTTAGCCTCGACGCCACGATCGCGCAGCTCGATGGCGACATGAACACCGTCAACGCGGCCCTCGCCGACCTCAAGACGTCGCAGCCCGCGACCCAGACGGCGGTCGACCTGACCCCGCTCGAGACCGAGCTGAAGACGCTGAAGTCCCAGGTCGACGCCATCGCGGCCGGCGCGTCGGGCGCCGATGCCGGCGCCATCGCACAGTCGCTGTCGGATCTGCAAACCGGCATCGGCAGTCTCAGCACCCGCCTCAACGGCGTCGATGCCACCATCACGGCACTGCGCACCGATCTCGACGCGTCCCGCAAGACGCTCAGCGACCATATCAACGCAGCGCTGCCGAGCGAGATCGGCCCAGCCATGAAGCTGCCGCTGATCCTCAGCGGTCTCGAGAGCGCCTTTGACAGTGGAAAGCCGTTCCAGCAGGAACTCTCGGCCCTCGCTAGCGTCGTGCCCGACCTGGCCGTACCCGAGACACTGAAGGTCACCGCGACCAGCGGCCTCACCCGCCCCGATACACTGAACCTTCGCTTCGAGGCCGCGCTGCCCGAAATCCTCGCCGCGCGCGACCACAATTCGGGCGATTGGACGCAGAACGCCGTAGACTGGGTCAAATCGTTGCTCGCCTTGCGACCCGCCGACGAGGAAGCGGGCGACAGCCCAGAAGCCATCGTGTCACGACTCGAAGGCGCCATAACCCGGCATGACTATGCGGCCGCCATCGCGCTGCTCGCCGAGCTTCCTGCGCCGATGCAAGAGGCCGCGATCGCGGTCACGCCCGACATCTCCGCCCATGCCGCCGCCGATCAATTAGTCGCCGACCTCCGCACCCGTGCGCTCAGTGCCACCACCGAGACGGCGCAATGATCCGGCTCGCCACCTGGATCGTCGTCAGCCTGCTGTTCACGGCACTGATCGCCTGGTTGGTGAGCCTGCCCGGCACGGCGCTGATCGAGATCGCCGGCTACAAGATGCAGCCGCGCCTCGGCATGGCGGCGTTCCTTATTGCAGCGGGCCTCGCCGCCGTGATCCTGCTATGGAGTCTGCTCCGCCGCATCCTCGACGCGCCGCGCTATTTCGCCAAACTCAACCGTGACCGCCGCCGTGACCTTGGCGTCGCCGCGCTCTCCGATGGCTTCGTCGCGTTGCAGGCGGGCGACCCCAACCGCGCCCGCGTGCTCGCCCGCGAGGCCCGCAGCAATCTGCCGCGCAACCACGCCGCGCAACTGTTGGAAGCCCGTTCCGATCTGGCGCTCGGCGACATGCAATCGGCCCGCGAGCACTACCGCGCGCTGATCAACAACAAGAAGACCGCCGTCGCGGCGCTCGCCGGTCTTTATGAGCAGGCGCGCACCCAGGGCCGCACCGACGCCGCGCTGAGCTTTGCGCAAAAGGCCGTGGCGCTCTCGCCTCAAACCCGCTGGGCGTCCGACGCCGTGCTCGACGATCTCACCCGGCATGGGCAGTGGGAGAACGCGCTCGCTCGCGTCGCCGCCGAGACCGGCGTCACCCGCGACGAAAAGATGGTCAAGCGCCGCAAACAGGCCGTGCTCGAAACCGCCCTCGCCCGCGAGATCGCCGATACCGATCCGCTCCCCGCGCTCGACCACGCCTCGGTGGCACTGAAGCTCGTTCCCGATTTCGTGCCGGCGGCGCTGATCGCCGCCCGGATCCAGTCCAATCGCGGCGAAGTTCGCAAGGCCATGAGCCTGCTGCGCCGAGTCTGGCGCGCCACCTCGCACCCACACGTGGCGACACTGTACGCCAACGCCCAGTCCGGAACCTCGGCCGTCGATCGCTTGAAGCGCATCCGCGAGCTGATCGACTCCCCGCCGCCAAACTTGCCGGCCGCCATAGTCCTCGCCCGCGCCGCCGCCGACGCCTATGACTGGCCGGCGGCCCGCAATGCCCTCGCCAATTATTCCTCGGCCGATCCGACCCAAGCGGTATGCCTGTTGATGGCGGAGATCGAGGAAGGCCAGAACGCCGACCAGGGCAAGGCCCGCGAATGGCTAAGCCGCGCCGTGCGCGCACCGCGCGATCCGATCTGGGTGGCAGATGGCATCACCTCGGACGAGTGGGAACCGGTATCGCCTGTCACCGGCGCACTCGACGCCTTTGAGTGGCGCGTGCCGCTCGCCACCGTCTCGGCCCGGCCCGATCCATTGCCGGTCACTGGCAAACTGCCGGCGCCCCTCGCCGAAACTTCGCTTGCGCCGCCCTCCGGCGCTCAGTAAAAGACCCCGTTTCCGGGCGCGCCCCGGTGGCGCCGCTTTAGCTCAGTTGGTAGAGCACATCATTCGTAATGATGGGGTCAGGTGTTCGAGTCACCTAAGCGGCACCATCATAACCACCTGAAATCGTTGGTTTTATGGACCTCTAAGGATTGAGGAGGACCGTCCGTCGTTGTGCTCGGGTCGCCACGGGGTCGCCGCACCCTAAAAAGCGTTGCGTCCATGCGCTTCAAGGATTGTGCGTTAATCCTGTCGAGCGGCTCACCGTAGGTGGCGTCTTCGAAGCGGCCACCGAGCGTGCTGCATGAGAAGAAGACCTAAGAGGAATTTGTTGGCTTCGCAGGTCGCCAACGAGGCCGGCTGGGATGCCGGCGCCCAAGAAGGGGTCAGAGTGATGGATATTGCTACCGGTCTTGCCCTGCTCGCACAGGCGACGGGCATCGTCAAAGACCTTCGGGAGATCGACAAAAGTTTCGATGCTGCCGCCCTCAAGGCGCAGATGGCCGACCTGTACGGCGCCCTTGCCGACGTAAAAATCGCTTTATCCGACGCGCGGGACGCGATCCACGAACGCGACCAAAAGATCAAAGAACTGGAAGGCAAGATCGGTGATCTCAATACTGGCGATCTCTGCCCCATTTGTAACGAGGGGCACCTCAAGGTCGTCGCCTCCAGAGAGCATCCGGACTTTGGATCCTTCGGCGTACAGGAACGCACGTTGAAGTGCAGCAAGTGCACCCATAGTGAGAAGCGAATGCACGATCCTGCGGGTATCACCAAGCGGAAGTAGCCAGACTACGACTTTGTTCATGCTGCATTTGGTGAATCGACCCAATGGTTTGCGCCGGCAGCGACGGAAATGCGGAGGTTTTTTTCCCTTGGTGTTGTTGCATTGGTAAGAAACCTGAGCCATATCTGTGCGCAATAAGACCCGCCACGCCTCGGACGGAGCTTCGGCTTCGCACTGCGCACCCCGGCGGGTTTCTTATTTTCCGGGCCTGCAAACGGGGTGGCAGCCAGCGTGAAGTACGAAAAGCCCTCGGTTTCGGTCGCCGATCAAATTGCCCTTCTTGAGCGCCGCGGCATGGTCGTGCCGGACCGAAAGAAGGCCGAGCACTACCTCCGGCATGTCAGCTATTATCGCTTGCGCGCCTATTGGCTGCCCTTTGAGGTTCTGCCCGCGCCGATTGAAGGCGATCACCAGTTCAAGCCCGGCACGTCCATCGAGGATGCCTTCGCCCTGTATGTGTTCGATCGCCAACTCCGATTGCTCGTCATGGATGCGATCGAGCGCATCGAGGTATCCTTGCGCGGCACCTGGGCGCATCACCTGGCGATGAAATACGGCGCACATGGCTATCTCGATCCGGCCCTCTACGATCGAGCCGATCGGTATGCCAAGGCCTTCACCAGCCTACTTGACGAGATCGACCGCTCCACCGACACGTTCATCGTGCACTACAAAAGCAAGTACAACGAAGGCCCCGAGCAACCGCCTATCTGGATGACGGCCGAGGTGATGTCTCTCGGCCAGCTTTCGAAGTGGCTGGGCAACCTCAAGCTACGAGCGGATCGCCAGGCCATTGCCAAACCCTATGGCATCGACGAGCGGGTGATGGTTTCCCTCGCGCATCACCTTACTTACGTGCGCAACATCTGCGCCCATCATGGCAGGCTTTGGAACAAGCAGTTTACGGTGACCATGACGGTGCCGAACTCGCCTGGCGCCCTCAAGCTGGCGATGAACGCCCAATCGACCCGCCGAATATACAACACGCTTGCGACGATAGGCTATCTCATTGGCATCGTCGCCCCCGGCAGTGATTGGAAGCGCCGTCTGGTTGAGCTGGTGCATGATTGTCCGCTCGCGTCACTGACCGCGATGGGCTTTCCTGACAACTGGCAGAACAGGCAGGCGTGGAAACAGGTGCAACCGCCCCCCATCGGGCAATAGCTACCCCACACCCCGCCGCCTCGAATACGCCAATGCGCATGCGCAAACTCATGCCATGCCTTGCGCGCTCGCCCATCGCCTTGAACGCCATACAGTGGGCGGCGATTACTTTCGGCTGAATGGCCTCACCGGCACCTCAACCCACCCCGGTTTCAGCCAGGGATAGTCGGTCGTCTGGACCAGCTTCGGCCGCCTCCGCCGGGCGTTCCTTCCGACTTTTCCCTGCTCAGTGGCGATGCGGTCGGATTCGCGCTTGGCGACGATGTCCGGCCGCGCCTCGTATTCGGCTCGGCGCGCCAGCTCGAGACGGACAAACGTCTCCATGTCGATGTAGCCGGGGTCACCGGGGCGTGACTGGTGATCGGTCATTGCAGCCGTCGCTGTGCGGCCGGCGCCGGCGTGACCCACATCAGCATGACGCTGGTCGATCGTAAGCGTCCAGGCGACCCCATGTGGCGGGTAGCGGCCTGATCGGCAATGTTTCGAGCGTTGATTTGGTCGTGGAGTTGCGGGTGTCAGTTTCTATGTCTGCGGCTATGCCCAGTGATAGAAGTTTCCAGTTGCTGGAGGGCACGGCGGATCGTCTTGAGGCGAGCCCGGACGTTCCGCGGCGTCGGTGGTCCGACGCAGCCAAGGCACGGCTGGTCGAGGAAGCGCTTGACCCTGCTGCCAATGTCTCGGCGATCGCCCGCCGGCATGGCATGTCGCCGTCGCAACTGTTCGGCTGGCGCCGCCAGGCGTTGAAGGCGGGACGTGTTGAGCGCGACGATGTCGTGTCGTTCGCGCAGGTGCAACCGGTGCCGGCACAAGGGTCGATCGAGATCCTCATCGGCGACGCGATGATCAAGATCGGTGCCGATGTCGATGCGCGGCAGTTGCAGGTGGTGCTGCGCGCGGTTCGGGCTCGATGATCCCTTCGCAGGTGCCGGTGTTCGTGGCGACCCGGCCGGTCGACTTCCGCAAAGGTCCTGACGGGTTGAT
>JBDTLB010000108.1:0-8363 GCA_039934955.1 Devosia sp.
ATTGCAGCCGCAATTGGTGGCTCCAGACCGTCGTGGTCACCATCACCTCGTCGGCGCCGGCGGCGTCCGCCTGAGCTTCTATCGTGGCCTTGACCTGCTGCGGGTCGCCGACGATCCACAGCTTGCCTTGTTTCTCGATGATCGCCTGCTGCTGCGGGGAGAGCTGGCAGCGCGCGGCGTCCTCGGGCGCCATCAGCTTGCGCTCCTGACCCGAATGGAACAGGGCCCAGCTGACCGCCTGCGAGGTCGAGAGGAATTTTGCGTCCTCGTAGGTCGGCGCGAGCAGCGCGGATACCGCAAGGATTGCGTGCGGCTTGGCGAACTGCGCCGAGGGCTGGAACGCCGCGCGATAGGCCGCGAAGGCCGGTGCGGCCGGCGTCGCGCTGAAGTGGGCGGCAAAGCTGTAGCCGACGCCCAGTTCGCCGGCGGCGGACGCACTGGCACCCGACGAGCCGAGCATGAACACCGGCGGCAGCTGCACATTCTCGGGCACCACCCGGATTGGCGCGTAAGGGTGGTCGGGCGGAAAACTGCTTTGCTCAAAAGCCAGCAGTTCCGCCATTTCCTGCGGAAAATAGCTGCCATCGACGCTGCGAAGCGCGCTCATGGTGCGCCCGTCGCTGCCGCCGGCGCGGCCGATGCCGAGGTCTATCCGGCCCGGATAGAGGCCGTTGAGGGTGCGGTAAGTCTCGACCACCCGCAGCGGCACGTGGTTGGGCAGCATGACACCGCCCGAACCGACATGGATGCGCGACGTGTTGGCGGCGGCAGTGGCGATCAGCACTTCGGGCGAGGACGAGGCGATTGAGGGAATGCCGTGGTGTTCGGCGTACCAGAGGCGGGTGAAGCCCAGTTCGTCACCGAGCCTGGCCAGATCGACAATGCCGCGTAGCGCTTCGGTGCTGGTCGTGCCCTCAGGCACCGGAGCGAGGTCGAGAATGGAAATTGGCAAGTTCATGCGGCCTTATATCGGTCATTGCCGATGGAATGCCAGCCCTGTGTACGCGTCCGGCTGCCCGCGCCCTTGACCTCGATGCCCGTACGCGCCATTACGCCCACGTCTCGTTGGCCGCCCATTCAAAATCGGCGTCCTGAAAGGGGTCTTTCGATCATGGACAAGTTTACCGAACTCACGGGCGTCGCGGCACCGCTGCCGATCATCAATATCGACACCGACATGATCATCCCCAAGCAATATCTCAAGACCATCAAGCGCACCGGCCTCGGCTCAGCCCTGTTTTCCGAGATGCGCTACAAGGAAGATGGCTCCGAGAACCCCGATTTCGTGCTCAACAAGCCGGCTTACCGGCACACACAGATCATCGTGGCGGGTGACAATTTCGGCTGCGGTTCGAGCCGCGAGCATGCACCGTGGGCGCTGCTGGATTTCGGCGTGCGCTGCGTCATCTCGACCAGTTTTGCCGACATCTTCTACAACAATTGTTTCAAGAACGGCATTCTGCCGATCGTCGTCAGCCCGGAGCAGCTCAAGCTGTTGATGGACGACGCCGAGCGCGGCAGCAATGCTACCATCTCGGTCGATCTCGCGGCTCAAACCATCAAGGGGCCGGATGGCGGCACGCTGCATTTCAACATCGATCCGTCGCGCAAGCACACGCTGCTCGAAGGGCTCGATGATATTACCGCGACGATGCAGGAAGGCGCCGAGATTTCTGCCTTCGAGCAGAAGGTCCATGCCGACAGGCCGTGGATCTGATGGTTCGCCGCGTTTCCACCGGCTCGTCGTTCGAGCAGAAGATCGGCTATTCGCGTGCCGTCGTTGACCAGGACATGGTCTATGTCTCGGGCACGACTGGCTACGACTATGCGACCATGACGATGCCGGCGGATGCCGGCCAGCAGGCGCGCAACGCCCTCAGCACCATCACCAAGGCGCTCAAGGATGCTGGCGCGTCGCTGAGCGACGTCGTGCGTGTCCGTTATTACCTCGTCGACATGAGCGTCTACGACGCAGTGGTCGCCGCTGCGGGTGCAGCGTTCGGCGAGATTCGTCCGGCCGCCACGATGGTGCTCGCCGGGTTGACGACGCCCGAAATAAAAATCGAAATCGAAGTCACGGCGCGCATCGGCGCCAGCAAATCCTGACAGAGTAGAATCATGTCCCAGAAATTGTTTCTGCTTCCCGGCGATGGCATCGGCGTCGAGGTGATGGGTGAAGTCAAAAAACTTATCGCCTGGATCAATGGCGAACAGCTCGGCGATTTTACGATCGATAGCGGGTTGGTCGGTGGTGTCGCCTACGACACACATGGCGTGGCGATCTCCGAAGACGACATGCAAAAGGCCCTGGCCGCCGATGCCGTGCTGTTCGGTGCGGTGGGGGGGCCGAAATGGGACAAGGTGCCTTATGAAGTGCGCCCCGAAGCGGGCCTGCTGCGGCTGCGCAAGGATCTGCAGCTATTCGCCAACCTCCGTCCGGCGATCTGCTATCCGGCACTGGCTGATGCGTCGTCGCTGAAGCGCGAGCTGGTCGAGGGTCTCGACATCCTGATCGTGCGCGAGCTCACCGGCGGCGTCTATTTCGGCGAACCCAAGACCATCACCGATCTCGGCAATGGGCAGAAGCGCGCTATCGATACGCAGGTTTACGAGACCTACGAGATCGACCGCATCGTGCGTGTCGCCTGCGACCTGGCGCGGACGCGCAACAAGAAGGTGCATTCGGCCGACAAGAAGAACGTCATGAAGTCGGGCGTCTTGTGGGACGAGGTCGCGCAGTCGGTCGCCAAGGACTATGCCGACATCGAGTTCCACCACATCCTCGCCGATAACGCCGCGATGCAGCTGGTGCGCAACCCCAAGCAGTTCGACGTGATGGTCACCGACAATCTCTTTGGCGACATCCTCAGCGATGCCGCCGCAATGCTGACCGGTTCCCTCGGCATGCTGCCGTCCGCTTCGCTCGGCGCGCCCGACCAGGCGACCGGCAAGCGAAAAGCGCTCTACGAGCCGGTGCACGGCTCGGCCCCCGACATCGCCGGCAAGGGCGTCGCCAATCCGATCGCCACCATTGCGAGCTTTGCGATGGCGCTGCGCTATTCGTTCGGCATGATCGAACTGGCCAGTCGTGTCGAGGCTGCTATCTCGGCGGTGCTCGACGATGGGCTGCGGACCGGCGATATCGCGCAGCCCAACCGCAAGACCATCGGTACCGAAGAGATGGGGGCGGCGATCCTCAACAAGCTCGCCGCCTGATCGTGCTAGTCCCGCCGCGGATGGCGGAAAGGCTGGAACAGAAGCGACGAGCGACGACCTTCAAAGGCGTCGCGGAAGTCGGGATTAAAGCCCATATCGCGCAACAGATGCGCGTCGAGATGCGAGAGTTCGCGTCGCGCCGCAACGGGCAGGCGTGATTTGGATTTGCAAAACATGTCAGTCTCCGTCAGGTCGCCCCCCGGCGATTGCAACGGGCCCTGACAGACCGCTCAGATGTGAAATGCCCAAAGCAGGCCGCTTCATCCAGAACGACCGAGATATTTTTTCGGTTCAATCAGCGTTCATCTGACACGTCGCATCACCTATCGGCCGTCGGGATACGGAGATTTTGAATGGATGACCTCGATCGCCTGCTCGACAAGGCCAAGGGACACGCGCTCGCGTATCGGAACGCCGAACGGTCCCTGACGCACGACTATCACGCCATGCGCGAGCGCATCGCGGCGCCGACGCCCGAGACCGGCAAAGATGCAGGCGACGTGATCGATGAACTTGTCCGGCTGGCCGAGGGCGGGCTAATGCCAATCACCGGGCCGCGGTTCTTCGGCTGGGTGATGGGAGCTTCGCATCCGGCGGGTGTCGCCGCCGACTGGCTGACGAGCGCCTGGGGTCAGAATGCGGGGTATCACACGCCAACTCCGGCGGCGGCAGCTTTCGAAGAGGTTGCCGAGGGCTGGCTGCTCGATCTGCTCGACCTGCCACGCGCGAGTGCGGTGGGATTTACCACTGGGGCGACTGTTGCCAATGGCACCTGCCTCGCGGCAGCCCGCACCGCCACGTTGCTCAAAGCCGGCTGGGACCCCGATGCCGACGGCTTGTTCGGCGCGCCCCCGGTGCATGTGCTGATCGGCGCGGATGCCCATTCTTCGCTGTTCTCGTCGCTACAACTCATCGGCTTCGGCTACCGGCGCGTCACCGCCGTTGCCACCGACGCGGAGGGTCGCATGTTGCCGGCTGCGCTCGAGGCGGCAATCCGCGGGCTTAGCGGCCCCAAGATCGTCATTGCGCAAGCCGGACAGATCAACACCGGCTGCTTTGATCCGTTCACCGAAATTGCCTCGATCGCAAAAGCCCATGACGCGTGGCTGCATGTCGACGGGGCGTTCGGGCTCTGGGCCCGCGCGACGCCGTCCCTCAAGCATCTGACCGAAGGCATCGAGGCCGGCGATTCATGGTGCACCGATGGCCACAAATGGCTGCAAGTGCCTTACGATTGCGGCTTTGCCATCGTCCGCGACAAGGACATCCTCAACCGCGCTATGACGCAGTGGTCGAGCTATCTGCCGAAGATTGCGCAGGGCGACCGGGTGCCGTCGGCTCTGGTGCCCGAACTCAGCCGCCGGGCCCGCGGCGTGCCGGTCTGGGCGTTGCTCAAGACCTATGGGCGCGACGGTATCGCCGAAATGGTGGAACGCCATTGCAGCCTGGCGCGCCGCTTTGCTGCGCTTTTAGCGGCCGAACCAGAGATCCAAGTGCTCAACGACGTCGTACTCAATCAAGTTATCGTCAATTTCGGCATGGGCGACGCAGTGTATCGTAAGGCGATGACGGAATCAGTGATCGCCCGAGTGCAAGCGGATGGTGTTTGCTATGTCGGCGGCGCGCAATGGCGTGACGACTGGGTGATGCGACTGTCGGTCATCTCGGCCCCGACGACCGAAGCCGATATCGACATGAGCGCCGCGGCAATCATCGCTGCGTGGCGGGCAGTGCAGAAGGACTAATCGTTGCGTATTGCCGTTATCGGGTCGGGCGTCTCCGGCATCGCCGCCGCCAAGACCTTGCTGGGTTTTGGCCACAGCGTCGTGATCTATGAGAAATCTGATCGCATCGGCGGCGTCTGGGCGACTGCCTATCCGGGCGTGACGCTGCAGAACGTTGCCGAACATTACCGGCTGACCGACTTCCCGTGGCCGTTCAAACCGCAGAACCATCCAACCGCGGACGAAGTGCGGCGATACTTCGCCGCTGCCGTCGCACATTTCAAGCTCGATATCCGGATGAGCGGCGATGTCACGGCGCTCACCGAACGCCCCGATGGCTGGGATGTCACGGTGAAATCGGCCGACAGTGTCACCACGACGCCCTACGACTACGTGCTCGTGGCGAGCGGACAATATTCGGGCGACAAGACCGCAATCGATCTGCCGGGCCGCACCGAGTTCAGGGGTCAGGTGCTGCGCGACTGGGAGATCAACGACCTCGAAATCTTCCGCAACCGCAAGCTCGCCGTAGTGGGCTTCGGCAAGACGGCGGTCGACATTGCGACGTTTGCAGTCGAGCGCGGCGCACAGGTCACGCACATCTTCCGAAACGCGCGCTGGCTCCTGCCCTATAAGCTTGGTGGCCGCGACATCGCCCACATCGTTACGGCGCGGACCAGCACGTTCTTCCAGCCCTCATGGACGCACCCGGGTGCGCGCGAGGCGAAGTTCCACGCGCGCTGGGCCAAGCACATCGCCACCTATTGGCGCAACACCAGCACGATGCTGCACTACGCGACCGGCCTCAAGCGCCCCGGCCGCAGTAAGGCCGCGAGGGACCGCCTGCAGATGGTCACGCCGGACGGGCCGGTGACCATCCAGTTGCGCGGCACGATGGCGCCCAAGACCTATTATCCGTCGGTGGCATCCGGCCGGATCGAGCCGGTTAAGGGCGAGTTCGCGGGCTTCAGTGCCGAAGGCGTCAAGCTCACCGATGGCCGGGTCGTGCCGGCCGAAATGGTGGTGCTCGCCATCGGCAACGACAAGCCGAGCTTTGCGTATCTGCCGTCGCCCTATCGCGAGATGATGACTTCCGTCGACGACGGCGTGCAGCTCTATCGCCACATCCTCCATCCATGCATCTCGCGGCTGGCGTTCATTGGCTACAATCACGGCGTGTTCCACATCCCGGCGTCGGAGCTCAGCGCGATTTGGATCGAGGCGGTGACGAGTGGCGATCTGGTGCTGCCGCCACTGGCCGAAATGGAAGAGCGGTCCGAGCGCATCGCGGCGTGGAAGCGCGCCAACACAAATTTCGAGCCGCAGCGCGGCTTTACCACGTCCAACCACTTCCATCAGTATTTCGACACGCTGCTGGGGGATCTGGACGTCAATCCGCGCCGCAAGGCGAACGGTGTGTCGGAGATCTTTGCCCCCTATGATGCGGCCGACTATGCCGGCGTTGCCGGCGAGTATGAAGCCGGGCGGGCGAAGCGGATTTCGCCACTCCACCCGCTGCCGCTTGATACCTGACGCTCAAGCGATCTGCAGGCCCTTGGTCAGCTCCAGTGCCTGCCGCTCAAACAGCTTGCGATAGATGCCGCCGTCATTGGCCACCAGTTCGTCGTGGGTGCCTTCCTCGACGATCCGGCCCTTGTCGAAGATCAGCAGCCGGTCGAGCGCCCGCACCGTCGACAGCCGGTGGGCAATGACGATCGTGGTGCGGCCAATCATCAACCGCTCCATCGCCTTCTGGATCAACAGCTCCGATTCCGAGTCGAGCGAAGATGTCGCCTCATCGAGGATCAGGATCGGACTGTCGGCGAGGAAAGCGCGCGCTATCGCGACGCGCTGGCGCTCGCCGCCACTCAGCTTGACGCCGCGCTCGCCCACCATCGTCTCGTAGGCTTTTGGCAGCGTCATGATGAACTCATGGGCGCTCGCCAGCTTGGCGGCCTCGATGATCTCGCTGCGCGTGGCGCCGGGCCGCGCATAGGCGATGTTCTCGGCGAGCGAGCGGTGGAACAGGATCGGCTCCTGCGCCACGATGGCGATCTGGCTGCGCAGCGACGCCTGCGTGGTGTCACGGATGTCCTGGCCGTCGATCAGGATGCGGCCGCCGCTGACATCGTAGAGCCGCTGGATCAGCTTGACGAAAGTGGTCTTGCCACTGCCCGAATAGCCGACGAGCCCGACGCGCTGACCGGGCGGCAGCGTGACCGACAAATCGCGGTAGAGCGGCGTCGCGTGCTTGCCGTATTGGAAGGTGACGTTATCGAACTCGATTCGGCCCTCCTCAATCATGGCAGGTCTGGCGCCAGCCTTGTCCTCGATTCCGAGCGGATGCAGTTCGACGTCGACGAGTTCCTCCATATCGTTCACCGAACGCTGCAGATTGCGGACGTGCATGCCGATGTCGCGCAGATAGCCCTGCAGCACGAAGAACGAGGTCAGCACCAGCGCGACATCGCCGGCGTTGGCCATGCCCTGCCACCACAACAAAATGGCGACACCCACGATAGCGGTGCGCAGCACGACGAGCGTCGCGCCTTGGACGCCGCCATTGAGCGTGCCCCGTGTCCAGGTTCGCGCCGTACGGTGACGCCATTTGCCGACGACATGGCCGAGCCGCTCTTCCTCGCGGTCCTCGGCGCCGAAGCCCTTGACCACCGAATTGCACGAAATGGCGTCGGCCAGTGCGCCGCCCATGCGGGTGTCCCACGCATTGGCAAGGCTCGCGGCGGGCGAGACGTAGCCGACCGACAGGCTGACCGTGAGGCCGATATAGAGCAGCGAGCCGATGCCGATGACGAGGCCCATCAGGGGCCAGATCAGGCCGAGCAGGATCGAGGTGCCGACCAGCATCACCACCGAGGGGAACAGCATGATGATCAGCGTGTCGTTGAGCAGATCGACGCCCCACATGCCACGCGTCACCTTGCGGACGGTGGAGCCGGCAAACGTGTTGGCGTGCCAGTCGGTCGAAAAGCGTTGCACGCGATGGAAGGCGCTCTGGGCGATATCGGCCATGATCTTGAGGGTGAACTGGATCAGTACCATGAAGGCGAACTGGCGGATCACCACTGCGCCCAGCCCGAGCCCGATCAGCGCCGCGAAGGCGAGCAGCGCAGCGTTGAGCGCGGCCGCCGTCGGCGCGCCGTTCGAGACGGCGTTGACCAATTGGCCGGCATAGAGCGGCGTGAAGACGTCGGCGATTGTCGCCGCCATGAACAGCAGGAACATCAGTATCGCGCGGCCAGGCTGGTGCGCCCAGTGACCGAACAGGAAGCTCAGTACCTTGCGATAGGCGTCGCCACTAAGATCGAGTTTCAAACGAGCCATGATGTTGTCCGGCGGCAGAGCCGACCGGTCCCAGAAATGCGAAAAAGCCGAAACCGCCTACCGGCCGCGTGGCCGTCAATC
>JBDTLB010000109.1:0-28642 GCA_039934955.1 Devosia sp.
CAGGGTCTTTCATTGGTATGGATTGGATATGGGCTCAGTCATAAAGCTTAGAAGGTCAAGGCGCCGCGTCCGGCAGCGGGTTGGGCTTATTGGCGGCGGGCTTATTGTCTGTATTGTCGCGGTCGTCGGCTTTGCCTCAAGCTTGCTCGGGGGTGCCTCAAAACCGCAAGAGTTTCTCGCAGCATCTCAGGCCTCGCCCGTCACCCACCTCCGCATGTGCAACAAAGGCGAGAAAAACACATCTACCAAGACGTGCATCGTGGACGGCGATACCCTGTGGATCCAG
Source organism: Devosia sp. (assembly GCA_039934955.1). GTDB lineage: Bacteria > Pseudomonadota > Alphaproteobacteria > Rhizobiales > Devosiaceae > Devosia_A. Next base: position 287 of record JBDTLB010000109.1, read on the forward strand.
GGCATCGACTACCGGATGCAGGGCTACGATACGCCCGAAACACAGACGAACATTTGTGGTGGAGCGGCAGAAGTCGCTTTGGGGCACCGAGCCAGCGGTAGGTTCCTACAACTGCTCAACGGCAATGTCTGGACCATCGAGACGTTCGGTTCGGACAGCACTGGTCGTCGGACTGTAGCGCGTCAACCATCTTGTCCGGTACCGACAACCACCTTGTCCGGTTTTGAGGCCGCTGGTGGTTGGCGTCTTGTTTAGTGTTTTGTCTCAGTTCCCCCCTTCATTCTGGTTGTCGGTGATGGTTGTCGCTGGCCCTTCGTCCTGAGCCCGCTTGTTGGCGGTCGCCGCGCGCTGGCGGTAGCTTTCGGCATTCATCTCCAGGATTGTTGCGTGGTGGACGAGCCGGTCGATGGCGGCCACGGTCATGGCCTTATCAGGGAAGATCTGGTCCCAGCCGCTGAAGGGTTGGTTGGCGGCGATGGCGATGCTGCGGTATTCGTAGCGCCGGGCGATCAGCTCGAAGAGGACGCCGGTTTCGGCCTGATCCTTGTGGGCATAGGTGATGTCATCGAGGATGATCAGGTCGAACTTGTCGAGTTTGGCGAGAGCGGCCTCGAGGATGAGGTCGCGGCGGGCGGCCTGGAGCCTTTGCACCAGATCGCTGGTCCGGGCGTAGAACACGCGGTGCCCCGTCTCGATCAGAGCATGGCCGATGGCGCACAAAAGATGGGTCTTTCCGCTGCCCGAGTTGCCGATGGCGATCAGGTTGCCGCCGCCCTCCAGCCAATCGCCTGCGGCCAGAGCCTGTACACGGGCGCGTGGGAGAAGGGGTAGAGCCTTGAAGTCGAAGGTTGCCAGGGTCTTGCCGGCTGGCAGTTGTGCTTCGTTCAGATGACGGTGGATGCGACGGCTATCGCGCTCGGCCAGTTCATATTCGGCCAGAACCGCAAGAAAGCGGGCGGCAGGCCAGCCTTCGGTATCGGCACGGGCGGCGATCTCCCGCCAGAGCTTGTGGAAGCTGGGCAGGCGCAGCGTGGTCAGCATGCTGGGCAGCGTGTGGATGTCGATGTCGCGGGGTGTCATGCGCTCACCCCCAGAAGGGCGTCGAAGCTGTCGAGCGAGGGGTGAGCGACGGCGATATCGCTGGGCAGTGCGATGTGCCTGGGGGCCAGCCGCGACGTCAGCGCTTGGGGATCGGGCAGGCGGCCCGCCTCGAGGTCTGCCGACAGCAGATGCGCCAGTTCTGCCTCGCAGGCCTGTTCGTGGGCAACAAAGAGCAGATCGACCATGCGGCGACAGGCATCACGACGCGGCAGGTCCCGCTGCAGCACCTTCCACGTCTGAGCATATTCAGTGCGCGGGAACAGGCTGTCGCGATAGATCGAGTTCCAAAGAGCCTGCGGTTTACGCCGCAGGGCATGGATGACGTGGTGGTAATCGATGACATGGACGCGGTGTCCATCGCCTCGCCCGCGGGCCCGTGGATGGCTGACGACCAAGGTGCCCCCAACAAACGCCTCGATGCGATCATCGTAGACATGGATCCGAAGGCGCTGCCCGATCAGTTGCGACGGCGCACTGTAAAAGATGCTTTTGACCAGGAAGCCGCCGGTCCGGGTGACCGGCACCACCGTCTCGGTGAAGTCGGTGGTGCGCCGCTGCGGCAAGGGCTGCAGATGGGCGCGTTCCGCCTGAACGGCACCCGCCCGCTGCTGGTTGCGCCGTGCCACCGCCAGGTCGACGAAGCGCCGGTAGTCCTCGATCGATGCAAAGTCACGGCTGCCGCGCAGGATCAGCGCCTGCCCGATGGCCACCTTGAGATGCCGGTTCTGGGACTCCACCGCCCCGTTCTCATGGGCCTCGCCGCGATTGTTGCGGCTGGCCTGCATGCCGTAGTGGCCGACGAAGGCATCATAGCGCTGGGTGATATCCTCGCGTTGATCGGCGGTCAGGTTGCGGAAGGCGGCGGACAGGCTGTCGGTGCGATGGTTGTGCGGCACACCGCCGAGCGACCAGAGAGCCTGCTGCAGGTTCTCGGCCAGGGCCGTGAAGCTTTCCCCGCCCAGGACCACGCCGACATGCTCCCAGCGGCTGTAGACCATGACGAAGTGGTAGAGCAGATGCGCAAAGGGCTGACCCGCGATCGTCACCTCCAGTTCGCCAGCATGGGTGAAGTCGGACTGGGCCATGTATCCCGGCTCGGGCGTCTGGCGGAAGATGATGTCGCGCTCGGGACCCTTCAGCGCCCGCCACTGCCGCACCCGCCGCTCCAGTGTGCGCCGGATACGATCATCGGGGAAAGCCAACGGCTGCTGGATCTGAAGATGGCGCAACAGCGTGACGGCCTGCAGCGCACTATCCTTTTCCAAAAGGGGGAGAAGCTCGTCCTCCCAAAAGCCTGCAAGGGGATCGGCCACCGTGCGCCCGTGCACGATGGTGCGGTTTGAAGGAAGCGTCGGATCGGCATCGAAACGCCGGGCAGTGCGCTCACTGAACCCGGCGCGGGCCGCAGATGTGCGCTGGCTGTGATTTTGAAGGTCGGACATATATAGTCTCACTTGCTGGTCGGTGATGGGTTTGTAGGCCAACCCGGGTCCTCCGTTTGACGGCAGAGGAACCCGGCTTACCAACCCACAGCGTCCAGCACCTATCCCCCAAAAAATCGATCAGGCCGGTGCCGCTGTCCTACAGACGGGCATGCCCGTTTTCCGTCAGACCTCACCGGACAAGGTGGCTGTCGGTACCGGCCAAGATGGTTGTCGCTGAACATCGGACCCTCGCGACCATTCGCATTGGAGCGCGGGACATTGGCGACATCCTGATCAGCGAGCACCTGGCAAGGCGATGGCCGGATGGCGACGAATTCTGGTGTTCGTAGACTCGGGGCCGGAGTCTGCGCAGTTCCTAACAGGCCTATTCAGTACGTGTTCACCCGGCCCGATGTCTCATGTGTCTCCAGAGAGCCCGTGGTGGTGCTCATGGAGATTGGAATGAAGACCTTCAAACACGTCGTCGTTGCCGGCCTCACGGTGATCGCCTTGATCGCGGTTTCCTCGACGATATCAACCCCTGTTTTCGCCAAGAAGTTCACCCAGATTGGTGAGGACATGGGGAAGTGCATGCAGAAACTGGCCGGAAGTCAGGGGTTCAAAGACAAGATGTGCGCTTGTAAGGACTCGGCATGTGCCCAGCTTGTAGATGACCTGGCGATCGCCCCGGTCGTTCGCGTCCGCCCCGCAGTTGTCACGAACGACATTCACTTCACCCACCTCATCGACAAGGCCTCACCAACGCTGTAGCGGTCCGGGAAGCCAGTACAAGAAGAACGGTATTCGTGCTTGCCGAAAACGGCGGGTCCTCCCTGGCTGCGAGCGCTATGCGGCTGGGTTTTCCCCACCTTGTTCCTGCAGCCATCGGGGCGCCCTTTCCAGGGGGAACGTGCCGCCGTACAGGGCCAACAAGGCCTCGCAGGCTGGGGTTGCCCCATCTGTACCGAACGGCCGCGTGTGGGCGACAAATTCTGCGAGCTCATCGCCGCCGATCGAGCGCCATCAATCGCGCCTCGCGAGCCAGACCGCGGAGCTGTCTCAGTCCCTTCACGTCGAGCACCGCATCGGTACTGTCGAGGAACCAGACGACAGCCTCGATCTTGATGGCGAGCCCGTCCAGTCCATCAGCCGGCATTTTGGCGATGCGGTCGACTAGGGACAGGGCCTCGTCAAACGTCGTCGACCATGACTGCCAATCGGCGTTTGGCGCTCGCCGTTGGCGCTGAGCCCGCCGATCGAGACGGACGAGTTGGGCATGAAGTGCGGCAAGCTCCTCGTCGTGTTGTTGCTCAACCATCCGCCTCTCCGACACACTGCGGATGACAAAGTGCTGAGCCGGGGGACAAGTCTAGCTCCAGCTTTGGACGTAATGAGGGCAAAGGTCCGTAGTTGTGATTCGTGGCGAGCGCGGTTCTACCCGAGCTCTTTTCGGTACCCGAGTTGCGGGCTGGGGCTGTCGGCCTGTTCGAGCGGCACAGGACGACGGGGCGGCCGTCAAGTCCTTCGTGGCGATGAGGGCGTTTGACGTCGGTATCCCAGTCTTCCGGGCGTTACTGGGAATACCACGTCAAGCCCATCCTTTGACGTGGTACCTCCCATTTCTCTAAGGACTCCGAGCGCCGCGTTCTGGGCGATTGTGCTTGGAACGCCATTGCGGCGGTGCGGATTCCATTGGACTGGACGGGTACTTGGTCTCATCGGCGGCGCTAGGTGAGTAAGCAAGGCCCTTAAATTCCCGCGGGTGGTGCCTTCCTGCGCTGCGTCCGTCCCTCAATGCATTCAGCGCCAGGGAGGACCCGGCGTTTTCACGCCTAGGCGCAAAGCCTCGCCGACCAAGACCCCAAAACGCGCACCAGCTTGGGCCTAGTCATGCACGAGCTGGTCAATCAAATGGTCGATTTCTCTTTGCGAGATCGCGTCGATCTCGGTAGTGGGGCTGCGAACGAACGCGGTGCGGATCACGCCTAGCCGCACGAGCAGCTGCTTATGGACGTGGTAAAATATGTCGCCGCCTTGCGCGCCCAGGCGATTGACTGCCATGATCGAGCGATCGAAGGCGGCGCGGGCGCCCTTCTCGTCCCCGGCCTGAAACAAATTCCACGTTTCGACGAATGACGTTGGTTGGCTGCAAAAGGGCATTGTGCCTCTAGCGCCGCGTCGCATTTCCTCGATGAAATATGTGCCACCCGCGCCGCCGAAGATGGTGAGGACATTGCCGGCAGCAGAGTGCATCTCTGCGACCTTAGCGGTGATAGGAAGTGTTTCGACCTTGATCATCGAGACATTGGCGCACTCGGACTGAAGCCGCACGGCCATACCCGGTGATACTGGCGCTTGCGGGATGTCCTGCAGGATCATCGGCAGATGCACCGCGGCGTCGATCGTGCGGTAGTAGTGGACGATCTCTGCAGGGCTCGTGGGTTGGAAATGTGGTGGTATTACCATAAGCGCATCCGCACCGGCGGCTTCTGCCGCTACACTGTACTGCACTGCAAGGTCAGTGCCCGCAGCGCCGCTGTTGATGACGACAGGGACCCGTCCGGCAACGTGGCCAACCACGGCTTTCGACAGCAGGTCCCGCTCCGCCTCGTTGAACTTAAAGATCTCGGAGCCGAGCGCAATGCCGAGGCCGTGTACGCCCGCGGCGATGTTGAAATCGATCAACTGCTGAAGGCTGTCGACGTCTATCCGCCCCTTTTCGTCGAATGGTGTGAGGAGGATCGGAACGATGCCGTAAAGTGTCTTGGTGGTCATACTCTGCCCGTCAATCCGCGTGAAACATCTCTTCGATCGGTTCGATGACCGGCGAAAAATCAGAATTGGTTTCCATCAGCGGCGCCATCATCTCCCACCATTTCCACAAGATGGGGTCGATCGGCGCGCCAGCAACCGGCGGCGCATCGAGCTCCTGGTAGGCAAAGAGCAGCAGGCCGTAGCGATAGATCGAGAAATTGTGCGTCCCACCGCGCCTCATCAGGGCTAGCATCTCCGGCCAGATGTCGTCGTGCCGCCGCTTGTAGAGCGCCTCGTTGCCAGGTTTCAGCGTCATGATCCACGCGTTGCGATAGACCATGTTAGGCGGTCCAGCGGGTTGGAGCCGCCGCCTCGCCGAGCGGATAGTCGCCGCGGTAGCCGAGCTTACGGCTGACCGCACCGCAGGCCTCGTTGAGCATGTCAACCAGGAGCTGAACGGTGCGGCCAGCAGATTTCGGCGACGGCCCAGTGATGCTCATCGCCCCGGCCGGCCGCCCGGTGCTATCGAGGATAGGCACCGAAACGCAATAGATCCCCATCACCACTTCTTGGTCGTCGATGGAATAGCCACGCTGACGTATCTTTTTGAGCTCTCGCTTCAGCACTGCGGCGTCCGTGATGGTCTTGGGTGTTAGCGGCTCAAGCGGCCCGTCGAGAACCCGCTGTTGGTCAGCTTCGCCCAGGAAGGCCAGCATGGCTTTGCCGGCGCCGCCACAGTGCAACGAGCCGCGCGAACCAATCCGCATATCGAGCTGCATGCGTTCATTACCGCGCACCTTGTCGACGCTGACCCCATGCAGCCCACTGAGGACGTTGATATTGACCGTCTCGTTGGTCGCCTCGGCAATACGCTCCGCATAGGGCCGCGCCAGTGCTGGGAAGTGGATGCGCTCGAGTTGCAGTCCGGTGATCTCGAGGAGCTTAAACGACAGCTCCCATTCCCCTGCTTCGGTTCGCTCGACGATGCCGGCTTTCTCGAAGTCGAGCAGCAGCCGATGGACCGATCCCAGCGGCAGGCCGAGATGCGTTGCGACCGCTCGCACACCCATCGGACTCTTGCGTGCCAGAAGCTCCATCACCTGCACCGAACGGCTAATGCTCGACATTGATCACCAGTATTTCTTGTCCCATTCCATCGGGTTCATCAGATTGTCGTTGATGTAATCCCAGACGATCTCATAGCCCATGCCAGAGCCTTGCGGCAGGTGCACGTAACCCTCCGTGTCGATCTTGTCGCACGTCTTAGCGAGGTAGGGGTGCGGCGCGTCATAGTCGACGCCCGGCGCTAAAAGACCCTTCTCGTAGTATTCGGACGTATCCTCTGAGGTCGCGCCGCACACCTGCAGATTGCCCCAGCCCGCCATGTGCATCTCGCACCGCAGACCATAGGCCTCGGCGACGATTGCCGTCTTGCGCGCCCCGGTGATGCCGCCGCGAACGACGTCGATCCGGCTCATGTCGCCGGCGCCACGCAAGATCCATTCGGCCCGCGAGAACACTCCACCGGCGACGATCTCGGGCGACAGGATAGGGATCGACAGCTCGCGCGACAGCCGGACATAGCTCTCGACACGGTATTCGGGCATCGGATGCTCGTACCAATAGTAGTTGAGCTTTTCGAGTTCCCGGCCAACCTTGATGGCTTCCTCGAGCGACATGTATGTGCCCCAGGGGTCGTACATCAGCACGTAGTCCGGACCAACGGCCTCGCGAACCAGATGGATCGTCTCGATATCGGCCTTGATGTTGCTAGGCCGACCTGGAGTCGGCTGGCCAGTCTCGGGATTCCAGAAATAGTGCGGATGAATCTTGTAGGCTTGATAGCCCTCGGCTTTGCAGGCCAGCGCATGTTCGGCGTAGACGCGTGGCACTCCGATATTGGGATAGGTCGAGGCATAGGCTTTGATCTTGTTCCGCGACCCGCCCATCAGCTTGTAGACGGGAACGTTAAAGGCACGACCGGCCAGATCCCACAATGCATTGTCGATGACGCTCTGGACGTTCTCGGGATAGTTGGCGACCCACATCCACTTCCAGATCAGCTCCCGGTCGAGGGGATCCTGGCCGACGATCAGATTACGAACACGGGTCATGATCATCTGCTGATCAACGACATTGAGCCCTTCGGCATCGCCATGAGCTCCGCCGCCGAAATAGTAGCCAGTGGCGCCGGAGTCCGTCTCAATGGCGAGCACGGTTTGCATCAGTTCGGCATGTGGAATGGGCAACGCATGACCTGTGTCCCAGCGATCAGCATAGGTCCGAAAAGTCTTGATCTTGATGTCGGTGATTTTCACGATATCGGCCTTCTGGTGGATGGTTATTCGTAGGCGTCGCCACCGCGCAAGCGATCGAGCAAAACGGCAGCAAGGAGCATCAGACCCACGATGATGTTGGTGAGATATGGGCTAATGGCCCGCACATCGATGATGTTGGAGGTGCCTGCCACAACCAGGAGGCCGAGAGCGGCGCCGATCGGATTGCCGATACCGCCGCGCAGTATCGAATAGCCCCCGATCATCATCGCGGCGTAGACTTGGAATTCAAGGCCGGTACCGGTGTAGTTCGAGGCGCTGCCAAGCTGGCCGACATAGAGAATTCCGCCAATGCCAGCACCGAGCGCCGAAAGCATCAGAGCAACGAAGCGGACCCGCGTGACTGAGATACCGGCGCGCGCCGCGGCGCGATCATCGCCACCAACGGCCTGGATATGGCGTCCTCGACGCGTGCGGCTAACGATGAAGGCAGCCAGTCCGATCACCACCAGCGAAAAGACAAAGATCAGCGGCAAGGGTCCGACGGTCAGATTGACGAGATTGTAGAAGTCGTTGTCGAAAGCCGCGATCATTCCGACGGGGCCGGAGATGATGTAGGTCATGCCGCGCAATGCCACCAGCATGCCGAGCGTAGCAGCGATCGTGTCTGCACCGAAGATGACTATTGCCGTCGCGTTGATCGCGCCGCAGATCAGGCAGGCGACGAGTGCGACGGGGATCGCCCCAGCCAGCGGCCAGCCCGCAGCCATGAGCGCGGCGCAGATGTTTGAGCTGAATCCCAGCATTGATCCGATCGACAGATCGACCACACCGGCGAGTAGCGCGAACCCGGCGAATGCCGCCACGATCATAGGGATTGCGACAAACGAGCCCATGATGGTGACGTTGCTGGTCGACAGGAAATTCGGCCCGACCCAAGTCAAGCCGATGATGACGACCAGCAGAAGTGCAACACCGATGCTGGTAACCGAACCGGTCAGCAGATCGCGAAGCTGATGACGATCGAGCCCGGTTGGCTCAACGACAGGTGCACTTTTGTCCATGCTCATCGTTGCGTCCTCTTTGTCCGCGAGCCGTCGATTGAGACGGCGACGATTAGGATGATGCCCTGGAAAACGGCCTGCCAGTTTGAATTGAGGCCGAAGAACACCAGCGACGTAGGCACGGTGGACAAGAATCCGACGCTGAGCAGGATCAGCCAGACGTTTCCGCGGCCGCCACTCAATGAGCAACCCGCGAGAATCACCGAGGCGATCACCGGCAGCTGGAATGTTGCGCCGGCGGTTGGAGCAAATGGTCCGTTCGAGCAGGCGAACAGCACGCCCGCGCCACCCACGATAGCTCCCGCGATACTGAAGACCGCGAGGCGCGTTTTCTTCAGCGAGACGCCTCGCGTTTGCGCGGCGAACCGATTGCCGCCGACGGCGATCATGTGCCGGCCATAGCGTGTACGCGGCAGGAAATAGCCGACCACAAGGATCAGGATCAACATCGGCCACCAGATATTGGGCAGGCCGAGGAAGTAGCTGCGGCCAAAATCCGAGAAGGACGACTTCAGCGGTGCCTGGGCGTTCTGGTAGACGAGGAACATGACGGCACCACCGATGAAGTTGGTGGCCAACGTCACGATGATGGGATTCAGTTTCGCTAGGACGACGATCGATGCATTGGCAAATCCCCATGCGGCGCCCACGAGAATGCCGGCCACTACGACAAGCGGGATGGGCACATTGCGCTCGAGCAGCCAAGCCACCACTGCGGCCGACATGATGAGGCCCGTCGGCTGACTGAGGTCGAGGATAGCGCCCGACATTCCGATGAGAGCTTGAGCGACCGCCAGTACGCCGACGATCGCCATCGTGAAGCTGACGGCGAGCACCGTCTGGTGCGACAGGAAGTCGGCGCGATGGATGCCCGAAGCGACGATCAGTGCGATCCACGCCAGGGCCACCGTCGCGGCAGCACCCCAGCCGGTGGGGAGATTGGCGCGAAGCGCGTTCCACCGGCCGGGGGTCGTCGATGGCGTGGTAGCGGCCATTTCGGTCATACTCACGCCGCCTTGATCAGCTCTTGGGGCAGAAGAGGTCGAACTCGGTCGTGCCTGCAGGCGCAGCCATCAACTGCTTCACACGCTCCTCAATACCCGGGATGCTCTTGGCCTGCTCGGCCGTGACCGGACACGGCTTCACCTTCGAAGCCGGGTCGTCGCCGGTATCCTTCATCGGCGGCGGATTGCCCGCGGCGATCGGGTCGATGACATCGCGAAGCGCATAGACGGCATAGCCCTCTAGGAAATAGAGGACCGAGCCGGCCAGATGCGGATCGACGTTGTCGCCGGTGATGAATGCGCCGTCCTGGCCCCACGCGATCACGTCGTCCCCGCGGCCGAGCTGGACAGCCGCCTGAACGGCACCGAGCACGCCTGCATCGTTGAGGCCTACAACTAGGATCTTCTTGGCATCAGGATGCGCCGCGAGGACATCTCGCGCTGCGGGCGCCGCAACGGCAACCTGACCGCTGCCCTCGAACGAGATGTACTTCTCCTTCGGGATGTCGGGGCAGATGTGCTGCAGGCCGGTCCGCATACCACCGGTCCGCCACTCATTGACGATACCCGCGCCGGCACCTTCCGACGACAGCACGAGATCGACGTCGCAATTCCACTTTTCCTTGGCAATCTTGCCGAGCCCCTCGCCACCTGCGATACCGGCCGCGAGATTGTCGATGCCGACGAAGTAAAAGCCCTTCTGCGAGATGTCGTAAGTGACGACTGGAATCTTCGCCGCCGCAAACTTCGCGGCGAGTACCGGGTTCACCTCGGGGCGACCATTGAATTCGATGACCGCGTCGACCTTATCCTGAATGAAAATGTCGGCATTCTTGGTCGCGACCGCCGCGTCCAGATTGTTAGACAACTCGACATATTCCCACCCCCGCTGCTTGGCGAGCGCCGCAGCGACCTCACCCTGCGGCTTCTGCCAGTTGCTGGCGGCCTCACCGCCCACAGCCATGCCGAGTTTAAAAGCAGCGGCCGGGCCGGTCGCGGCGCCGGTAATCGCTAGTGCCAGCACGGCTGGTACCATCGTCGCTATGGTGCGACGTGTCATCATGCGCATAATCGTTCTCTCCCTATGGTGTGATTGTCAGGCGTAGACACGTTCCGAACGCGCCGAAGCATGCGAGTGCTTACAAACTATTATGCTGCGGCCGGCGATGCGGTTTCCTCCATTTGATCGCCGGGGATGGCCCCAGTGATCAGTCCGACGACTTCAGACACATTGGTGTCCTTGACCGTCCGTGTTGCGATCGAGCGACCGAGTCGCATCACCGTCACCCGATCCGCGACTTCCATGAGTTGCTGCATGTTGTGTGTGACGACGATCACAGACACGTCGTGAGTCCGAAGGTCACGGATGACTTCGAGGACTTGTCCAGATTCGCGCACGCCAAGCGCTGCCGTTGGCTCATCGAGAATGACGATACGACGGCCCCAAAGCAAAGCTCGAGCGATGGCTAGGCACTGCCGCTGGCCGCCCGACATTCCCTTCACTGAGGCATTGATTGACGGTACTTTGACCTTGAGTGCATCGAGCACTTCCCGCGAGCGCTTGCGCATCTCGCGGTCATCGACCAGATCTAGGAACCGCGCGATCGGGTTCTTGGCCCTGGCCTCCCGACCGAGATAGACGTTCTGGTACGCGCTCATCGTGTCAACGAGTGCAAGGTCCTGATAGACAGTCTCGATACCAGCGTCGAGCGCGTCCTGGGCATGGCGCAGGTGGACCTGGCGATTGTCGATAAAGACCTCGCCGCTGGTGGCCATGACGACGCCGGACAGAATCTTCAGCAGGGTCGATTTGCCCGCTCCATTATCGCCGACGAGCCCGAGCACCTCGCGCGGCCGCAACGCGATCGACGCGTTTGCAAGCGCAACTACGGCACCGTAATTCTTGGCAATACCGCGCGCCTCGAGAACAGGACGTGACGGCTCAAGCGAAGAAGTCCCCACTTGGCGTATTCCTCCCACCGGTACCCGATCTCGCTCGATCGTGTCGTTCCGTATTTGGAACGTCTGTACCAACAGCAGAACGGTAAGCCTGCTCAGTTTGCTCTGTCAAGATGCTGTCCGTTTGGGGGATAGTCCCGTCTATCCTTCCCAACAGCGAACCAAGCGCCTCGCGCTGCAGCGCCGAGCCGCTCGAGTAAAGCAGGTCGTTTCGTCGTTTCACCCTTTGACATCGAACCAGCTACGCCTCAAGCCAAAATTCTAGAACGGCGATCGCCTTCGCGTTGGTCGCATCCTTGGACACGGAAATACACAAACGCCTACAAAGACGGGGCGACTTAATGCTCGTCAAAACGAAACGTCAGACTGGTATCATCTGAACAAAAACGGGCAGCGGCTTGGGCCGAAGCAACTCTCCAACGTTCGTTGCTTCGGTCCGCCTTTTCGCGTCAGAAAATATCTCTAAGGCAGTAGCTGACAACGGGAAGAATTGCGGCCGCCCGGCTGTGGGTGCCACGCTTATTGGTGTGCGAATACCACCCGATCAGATCGCGTCGGCTCGACGCCTGGATGACGGCTCAGCCTGACAAGCCGAGATGCCCAAACGTCCCGCGTTTCTGCCGGTCCTTGCGTGCTGGAGAAAACACCCACCAATTGAGCGCTTCTCCTGTGCGGGCTTGATGGATTGCCGCCCGAAACACGTCATGAACACAGGGGTCGTGTCGCTTCGCGGTAATGGCGCATAGTTTCAAGTAAAGTTCGTCGGGATCTTGTTGTGCAAGTTGCTCGCCAGTGCAGATGCCGAGCCGCTCGAAGTCCCGGAGAGCTGCCGGACCTACATTGCGAAGTTGCGCAAGTCGGCGACTGTTCTTAGCGACGGATGGGGGAGTCGATGGCATCATCCAGCTACCTCAGAACATATCTCTACAAGAATGCCATTCAAGCGCCTGGCTGGTCAATGACCTCGAGGAACTTGAGGCGAACCAGCAAACGCTCATCGAGCGAGACAAGGCTGCCTGAAGTTAGGCGAACCCGGAGTCAGCACCGGCAATCGCTACGGTCATCAACCTAGGCTTTCGCGCTACCGGCATGCGGTCAAGTCTCGTCCGAAAGTCGTTTCCGACCGTCGATTATGTGCTGACGGATCGCCGAGCGTGCAACATCATGCGAGCCACGCTCCAGCGCGTCGATGATTGCGTCGTGCTCGGCCACCAGCTTGCTGATGTCAGGAACGCCGCGTCCGTGCAGCGTTTGCATAATGCGCTGGTGATAGGCGAGGGTGCGGTAGGCGTCGATGATAAAGGGGTTGCCGGATAGTCCGACTACCTTCTCGTGAAACATCGCGTTGAGTTGAACGAAGGATAGATAGCCCTCGAAGGTCTTGCCGTAGGTGCCTGAACGCATCCGGCCGTTGATCTGACGCAGTTCTCCGATGAGTTGCGGATTGACGAGCGCGATGGCGGTTTCCAGAGCGCCTACCTCGAGCATGAGGCGTGCGTTGAACAGGTGACGCAACTCCAGCGCATCTGGCGGCGCTGCGACGCGATAGCCCTTGTTGGCCTCGAACGACACGAGGCGCTCCGCATGGAGACGGGCCAATGCCTCGCGTACCGGAATCAGGCTCGTGCCAAACTCCTTGGCCATGGCGTCGATGATCAGGCGCTCACCCTGCTTGATCTCCCCGTTTGTGATGCGCTTGTGGATCTCGTCATGCGCTAAATCGACCAGGCTGCGGCTCCGGATCAGGGCGGGCCTGCGCGTCGTTTCGGTCGGGGTGCTCATTGCCGCATCCTCAGGTCGTCAACTGAGCTCCGCAAGAGTTTAGCTTGCGGAATCCTCGGTCAGATAATAATCATATATAATCGATTATCGTGATCGTGGAAACCTTTCTGCGTTAGGAGTTCTCGCATGACCGATCTTATCCTTCTCGAACGACTGGGCGGCGGTGTTGCCGAATTGGTCCTCAATCGTCCTGAAAAGCACAACGCGATCAGCCCCGAAATGGCGTCGGCCATTCGTGACGCACGCCGCGAAATCAACGATGACGATGCCATCCATGCGGTAGTGGTGCGGGGCGCGGGTGAGAAGGCGTTCTGCGCTGGCACCGATATCGGCCGGCTCGACAGCTTCAAGGACGCCTGGGACTTCCGCAACCGCGTCTGCTACGCGACCGAATTCCGACGCATCAAGAAGCCAACGGTTGCGGCGTTAAAGGGCTGGGCGGTGGGCGGGGGGCTTGAGATCGCTATCAATTGCGACATCCGCATCGCGGCGCCTTCAACCAAGATCGGTGCGCCGGAGGTCAAGCACGGCTGGCTCGGCGGCGGTGGCCAAACGCAAATGCTCACCCGGCTGGTCGGCTACGGCAAAGCAATGATGATGTGCCTCACTGGCGATACTTATGACAGCGCTGAGGCCTATCGGATGGGCGTTCTCGAGCGTCTCGTCGGCGAGGGCGACGAGGTCACAGCGGCCCGCGAGATGGCGTCCCGCATCGCGGGACACACGACCATCGCCACCATGACGGTGAAGGAAGGCATAAGGGCAGCACTCAACGGCACGCTGGACGGCGCATCACGCTATGAAAACGACCTCATGGTCTTGGCCTTCGCGCTCGGCAACCAGCGCAAGGGCATCGACGCCTTCGCTAGCCGCAAGGACAAGTGATGGATGCCGTCGTGCTCAAGGGGCTGAGCTGGGGGCATCGCCGCGCCACAGGGCCGTTGCAGCCGCTGGTGGATCGATTTCGCCAAACGCGCCCCGACATCGAAATCGACTGGACGGTGCGGCCTCTGAGCGATTTCGAGCATCAGGGACTCGCTAGTGTCGCCGAGCTGTTCGATCTCATCATCTACGACCATCCGTTCAGTGGTGATTTGCTGGCGAGCGATGGGTTCGTGCCTCTTGACCAATATCTACCTAGTCTAGGATTGAACGATGACCGACGCTTCGTAGGTGCATCACTGACGAGCTATCGCTACGGCGGCTCGGTCTGGGGGGCGCCAATCGATGGCGCTACTCAGCACGCGCTCTATCGTGCCGATGTGATGGGTAGCCGGCGCCTGCCAGAAACCTGGAGTGACGTTATAGAAGTTGGCCGTGAGCTACGTAGCAACGGCCTCTGGCTTGGTCTTGCCGGCGAGACACCGCATGCGGGGCTGCTAATTGGTGCGTTGATGAGCAATGCGGGGAAGCCCTGGTCGACAGATCCGGATAGCCCGTTCCATGTCGATCGTGCAGCGCTACGCGGCGCGTTCGAACTGACCACGGAGCTCGCTACGCTCTGCCCGCCGGAGGCCATCGGTTGGAACTCGATCGATCTGCATGACCAGATGGTTGCACGTGACGACATTGCATATGCTCCGTGCGTCTATGGCTACGCCACCTATGGTGAGGCTGACATGCGGCGGCGTCTGAGCTTTGCACCGTTCCCTGGCACCCATGCCCCTCATGCAGCTGGCACAGCGATCGGCGGCACAGCGGTAGGACTGTCACGGCATTGCAAGGATAAGCCCGCCGCGCTGGCCTTCATCGCATTTCTTCTGTCGGACGTTGCGCAGCGCGAGATCATCCCGGTGCATCATGGTCAGCCTGCGTTGGTAACGGCGTGGGACGATGCCGAAACGGACGAGCGCTTCAACGGCTTCTACTCGGCGACGCGGTCGACCGTAGAGTCGGCTTGGATCCGTCCGCGCCTGCCGGGCTATCCAGCGTTCCAGAAGGACATGGGGATCGTAACAAGGCAGGCACTCGCCAAGGAGATCAGTGTCGACGCCGCGATCGACGCAATCGAGAAGCTGGCGACAAAGGTAAACCGCAAGACCGGACCTTAGATCGTTTCGGCGGCACCAGACCGCGCCGAGCGCAGCATGGCCTCGACCACTTCGACGGCGCGGGCACCCACCAACGCCGTGCCGGCATTCTCAACCTTCGCGCCTTTGCACAGTTCGACGAATCGGTTCACCGGCTCGATACACACATAGGCGCCGTCGCCGGGTGCAATCGGAACGACAATCTCTGTGCCGTCGAGGCGCTGCACGACGCAACGTTCGCGCTCGACGTCAAGCAATAGCATACCTTCGGTGCCATACAGGCGGATGTCCACCTGAAACGGTCTTCCATCGGGAACGGTGGCAGCGCCCGAGAGCGCTGCGGTGGCGCCCCCAGCAAATTGCAGCGCAACCGAGTTAAAGAGATCGGCACCGAGTGTAGATTTGCCCGTGAAGGCGAAGACTTTCTCGGGCGCCAGGTCGGCGAGGTAGAACAGGCCCCCGAGCAGGTGCACGAGCTGACCCCAGCCATAGCCGCCATTCTGCGGATTGGCCCAGGTCTCGGGGTTGGGTCGGAAAAGTTCGTTCTCAGTGCCTGGCATGGCGCGGCCCGACATCAGTTCGCCGATGGGCGATGCCATGACCGCAGAGACGTGACGGATGGTGCCGATCTGGCCATCAGCAATGAGGCGGCGCGCTTCTGCGAAATAGGGTTTGAAGTTCCAGCCATAGGGTACAACCACGTGCCGCTGATTTCCGGCGGCCAGCGCGACGATGGCGCGAGCTTCTGCGGCATCGACCGTCATGGGCTTTTCGACCAGGACATGCAGACCGCGTTCAAGTGCGGCAAGCGTCTGCTTCCCGTGTAGCCGATGAGGCGAGGCGACTATCAAGGCGTCCATCGGCACCTGGTCAAGCAGCTCGTCGAATGATTCCGTGCCATATCGGATGCCGAATTGGTCTTGGACCTTGCGCAATTCGTCGACGCCAAGTCGGCAGACTCCCACCAGTTCGACATCGCCGCGGGATTTAAGAATCGGCAAATGGTTGGCGGCGGCCCACCAGCCTACACCAACGACGCCTATGCGAATCGTGCGCCCCGCCACAATAATTCTCCTCAGTGTCGCAAGAACATATATGATCGATTATGAAGGGTCAACGCGAGCCTACCCGTGGGCGCGCGCCCCAAGATTCGTCACACCAGCGCAGGACCAACCGAATGAAGATCACCGCCATCAGGACCTTCGTGGTTAACGCTCAGTTGCGAAACTGGATCTTCGTTCGAGTCGAGACGGACGACCCAAGTCTATACGGTCTCGGCGAGGCAACGATGGAATTCCAGACGCGGGCTGTAACGGGCGCCGTGGAAGACATCGGCATGCTGATCGTCGGTGAGGACCCGCGCAACATCGAACACCTGTGGCAGGTGATGTTCCGCCATCCCTTCTTCAAAGGCGGCATCGTCACGATGTCAGCGCTCTCGGGCATTGATCAGGCTCTGCACGACCTGAAGGCGAAGAGCTTGGGCATCCCGCTGTGGCAATTGATCGGCGGATTGAGCCGCAAGCGGCTGCGCATGTACGATCATCTGGGTGGCGGCGATGCGACCGCCGTCTATAGCGACGCTGCGTCAGCGTCGTTTGCGGAGAAAGCGGCGCGTTCTAAGGCGGACGGATTTTCAGCGGTAAAGATACTCGCCGTGGGCAAGACTGCGCCTCTCGACGGCAACGTCGCGCTCAAAGAGGCCGAGGAACTAATGGCTGCGGCTCGCGAAGGTGCCGGCGATGACATGGATATCATGGTCGACCTCCACGGGCGCACAACGGCGGCGATGGCTATCGAGTATGCCAAGGTGCTAGAGCCCTACCGGCCTTTTTTCCTCGAAGAGCCATGCCAGCCCGAAGATTGGCAGGGCACTGCGCGTGTCGCCGCTTCGACCACCATCCCGATCGCAGCAGGCGAGCGACTCGTGCATAGGCATGAGTTTTTGCATCTGCTGCAGGCCGGGGCCATCGCTGTCGCGCAGCCCGATGTATGTCATGCTGGCGGCATTACTGAGACCCGCCGCATCGCGACGCTTTGTGACACGTTTGGCGTGTCGATGGCGCCGCATAATCCGCTCGGTCCCATCGCGACGATGGTCAATATCCATCTGGGCTTCGCGACGCCCAACTTCCTGATCCAGGAAGTGATGCGCTCAGACGTGCCGTGGCGCGACGAGATCATTTCGGGCGTGACGCCAATCGTCGGCGGATATGTCGAGCCAAGCCACGCACCGGGTATTGGGGTCGAGATCAATTTCGAGGCGGCGGCGAAGCACCCGTTCGAGGAGGTTAAGCCCATCCAGTGGTACCACCATGACGGCAGCGTCGCCGATTGGTAGGCACTAGCTCGTGCTGCCATAAGCGCCGAACCTCGCAGACCATCGAGTTAGCGCAGCCTCAAAAAACGGATCGAAGCTAAGCGTCGGGACCCTGCAGGCGCCGGAATTGTCGATGCTCGCCCGGCGCGCGAACATGCGCTTACCGTAGAAGATTGCGATATCAAGCGATTGCATGGCGAAGACGATATAGGGGAGAGCGTTGGCATAAAGTCGCTCCACCGTCTGCATGTCTCCGGCCTCGAAAGCGCGAAAGATGCCGATCTGGACGTCTGCGCAATCGGGCGCCGGGATCATGCCGGCGCAGCCCGCCAATAAATTGTCAGGGAGCTCCAGCCCCCCACGACCGTTAAACACAACAAGGTCGCGGCCAAGCGAGTCGATGAAGGGCTTCACGTGTACCACTGGGCCCTCTCCCTTCATCAAAGTGAAATTAGCGTGACGGCGGCGGAGGTCTGCCACCTCCGCGCGGCTAAGCCCGACGCCAAGGAATTCGGGGGCGTTCTGGATACCAACATCAGTCCGTATGCTAGCCATAGCGGCCGAGTAGAACGCAAGTAGCTCGCTGCTGTCGAGGCGCTGGCCAATAGGTGGTTGCAGGATCAGGTAACTGGCTCCCGCCGCCTCGGCGCTTGCCGATAGTCGCCTGACGTCGTCGAGGTTTACTCCGGCGATGGTCGCCATCAGCGGCACTCGGCCCGCGATATCCTCGACCGCCCAGTGCACCAGTGTTTCGCGCTCGGCCACGCTCAGCGCCTTAACCTCGCCGATCAGGCCAAGGATCGCGATGCCGCTGCATCCAGAGCCAATGCAGACCTCGACCTGACGACGGAAGGCAGTGCGATCGAGCCGGTTGTGGGCATCGAAGAAGGTGTAGAGCATCGGAAAGATGCCGCGCGGGCTGGTCAACTCATTTCCTCTCCGGCGCTCGTACAGGGCGCTTGCGAGCAGGCGGCGCACTTTGTATGATAAACAGACAATTAGAGCATCCAGACTATTTGGGGCAAGGGCAAGAGGGCAAGTGCACACTTGACTGGAATACCTAGAACACAGATCGAAATGCCCATGATGAGAAGCCCAATGCCAAAACGCGAGGATGCTCCACTCGGCGGCCTGATGGAAGTTCGTGGAGTTCTCGGCACCGTCGTCAGCGGTCTCGGGCGCCGCATTGTTGCGGGCGAATGGAAGGTCAATGACACCCTTCCGACAGAGACTGAGCTGATGGAAGAGCTCAAGGTTGGCCGCTCAGTGGTGCGCGAATCCATTCGCATTCTCAACGCGAAGGGGCTGGTGCGTAGCCGGCAGATGGCGGGAACAACAGTGATGCCACGGTCGGTCTGGCGCTTGCTTGACCCCGATCTTATCCAGTGGCGTATGGAGGCCGCAGACCGCAAGGTTCTGCTCAGGGACCTCCTCCAGGTCCGCCTGACACTGGAGCCAGGAGTGGTCTGGGCCGCGACCGCCAATGGCAGCCCCGAAGCCAAGGCGCGCATTCATGCCGCTTGGCAGGGCAAGATCGCCGTGCTCCACGAACAAGCAGTCACGCCCGAAGAACAGCGCCAGCATTTCATCATCCACGATCTCGAATTTCACCGGGCGTTTCTTGCCGCGGTAGGGTCAGAAATTCTCGCGCAGCTCTTCTCGGTGATTGAAGCAGCCTTGTCGCTGATGATCGATGTACAGATGCAGGCTCGTGGATCGACTACCGCCCTTGTCGGAATGGAAGAGACCAACCAGCTTCACCAGGACGTCTACGATGCCTTTGCTGCTGGCGATGCAGATGGGGCCGAGAAAGCCATGCGGTTTCTCATCCAAAGCGCCATCATAGACGCCAACCGAGGTTTCTCGCTCACTGAGTGAGCACCGAACGCAGGATCGAAATGACCGAACCGACTCAAGCCCAGCGCCAGCTGTTCCAGCGGGTGGCCGAGCGGCTGCAGCAACATGATTTCAAGGGATGGTTTTACGGCGACTCGGTTGGGTTCGAAGGCCTGATCGCGGCGGGCGACATGCTCGGCCTTTCAACCTGGCAGGATTTCTCGCATGGCTTCTTCCGCGCCTGGTCGACGCGGCGCGAGCCGTGGCAACTCGACGACAACACAGCGCCTGGACATGTCATGTGCGAGATCGTCAAGCGCAATGGAGACGAGGTGCTGCGCAAGGCGGTAGTCGAACTCGCCGAACATCTCTATTCACGTCGGCGCGTCCGCGGGGTCGCTATTACCTTTGAGGATACACTGCGGGCGCTGCGCCAACCCTATGGTGGGCCGCCGCTCGACCCGGCGCAGCAGCGACAAATGCTCGCCCCCGGTGCCGGCACCTGGCTCGACTGCATGCATTTCGATCCACCGTTCTACGCGCACCTCGCCAAGATCGGCGGCGGCGCGGTGTGGTCGCAACGTGCTGTCGATGAGATCCTTGCATATAAGGAACTGCTCTTCGACTCCGAGCTCGGCCTGTACAATCACTATTGGCTGGAAAAGACCAACCGCTCCTATGTCCGCGGCTGGGGCCGTGGCCAGGGTTGGGCGCTCCTGGGACTGATCGATGTTGCCGAGCACGCGGATAAGGCCGCAAGGCGCTACGACGAGGTGAGGCGCAACGCGCAGGAACTCGCCGAAGCCATGCTCAAATGGCAGCTCCCCGACGGCAATTGGTGGGCCATGGTCCACGAGCCCGATTCGGGCCCCGAAAGCTCGACCGCCGCATTCATGGCGGGCGCCTTCTATCGGGGCATCCGGCTCGGCCTGTTGCCGGCCGCCACCTTCCGCGCTGCCGCAGACCGCGCCTATGACGCCATGCTCGCCAACCTCGACGCCGAAGGCAACCTGCAGGGCGTCTCCGCCGCGGTCTACGCGTCGCTCACCCAGGAGCACTACTGGCACGTACCGCGCGGCTCCATCGTGCCGTGGGGTCAAGGGCCCGTGCTCACCGCAGCGCTGGCCCGCCAAAAAGTGGATCAGTAGCGTGAAACTGGCGCGTCAGGTGCCCGCCGGTGCTCGGCCGAACTCGGTCGTCAGCTGACCCGTAGCGCCCGGGCGGCAGACAAACAGATTGCCGGCTTCCGGCGCCGCCGCCATCTCGGCTTCGCTCATACCGTAGCTGCCGGTGGTGATGTAGAGCTCGTCAAGGTGCGGGCCGGCAAAGGCGCAACTCGTCACGTTGGTGACCGGCAGGTCGATCACCGTGTCGACCTCGCCGCGGGGATTAAACCGCACCACGCACCCTCCACCCCAGCGCGCATTCCAAAGGCAACCCTCGGCATCGACGCACGAGCCATCGGGGAAGCCGCGATCGAATTGCGCGAACGGGCGCTTGTTGGAAATGACGCCATCGTCGAGATCGAAATCATACGCCGAAATGATGCCCGTGCCCGTGTCGCAGAAGTACATGGTGCGATTGTCGGGGCTCCAGGCGATGGTGTTCGAAATCATGACACCCGTCTCGAACGGGGTCAGCGTCATATCACTGTCGAGGCGGTAGAGCGTACCCGCGGATCCGACCAGGTCGATACCCGCGCCATTGGGCTGGATGTTGTTCTGCATCGTGCCGAACCAGAAGCGGCCGCGCGCATCGGTGCCCCCGTCGTTGGATCGGTTGTATGGCTGCTGCGGCTCGGGATCGAGCACATGGCTGAGCGTACCTGTGGCGTAGTCGAAGCTGCTGATGCCGCTGTGACACGCCACAATCAGCCCGCTGCCGTCCGCCTTGGCCCTTACGCAGGTGATCATTTCGGGCATGTCGTAAGTCTCGACCGCGCCGGTCGCCGGATCGAGGCGAAAGAGCCTCGAGGGCAGGGGCACATCAACCCACCACAGATGGGCTCGCCTGGCGTCCCAGTACGAGCCCTCGCCCAGCACGTTGCGGCAGGCCACAGCGGTAGCAACCGTGATCTTCATAGGTCTCTCCTTATTCATACATCCGAATGGTGACGCCGCCGTCGACAACGATATTGGCCCCGACAATGAAGCGCGCCTCGTCCGACGCCAGCAGTGCCGCCACCGCGGCGATCTCGTCTGGCCGGCCGAGCCGCTTCAGCGGCTGCCGCGCCTCGACCTTGGAGCGCGCCTCGGGATCTGGATCCTCGGCGAACATCTTCCGGTTGAGCGGTGTGTCGATGTAGCCAGGCGAAATGGCATTCACGATCACCCCGCGTTCAGCATATTCGAGCGCTAACGACCGCGTCAGCCCGAGCAGGCCGTGCTTCGCGATGGGGTAGGGGAAAGTGTTGCGGATGATTTGGAAGGAATGGTTGGACGCGATGTTCACGATCGCCCCGCTGCCCGCCTTCAGCATGTGCGGCAGCACCGCGCGGCAGCAGTACCAGGCGCCGTCGAGGTCGACCGACATACAGCGCTGCCAGTCGGCGTCGGTGATCTCCAGGGGATCGCCGAAGACGGCAATCCCCGCATTGTTGACGAGGATGTCCGGGCAGCCGAATGTTCGCACCGTCTCCGCCACCATCGCGTCGACGCTCTTTGCATCAGCGACATCGGTGCGGATTGCGATCGCCTCCGCGTCGCTATCTCTTAAGCTCGCGGCGATCGCCTCACCTCGCTCGGCCTCGCGTTCGGCGATCACCACGCGTGCCCCTTCGGCCGCGTAGCGTCGGGCGATAGCTTCACCGATCCCTTGTCCACCGCCAGTGACGATGGCTGTTTTGCCGTTAAGGCGCCGCATGATCCTCCCCTGGTCGTCGAAGCTCCGCATTTCGACGCTACGTTGACTTTGTATGATAAACAGATAATGCTCCAAGTCGTCAATCGAACGCTACTCCAACTCGAGGAGAGTGGGGCGGCAACGATGACTTCAAAAATCGGTCAGGGAGGACCAAATGACCAAATTCACCGGCTTGCTCGGTAGCACTATCGTGGCTGTCGCGCTCATCGGGACGGCGTTCACAGGTGTGGCGACGGCTCAGGATAAACTGATCGTCAACATCAACAAGAGCGGCACTCAGCAATACTTCATAGATGAAGGCAATGGCTTTACGAAGGCCGCCGAAGAGCTCGGCTATAAGGCTAGCGTGATCAACGTCGAACTCAATGCCGACCTCGCGATAAGCGCGATCACCGATGCCATCGCGGCTGGTGCCAAGGGTATTGCGATAACCGTTCCGGATCAGGCCGTCGGACCGGCCGTCGCCAAAGCTGCGGCCGATGCGGGCCTCCTGCTGGTCGCCACCAACGACAACATCTCCGACGCCGCAGGCAAGCCGATTCCGCTGGTCGGGTTCGACGGCAAGGATATGGGCACAAAGGTTGGCATAGCTGCCGGCGACCTGTTCAAGAAGTCCAACTGGATGAGCGGCGGAACGTACGGCGTGCTGTCGGTCGAAGTGCAGACCCTGTCCGTCTGCAACGACCGTACTGACGCCTCGCGTGCGGAAGTGGCCAAGGCCGGCGTCGATGCCGCCAAGATCTTCCCGGTCGCCTATGACGGCACCACGAACTCGGCGCTCGAAGCCGCCGGCCCGGTCATCACGGCGCATCCCGACGTCAACAAGTGGGTCGTGTTTGGCTGTAACGACGAGGGTGTGCTCGGCACGCTCAACGCGTTGACCACTGCCGGCTTCCAGCCTGACGACATCATCGCTGTCGGCCTCGGCGCTTACGAAGCCTGCCATCCCTGGGCTGCCGGAAAGCCGAGCGGCTTCAAGGCAGCGCTCTACATCAGCGGCACCGACGTCGGGGCGGCCTCGGCCCGCGTGCTGATCGCCGCTCTCGAAAAGGGCGTCGCCCTGCCTGCGAACACGGTCGCTGATACTTCGATTGTCACGCCCGAGAACTACAAGGACAAGATGCCCTGCCCGTAAGGCAGTGCACCTCCCAGGGGACGAGCCGCTTGTGCGGCTCGTCCCTATCTTGCTGATGATGGTTTGGTAAGATGCCCGACATTCCTGTTGTCGATATCCGCGGTGTTGGTAAGGCGTTCCCGAACGTTCGCGCGCTCGCCGATCTCACTTTCGACGTGCGCCGCGGCGAGGTCATGGCCTTCGTCGGCGAGAACGGCGCTGGTAAGTCGACCCTGCTCAAGATCCTCTCCGGCGACTACCATCTCGACGAAGGCAAAGTCCTTCTCGATGGCGTGGAGACTAGCCACGTTAGCCCGCGCGAAGCACGGCAAGCCGGCTTCCGTCTGGTTCGCCAGGAACCCGAGATCGTCCCCCATATTAGTGCCGCCGAAAACATTTTCGTCGGCGAGCTGCCGCAGCGGCGCGGTTTTGTCGATTTCACCCGACTCGGCGCCGACGCGCGCGCACTCCTCGAAGAATGCGGATTCGCGGGGCTAATTGATCCCGAACAGATGGGCAGTACGCTCTCGCCAGCCCAAAAACACATTGTCGAAATCGCTCGCGCCCTGAAGCCCGGCGTCAAGGTGATCGCCTTCGACGAGCCGACCTCGTCGCTTACTTCGGGCGAGACCGAGCGTCTGTTCACGCTGATCAGAAAACTTCGCGCTCGGCAGCTCGGCGTCATCTACGTTACCCATCGTCTGCACGAAGTGATGGCCATTTCCGACCGCATCGTCGTCCTCCGAGATGGCCGCCTTGTCGGTGTGCGCGAAACCGCCTCGGTCAGCCCCGATGATGTCGTTCGCATGATGGTTGGTCGCGACCTCTCCTCCGGCTTTAGTCGCACCGAAACGACGCGCCCCGAAGTGGTGCTCGAAGTCGCCGAGCTATCGAGCCGCTTCCACGAAAACATTAGTTTCAAGATCCGTGCTGGCGAAATTTTGGGCTTTGCCGGGCTGGTTGGCGCTGGCCGCACCGAACTAGCCAAAGTCATCTTCGGCGACATCCAAAAACGCAGCGGCGATGTGCTCATCATGGGCCAGAAAACGCGCATCAAGTCGCCGTCCGACGCTATCGCCGCGAGCATCGGTTTCGCCCCTGAGGACCGTAAGGGTGAGGGCCTGATTCTGGTTCGCTCGGTGATGGAGAACGCCTCGATGGCCGTGTTCTCCAAGCTCAGCCGGTTCGGCGTGCTGCGCAACAAGATGATGGTTGATACCGTCGCTCCGCTGATAGACAGGCTCGAGATCAAGACCCCGTCGCTTGAGCAAGAGGTAGGCAAACTGTCCGGCGGTAACCAGCAGAAGGTCGTCTTGGCGCGCTGGCTGGCGGCCAAGCCAAAAGTGCTGATCCTCGACGAGCCGACGCGCGCCGTCGACGTTGGCGCCAAGGCCGAAATCTATCGGCTGATCGACAGTCTCGCCAAGAGCGGAATCGCGATCATGCTGATTTCCTCCGAGATGCCGGAGCTACTCGCGCTCGCCGATCGCATCGTGGTGATGCAGGGCGGTCGGCTGTCTGAACCCATCGAAAAGGGCGAAGCGACTGAAGAACGCATCCTCAATGCCGCGCTCGGCCAAAAAGCCGCGTAGCGATCTCGTCACTCAAAGGGCGGAACATGACCACCAACGTCTCTGAATCCAAGGCGCAAGGCGCTGCGGCCAACCCGCTGCAGGCTATCACGCGATTCGTTGGCGCCGAGAACCTGTCGCTGATCATCGCACTGGTCATCTTGGTTGTCCTGATCGCCAGCCAGACGCCGTTCTTCTTTGTCCCACGCAACTTGATGAACATCGGCATGAACCTCGCAGTGGTGGGGCTCCTCGGCGTCGGGATGACGATCGTCATCGTTTCGGGAGCTCTCGACATTTCGGTCGGATCAATCGCCGGCGTCGCCTCGGTGGTGTCAGCGATCTTTGTGACTTACGTCGGTACTGTAGCCGGCGGAATTTTCATGGGCGTTCTCGCAGGTGCGGCACTGGGCGTCATCAACGCGACGATAATCTCGTATCTTCGGGTGAACGCAGTGGTGGCGACACTTGCCACGCTTTCGGCCTATCGTGGTCTCGCCTTTCTCGTTGCACCAGAAGGCCGACCGATCGGCGTCCTCGATCAGAATTTCGCCTTTCTCGGTTCGGGTCGCGTGCTCGAGGGGGGTGGCTTTCCCGGCATTCCCGTAGCGTTGCTGCTGCTGATCGTCATTGCTCTTGTTGGGCATTTCGTCATGAGCTCGACGGTCTTCGGACGGTCCGTCTACTCGATGGGCGGTAACCCGGCGGCAGCGCGCCTCGCTGGCATCAATCTAACTAAGATGAAGTTCTATATTTTCACCATTTCCGGTGCGTTGGCCGGGCTAGCCGGAGTGCTGGTCACGGCCCGCACCAGCTCCGGCCAGCCCTCTTCGGGCACCCAGGGCCTAGAGCTCGAGGCGATCACAGCGGTGTTCCTCGGTGGCGCCATTCTCGCCGGTGGCAAGGGTACGGTATTCGGTACAATGCTCGCTGTGGTGCTCCTCGCTACGCTCAGCAACGGCATGAACCTCCTCAACATCCCGACATTCTACCAGCTCGTCGCCAAGGGGTTCCTTCTCGTCGTCGCCGTGGCCATAGGTCAGTGGCGCATGGCGCGTGCAGAGCGGGCGCAGGCGCGCGCCTCGCTCGCAGGCTAAGACGAGATGGCCATTCACACCATCCAAAGCCAGGACGTCCGGGTCGAGGTCGACCCGCTGTTTGGCGCTCGGGTCCTGAGCCTGATCGATAGGCGCTCGGGCCGTGACTGGATGGCCAAGGGTCCGAAAAGTCTTCAGGTCGGTGAGGACGCAGTCTATCTCGCCGACGAAGCCGTCGGTTGGGACGAGTGCTTTCCGACCGTAGCGCGCTGGGATGCGAGCGACACCTCCTGGGGAAGGAGACTTCGCGATCATGGCGATCTCTGGGGCCGACCGTGGGCACTCAAGGCACAATCTGAGGACAGCGTAACTCTCAGCTATTCCGACAAAGCCTTCCGCTTCACCAGACGCTTGTCGATACACAAGGCCGTGTTGACAGCTGAGTATGCGGTCGAGAACATAGCGGATGCTCCACTGCCCTTCATGTGGGCTCTGCACGGACTGCTTGCGGTAACACCTGACGATCGGACGAGTCTTCCTGGTGTCGACAGCGTTGCGTCGAGCTATGTCTCCCTCAATGGGAGCCCAATCGAAGCACCGCGGCTGGCTTGGCCCGGAGCGAACAGTGCGCTCGGGATCGCGCTTGATGCGGTGCAGCCGGTATCATCGCACTTCGCCGCCAAGCTTTATGCCAGCCACATTGCCTCGGCACGCGCTTCGGTTGGCGGTCGCAATGGATGGCTCGATATCGGTTGGGACAATCGAGAGCTTGGCCATCTCGGGCTCTGGCTTAACTATGGCGGTTGGCCCTCACCCGGCAATATTCATCACCTAGCGCTGGAGCCGACGACCGCGCCAGTCGATCACCTTGGACAGGCACTCGAGCAAGGTAGCGCCGTCATCCTGGCGCCCGCCTCCATTTCCAGTTGGAGCGTCACGCTGACGCTTCGCCCGCCACCCTCATCATCGAACTAGCCGTCAGGGATTCATAGATATGACCGAAGATCCCCACATTCTCTACAGTGTCGAGAACGGCATCGCCCATATGGTGATGAACCGTCCGGCCAAACTCAACGCCATTACCGCAAAGATGGGGGGTGAGTTTGTACGCATCTGCCGAGAGGTCGACTTCCGCGATGACATCAAGGTGCTGGTGATATCGGGCGCCGGCGATCGCGCCTTCTCGGCAGGCAGCGATGTCACCGCGCTCGATGATTTGGGCGGCCCGTGGGAGCAGCGTAATCGCGCCGAGTATGATCGCGACTACATCGCGCCATTGCTGAAACTGCGCAAGCCATCGATCGCCGCGGTCGATGGCTACTGCCTTGGTGGTGGACTCGAGGTGGCGATGAGCTGCGATATCCGCGTCGCGACCGAACGGTCGCGTTTCGGAGCCCCGGAAGTGCAGCGCGGCTGGCATGCGGGCTCTGGCAATACGTCAATCCTGCCGCGCCTGATCGGTTATGGCAACGCGGCGCGCTGGATCCTCACCGGCGACATCTTCCCGGCCGCCGAAGCACATCGCGTCGGCTTCGTACAGGATCTGGTGTCTGTTGAGGAATTGTTCCCACGCGTCATGATGATCGCTGGGCGCCTCGCCAAGAACCCTCCGATCGCGGTTCAGTCGGCGAAGAATATCATCAAGCAGAGTCAGGGGACGTCGATTGCCCAAGGCTTGGCCTGGGAAAACGACGGCTACACCCTTTGCATGTCAACCGAAGACGCCGCCGAGGGGATCAAAGCCTTCGGCGAAAAGCGCGAACCTGTGTTCAGGGGTCGCTGATGCTCCACACCCAACCCAATGAGAACGGCCTAGCCATGTCCAACACCGGTCCTCTCGCAGGCCTTCGTGTCCTCGATCTGACTATTGCCCTCGCGGGCCCAATGTGCTCCCAACGAATGGGCGAGATGGGCGCCAATATCATCAAGATCGAGGCTCCCGGGGGCGGTGATTTTTCACGCTACTCGACCATGGCAGGGATCACCAAATTCGGTGATGCGACGACCTTCGTTACCCTCAACCGCAACAAGCGCTCTTTGATCCTCGATCTCAAATCCGATGCGGGACGCGACGCGCTGTATCGCATGGTCAGGGACGCCGATGTGCTAATCCAGAATTTCCGCCCCCGCGTGGCGAGCAAGCTCCGCATCGACTACGCGACCCTGAGCGCGATAAATCCACGATTGGTTTACGGTTCGATCAGCGGCTACGGCGAAGATGG
>JBDTLB010000110.1:0-16029 GCA_039934955.1 Devosia sp.
GCGGGTCGACAGCAAGGGCAGGGTGGTCGGTGGCCATGTTGGTTTCGTCGTCGGGCACGACGCCTCGCACTTCCATGTCCTGGCGGGGAACCAGAACAACTCGATCTGTATCGCGCTGATCGCCAAGAGCGCGCTCAACGGCACGCTGCGGTGGCTGAGGTCATCTCAGGAATCTGGGGGTAATCGCCAACTGCTACCGCCTCGCCGAGGCGGCGTAGCAGGGATTGCTGCTGTCGAT
The DNA here is from genome assembly GCA_039934955.1 of Devosia sp. GTDB lineage: Bacteria > Pseudomonadota > Alphaproteobacteria > Rhizobiales > Devosiaceae > Devosia_A. The sequence goes on from JBDTLB010000110.1 coordinate 239, forward strand.
CGGGTGCCTCGCCTGCCGCCCGTCGGCTGTGGTCTTTCTGGCGTCCGATTTGTGCAAAGTTCTCGATCTAACCGCGACTGCTTTTATCCCCCCTTCCCCTGTTCGGCCTGCGGCCGCAGTGAGCGGTCGAGGTGAAAATCCAGGCGCAGGAGGATGCTGATATGAGGTGGGCAAACTCGTGGTGCGCCGGCTGCAGGGTATCCGCAAGGTGCCGGTCTGGGCCGACGAACTGCTTGGTGACCGGCCGGCCTGACGATCAGATCGCGGCGGCTTCGTCGGCGCTGCTGTCGATATAGCTGCGCGGGTAGCGGCCCTTGAGCGAGGTCAGGATCTCGTAGCCGATGGTGCCGGCGGGATCGGCCTGGTCGTCGATCGAGACGTTCTTGCCCAGCACCTCGACCATTTCACCCGGCACCGGAATGTCGTTCTGGAGATCGGTGATGTCGAGTTCAAACATATCCATCGAGACGCGACCAACCACCGGCACGAGTTGACCGCGCACGAAGGCGCGGCCGCCGGGATGCTGGTTGCTGGCGCTGAGCGAACGGAGGAACCCGTCGGCATAGCCCAACCCGACCACCGCGATGCGGCTGTCGCGGGACAGCGTGTAAGTGGCGCCATAGCCGACCGACTCGCCGGTCTTGGCGTCGCGGATTTGGAGGATCGGCGCCTCGAGCATGACGGCGGGGAGCATCGGGTTGCGGCGGCCATTGACGGCGCGGCCGCCATAGAGGGCGATGCCGGGACGGACCATCTGAAAATGCGTGTCGCGGCTGGTCATGGTGCCGGCCGAATTGGCGAGCGAGGCCGGAACGCCCGGGAATTGCGCGATCACCGACGAGAATAGCGCCAGCTGTGTGCGGTTCTTTTCGTGCAGTGGCTGATCGGCGCAGGCGAGGTGGCTCATGATCACCTGCGGGGCGTAGCCGACCTCGTCGCACATGCGCTTGACCACCGACGTCTCGCCGAGCCGGAAGCCGAGCCGGTTCATGCCGGTGTCGAAATGCAGCGCCGCCGGCAGCGCCTCGTTGCGGCCGAGGCAGGCGACCAGCCATTCCTCGAGCATCGGCAGCGAATTGATCACCGGCATCAGCCGCTCGCCGACATAGAGCGGCGCCGCGCCGGGATAGAGCCCGTTGAGCACGAAGACATAGGACTCGGGCAGGGCCGCCCGGACCGCCAGCCCCTCATCGGGCGTCGCGACAAAGAAGAAACGCGCCCCGGCGGCAAAGAACGCCTTGCTGGCGGGCACGATGCCGGTGCCATAGCCATCGGCTTTGACGCAGGCGGCGGTTAGCGCGTTGGCCGAAACCTTGTCGAGCGCCTGCCAATTGCGGACCAGCGCTCCGAGATCGACCGTCAGCTTGGGTCCGTAGCCCGTCGTGATGGCCGGAACCGGCATCATTCGAATCTTTCCGGCAGATAGGAGTCGCGCGCCAGATTGCCGAAGCGGGTGAACTGCGCCTCGAACGAAAGCTGCACGGTGCCGGTCGGGCCGTGGCGCTGTTTGCCGATGATGACTTCGGCGCGGCCATGGACCTTTTCCATCTCGCCCTGCCAGGTGAGATGCTCGGGCGTGCCTTCCTTCGGCTCCTTGTTCTTGAGGTAGTATTCCTCGCGATAGATGAAGAGCACCACGTCGGCGTCCTGCTCGATCGAGCCGGAATCGCGGAGGTCGGCGAGCTGCGGATGCTTGTCGTCGCGCTGTTCGACGGCGCGGCTGAGCTGGGCAAGCCCGATGATCGGGACCTCAAGTTCCTTGGCCAGCGCCTTGAGCGTCGTGGTGATCTCGGTCAGCTCCTGCACGCGGTTTTCGTTCGCCTTGCGCGACGAGCCCGAGAGCAGCTGGATATAGTCGATGACCAACAGGTCGAGGCCCTTCTGCCGCTTCAGGCGGCGGGCGCGGGCGGCGAGCTGGCTGATCGACAGGCCGCCACTGTCGTCGATGTAAAGCGGGATCGTCGACATCATGTTGGAGACGTCGACCAGCCGCGAGAACTGGCTCTCGTGGATGTTGCCGCGACGGATGTCGGAAGACGAAATCTCCGACTGCTCGGAGAGGATACGGGTGGCGAGCTGCTCGGAGCTCATTTCGAGCGAGAAGAAACCGACCTGGCCGCCATCGATGGTTTTGCGGTGCCCGTCCGGCGTCGTTTCGCTGCGCCAGCTACGGGCGACGTTGAAGGCGATGTTGGTGCCGAGCGACGTCTTGCCCGAGCCCGGACGGCCGGCGAGGATGATCAAATCGGCCTTCTGCAGGCCGCCCATCATGCGATCGAGATCGGAGAGGCCGGTCGCCATGCCCGACAGCGTACCGTCGCGTTGGTAGGCTTCACCGGCCATCTTGATGGCCTCGGTCAGCGCCTCGTTGAAAGGCTGGAAACCGCCATTGTACTGGCCCTTTTCGGCCAGATCGAACAGCGATTTTTCCGCTTCCTCGATCTGCTTGGGGGCGGTCATTTCGACGTCGGAATCGTACGCCGTCGCCGTCATCTCTTCGCCGATCTGGATCAGCGTTCTACGGATCGCCAGATCGTAAATCGCCTGCCCATAGTCCGCGGCATTGAGAACGGTGGTGGCCTCGGTCGCCAGCCGGCCGAGATATTGCGGCATGGTGACGTCGGCGACGAGCTGATCGGGCAGATAGGTCTTGACGGTGATCGGCGTCGCAGCCTTGCCGGCGCGGATGATCTTGCCGGAGATCTCGTAGATCTCGCGATGCACCGGCTCATAGAAGTGCTCGGGCATGAGGAAATCGGAGACGCGATAAAACGCCTCGTTGTTGACCAGGATCGCGCCCAGCAGCGACTGCTCCGCTTCGATGTTATGCGGAGCGAGACGGAAGCTCTTTTCGTCCACCGGACGAATGCGCGCGACGTTTGAGTCGACCATGGTGTTTTGGATTCTCTGCCCCGTCCGTTAAGGGTTCATTAACTCAACAGCCGCGCCCCGCAAGTGCCGCTTCGACTCAGCCAGCACTGGCTTGTGCGCTGCCGATTTTAGCGTGGAAAACGTCGCAAGATTGGCGGCCTGTTGTGCGCGCCGCCTTGCGGTCTGCGGTCTCACCTAAGCCGAGTCGCTCCAGCACGACAGCCTGTCAGGGCTGGCCGTCTGCTTCGAGCGCCGCGATGACGCGGTGCAGCAGGGCGAAGAAGCTGTCACGCTCGGTCGCAGACAGCACGCCGAGGCCGACCGCATTGACCGCGAGGGCGGCCTCCATCGCGTCGGCCGCGCGCCGTCGGCCGAGCTTGGTGAGGCTGACCCGGCTGCTGCGGCGATCGTCGGGGTCGGGGGTGCGGGCGATCAGCTCGTCGCGCTCCATGCGCTGCAGCGTGTTGGCCATGGTCGGCTGCTCGACCCCTGCATGCCGCGCCAGCTCGGTCTGGGTGTAGGCGGCGCCGTCGCTGAGCGCGAGGAATACCGGCATCTGCCCGGCACTGCCGTTCACCAGCCGCCGTTCCAGCGCCCGGATGAACAGGCGCGCCGCGCGGTTCGTCACATATCCGCCGGAGCGCTCGCGACCGTATTGCTCTTCCATAGCTTGCTATCCAAATTCATAGTGTGCTATGCAATCACGCCAGGATTGCCGAGGCAAGGAGTTTTGCAATGAGCACCAAGAGCACCGCGACCCGGTATGGCAGCGTCGCCATTCTGATCCACTGGAGCAGCGCGCTGGCGGTGATCCTGGCCTTCACCGCCGGCTTCGTCGTCGCCAATTTCGCGCCGCCCGACCGGCAGGGGCCGATCCTGATCGCCCACATCACGCTCGGCCTGATCGTCTTCGCGCTGACGCTGCTGCGCATCGTGTGGTGGCTGGTCGCCGACAAGCGGCCGCTGCCTGCTGATGAGCCGGGGCTGCAACAGATTGCGGCCAGGACAGTGCATGTGGCGCTCTATGCGCTCCTCATCCTGATGGGAACGAGCGGGATCATGACGATCATCCTGTCCGGCGCGCTGCCGACGATCCTGAGCGGCGGCCCCGTGCCGGATTTCTCCGAGCTGATCCCGCGCGTTGCGCACGGCATCATGAGCAAACTGCTGCTGCTGCTGTTCGTCAGCCATGTCGGCGCCGCGCTCTGGCACCAGTTCGTGCGACACGACCATCTGCTGGCGCGGATGGGAGTTGGGCGGGCCTAAGCCCGCCCCCGAGGCTGGAACGAGTCAGATGCTCCACGGCGGCCTGAAGGACGGCTCGGTTCCGATGACGCCGCGCCCGCCGACCGGCAAGATCACCATCGCCTCGAATGGTTCGGACCCGCTGGGTTCGAGCTGGAAGTCGGTGAAGGCCGGGACGGCAAACGCGTCGCCCGGATTGAGCAAATGCTCCTCACCGGCCAGTCGCACCAGCCCGGTGCCGGAGGTTGCGATGATGATCTCCTCGCGCGTCATGTGGTGGAGCGGGCTCGGCACGCCGGGTACGAGACGGGCGCGCCACACCGCCGTCTCGCTGCTGCCGCGGCTGGGGGCCGCGATCCCGGTGAAGGTGACGCCGGGGACGTCAAAAGAGGGCGGGGCGCTGTTGTCGATCTTGGGCATAGTCAAACTCCATTGCGACGAACGGGCCACTTGCACGGGGTGCCGGGCGGTCGTATCGTCAATGCAGCTTGACTAAAACGAATCTGCGAGATAGTCAATGAAGCTTGACGAAAAATCTGCGCCGGCCTTGATCGATCATATCGGCTGGCGCCTGTGGCGGCTGGCCCGGCAGTGGAAGATCGAGTTCGACGATGAGATGCGCGCCCGGGGTTATGCATGGGTCGCCGAGGCCCGGGGCGCGATCGTCGGCCATTTGCGGCCGGGTGGCTTGCCGCAATCTGCGCTGGCGGGCGCGCTCGGCGTCAGCAAGCAGGCGATCCAGCAATTCGTCGATGAGTTGGTGAGCGACGGGGCGGTCGAGCGGGTCGCCGATCCCAATGACGGGCGTGGCAAGATCGTCCGTCTGACGACGCTGGGCGTGGCGTTCATCGAGGAGGGCAACGAGGTCAAGCGCGCCATCGAGCGGCGCTACCGCGGCAAAATCGGCAAGCAGCGGCTGGCCGAGTTGAATGCGGCGCTGGATGAACTGGCTGGCGAGTAACACAAGCGCGGCGGGCAAACAAAAAGGCCGGGGCGAACCCCGGCCGTTGAACTTTCGCGAGCGCGGGGCCCGCTGAGCTTATTCTTCCGGGCCTGCGTCTGCGGCGGCAGAGCCGGCTTCGGCCTGGCCGGCGGCGAAGGCCTGGGCGGCTTCGTCGTCAAAAGTCTGCACGGTGAGGTCTTCACCGCGCGACTGGCGGGCCGCTTCGTCTTCGGAGCGGGCGACGTTGACGTTGACGGCGACGGCAACCTCGGCGTGGAGGTGGAGCGGCACGGAGTGGACGCCAACGGTTTTGATCGGGTCGGCGAGGGTGACCTGGCTGCGGGCGACGGTGTAACCGGCTTCGTTGAGGGCCTCGGCGACGTCGCGCGAGCTGACCGAGCCATAGAGCTGACCGGTTTCGCCGGCCTGACGGATGATGATCACCGTCTTGCCGTTGAGGCCCGACGCGATGCCGGCGGCGGCTTCACGGCGCTCGGCGTTGCGCTTCTCGATCGAGGCGCGCTCGACGTCGAACCGCTTGCGGTTGGCTTCGGTAGCGCGGAGCGCCTTGTGCTGGGGCAGGAGGAAGTTGCGGGCGAAGCCGTCCTTGACGGTGACTTCGTCGCCGATGTGGCCGGCCTTGCCGACGCGCTCGAGCAGAATGACTTTCATGAGATGTACCTTTGGGCTGTCCCGGCGCGACGGCCGGTTAGGGGTGGCGGACCATCCGCCACCTCAACGAGTGGAAAATAGTGTCTTACGAGACCGCGTACGGCATGATGCCGATGAAGCGGGCGCGCTTGATGGCCTGAGCCAGGATGCGCTGCTTCAGGGCCGAAACAGCGGTGATGCGCGAGGGGACGATCTTGCCGCGCTCGGACACGTAGCGCTGCAGCAGGCGAACGTCCTTGTAGTCGATCTTGGGGGCATTGGGGCCCGAGAACGGGCAGGTCTTGCGGCGACGCTGGAACGGGCGGCGCGACTGCGAGGAGGTGAGGTCTTTGATGGCCATTTGTCAGAAATCCTTGTCTTAGAACCGGCGCGGACGACGTTCGCCGCCAAAGCCACCACGATCCGGACGGCCGCCGGGGCGATCGCCACGGTCATCGTCACGGTCACGCTTCTGCAGCATCGCCGAGGGGCCTTCCTCGTGCTCGTCGACCCGGACGGTCATGAAGCGGAGGATGTCTTCGTTGATGCGCATCTGGCGCTCCATCTCGGCAATCGCCGGGGCCGGCGCGTCGATGTTGAGCAGGCTGTAATGCGCCTTGCGGTTCTTCTTGATGCGATAGGAGAGGGATTTGAGGCCCCAATACTCGTTCTTGGTGACCTTGCCGCCACCCTGAACCAGCACCTCGGTAAGGGCGTTGGTCAGGTCCTCGACCTGCTGGGGCGAAACGTCCTGGCGGGCGAGATAGATATGCTCATAAAGGGCCATGAAGCGCTTTCCTTCTAGTGTTTCACACTGCATCTCGTCCGACGCGGAGCCCCTTTGAAGCCCGGAAAGGCGCCAAAGCAGTCTTGCAAAGAGCGGGAACACGGGAGGCCGGGCAATTGCCCTATCCGCAATAGCGGACCCTCCGTTCAGCCCCCGGCCGAACGAATGCGAGGGCGATGTAGGGGAAAAGGGCGGGGAAGGCAAGGAAAAGGTCAGTTTGCGAGGTTTGCCGCGACACCCAGCCGTGATGCGATCGCCCCGAGGCGTTTGTCGCGGGTCCATAGCCAGCATTTGCTGGACACAAGCGCGGTCGCGAGAAGATGCACGTCGACATAGCCCACCCCGGCCGCAATGAGCGCCTGACGTTCGATCAGCTGAAGAACCTCTTCAGGCTCGGCAACGTGTACGGACGGTAACTCGCCCAACCGGACAAGCCATTCGGCACGCTTACGCAAGAATCCGAGGGCGATTTCGCCAAGCACAAAGGGGTGCATGACGATTTCACCATCGCGCAGCAACTCGCTTAGCCTTGGGTCAGCCGCCCGAAGATGGTCGGCCCAGACCGATGTATCCGCAAGGATCATTCGGTCGGAAAGCGCCGGCGTGGCGGCGCTGCAAAGTCAGGCTCAGAGCCACCCATTGCCGCAAGCCGGCGACCGGCCTCGCGAGCTACGACCAATTTCAGTGCCTCATTCAGCAAAGCCGACTTCTCTTTAATGCCGGTATAGGTCCGCGCCTTCTCCAGGAGTTCGTCATCCAAAGTAACCGTCGTCCGCATTTTCAAACTCCTTGTGCATCAAAAATAGCATCAGATGGTGCGCATTTCAATGCGTCGTTCCCTTGACTCCTTTTCACTCCTCCGGCAAACGCCCGCGGCTTGAAGCGGCGGGTCGCGGGCCCTACGGTCAAAGAAAACAACAAAGAGGCGGGGACTCATGGGCAAGCGGGCATTCATTTTTCCCGGACAGGGCAGCCAGGCCGTCGGCATGGGCAAGGATCTGGCCGATGCCTTCCCGGAAGCCCGCGCGGTGTTCGATGAAGTCGATGCGGCGCTGGGCCAGAACCTCAGCCAGATCATGTTTGAAGGCCCGGACGAGACGCTGCGGCTGACCGCCAACGCCCAGCCGGCACTGATGGCGGTGAGCCTTGCGGTGATCCGGGTGCTCGAGGCAAAGGGCATTTCCATCAAGGACAAGGCGGCATTCGTCGCCGGCCATTCGCTGGGCGAATATTCGGCGCTGTGCGCGGCCGGGGTGTTCTCGCTGGCCGATACGGCAAAACTGCTGCGCATTCGTGGCGAGGCGATGCAGGAGGCCGTGCCGGTCGGGCAGGGCGCCATGGCGGCGATCCTCGGGCTCGATCTCGAAACGGTGCTGCGGGCGGTGAACGACGCCGAAGACGGCGAGGTCTGCGGCGTCGCCAACGACAATGCCCCGGGCCAGGTGGTGATTTCCGGCCATGCTGGAGCCGTCGGCCGGGCAATCGAGCTGCTGAAGGCCGCCGGTGCCAAGCGGGCGCTGCCGCTGCCGGTGAGCGCGCCGTTCCATTGTGCGCTGATGCGGCCCGCCGCCGACGCCATGGCCCACGCGCTCGACCGGGTGACGACCAATGCCCCGGTGGTGCCGGTGGTGGTCAATGTGCTGGCGCAGCCGACCTCGGACCCAACCGCGATCAAGCGCCATCTGGTCGAGCAGGTCACCGGCATGGTGCGCTGGACCGAGAGCGTTCGGTGGCTGACGACAGAAGGCGGGGTGACTGACCTCTTCGAGCTCGGATCAGGCAAAGTGCTGACCGGCCTCGCCAAGCGCATCGCGCCCGACGCAATTGCGACTGCAGTGAATACGCCAGCCGACATCGACGCGCTCGCGGCGGCGCTCAGTGCCTGACTCATTTTCTCCAAAGGAGAGCGGAAGTGTTTGATCTGACGGGCAAACGCGCACTGGTCACCGGCGCATCGGGCGGCATCGGCCGCGAGATCGCCAAAGCGCTGGCCAAGGCCGGTGCCAATGTCGCACTGAGCGGCACGCGTGTTGCGGCGCTCGAGGACACCGCCAAGGAAATGGGCGGCGCCAACCATCCGATCCTGCCCTGCAACCTCGGCAACACCGATGAGGTCGACAAGCTCGTGCCGTCGGCCGAGGCAGCGCTCGGCGGCCTCGATATCCTCGTCAACAATGCTGGCATGACCCGCGATAATCTGTTCATGCGCATGAAGAACGAGGAATGGGACGAGGTGCTTGCGGTCAACCTCACCGCCGCGTTCCACCTGACTCGCGCGGTGCTGCGCGGGATGATGAAGCAGCGCTTCGGCCGCATCATCTCGATCACCTCGGTGGTTGGTGTCGCCGGCAATCCAGGGCAGGCCAATTATGCGGCGAGCAAGGCGGGACTCATCGGCATGTCGAAATCGCTGGCCCAGGAGGTCGCGTCGCGCAACATCACGGTCAACACCGTGGCGCCGGGCTTCATCACCTCGGCCATGACCGACGATCTGAACGACAAACAGCGCGAGGCGATTTTGGCGAAAGTTCCGAGCGGACGGCTGGGAACCGCCGAGGAAGTGGCCGGTTGCACGGTTTTCCTCGCCTCCGACGCGGCCGCCTACATCACCGGCCACACCTTGAACGTCAACGGCGGAATGCTGATGATCTAATACGCACTGGCTGCTTGGGTCGATGCTGCCGAATATGGTCAAAGCCGAACCAGTGTGTTACCTGCCCGCCCTGATTTAGACGGACACAGGCTCACTTGCGGGGTTTGTGAAGCCCGCCTAAAGTCCCGGCGGCCTGAACAAACAAGCGCCCGCGCGCGACAAGAACGAACCGAACCAGACTATCGAAAAGGGAAGTCAAAATATGAGCGATATCGCTGACCGCGTCCGCAAGATCGTTGTGGAACACCTCAACGTCGACGCGGAAAAGGTCGTCGAAAAGGCCAGCTTCATCGACGATCTGGGTGCCGATTCCCTTGATCAGGTCGAGCTGGTGATGGCCTTCGAAGAAGAATTCTCCGTTGAGATTCCCGATGACGCCGCCGAGTCGATCCAGACCTTCGGCGATGCCGTCAGCTACCTCACCAAGGCCGTCGGCTAAGCCGGGCATCTCGCCCCTTGGCTGCCGGAACGGCACCATCGATGGACCTACGCCGCGTTGTCGTAACGGGATTGGGGGCGGTCAGCCCCCTCGGATGCGGCGTAGAAATCATTTGGGCGAACATTCTCGCCAGTAAGAGCGGCGCCAAGCGGATCGACGATTTTCAGATCGACGATATCGCCTGCCAGATCGCCCACCGCATCCCGCTCGGATCGCTCGCAGAGGGCAAATTCAGCCCCGACGACTGGATGGACGTCAAAGAGCAGCGCAAAGTCGACCCGTTCATTGTCTTCGGCATGGCGGCGGCGACGATGGCGCTCGACGATTCCGGCGCCGTCCCAAAAACCCAGGACGAGCAGGAACGCACTGGCGTTCTGATCGGCTCGGGCATCGGCGGGGTCGGGGGCATCTACGAGACCTCGATCACGCTCTACGAGAAGGGTCCGCGCCGCGTCAGCCCGTTCTTTATCCCCGGCCGCATCATCAATATGGCGTCGGGTTATGTCTCGATCCGCTTCGGCCTCAAGGGCCCCAACCACTCCGTTGTGACGGCCTGCTCGACCGGCGCGCATGCGATCGGCGACAGCTGGCGTATTATCGCCATGGGCGATGCCGACGTGATGGTGGCGGGCGGTGCGGAATCGCCGGTCAATCGCATCTCAATGGCGGGCTTCGCTGCTTGCCGCGCCTTGTCCACCGGCTTTAACGACCGGCCGACGGAGGCCTCGCGCCCCTATGACAAGGACCGCGATGGGTTCGTGATGGGCGAGGGCGCCGCCGTGCTGGTGCTTGAGGAATATGAACACGCCAGGGCGCGTGGCGCCAAGATCTATGGCGAAATCGTCGGCTACGGCATGTCGGGCGATGCCTTTCACATCACGGCGCCGACCAGCGACGGCGATGGCGGCTATCGCTGCATGCAGATGGCGGTGAAGCGCGCTGGCATTTCTCCGGCCGACATTGATTACATCAACGCCCACGGCACCTCGACGCCGCTCGGCGATGAGATCGAGTTGGGGGCAGTGACGCGGCTGCTCGGCGATGCGGCCGGCAAGGCCGCGATGTCGTCGACCAAATCGGCGATCGGGCATCTGCTCGGCGCCGCCGGCTCGATCGAGGCGATCTTCTCGCTGCTGGCGATGCGCGACGGTGTCGCGCCGCCGACGCTAAACCTCGACAATCCGTCGGTTGAGAGTGCGATCAATCTGGTGCCCAAGGTGCCGTTGAAGAAGACCATCGACGTGGCGCTCTCGAACTCCTTCGGCTTTGGCGGCACCAACGCCTCGCTGATCTTCCGCAAGGTCGCTTAGCTCCAGCCGTTATTGAGCGGGTGGACAAAAGATAGCGCATAGGCTATATAGCACATGTGCGCTGGACCGTGGAAACGCTCGATCCCGTAGATGTTGAAATCGAGTCGCTGCCGCCCGGTCTGCGGGCGCGCGTGGTTCGGTTGCTTGAGGCCATCGAGAACGTCGGTCTTGAGCATCTGCGCGAGCGGCACGTGAAGCATCTTGACGGCAAGCTCTGGGAACTCCGAGCCAAGGCTCAGGAGGGCATCGCGCGAGGCATCTACGTGACGACGTCCGGACGTCGGGTTGTTGTGCTGCACGTCTTCGCCAAGAAGACCCAGAAGACGCCCCAGCGGGCCCTGAATATCGCACAGGAACGAATGAAGCAGGTGTTGGAATGACCAGGATTGCCGAGCTCAAGCAGCGATTTATGAAAGACCCGGCGTTTCGTGTTGAGTACGAAAAGGCCGATGCCGAGTTCGTTCTGGTTGAGGCGCTGGTGCAGGCGCGCACCAACGCAAACCTGACGCAGGCCCAACTTGCCGAGCGCATTGGCACCACACAGTCGGCCATCGCGCGGCTGGAGGGGGGGCATGTGTCCCCGTCCATCGCGACGCTCAGGCGATATGCCAAGGCAACCGGCGCCAAGCTCCAGATCGAACTCGTGCCTCAATAGCCAACCCGCTTGTCCAGTCCACAAATCTCCCCTTTTCGTTGCATCGGCGTCCTTGTTTTGCCTGCTTCCTTGGGGCAAATGGCGGCGGGGGCTTCGGTCTGAGGGAATCTTATGGCGGCGGACAAGAAACGGCGGCGGAAACGCTCGAGCGCGGTGGTGCTGCTGAACGGGCTGCTGTCGCTGCTGGTGTTGGGCATCATCATCGCCGGAGCCGGGATTCTCTACGGCGTCTCGCAGTTCAACAAGCAGGGCCCCAAGGACCAGCAGACGCCGTTCCTCGTCGAGAAGGGCAGCGGTGTCAGCACCATCGCGACGCGCCTCGAAGAGCAGGGGTTGATCGACAACGCTCTGTTGTTCCGCGTCGCGTTCCAGTTGGCCCGGCGCGACGCCAATGTTCTCCCCGGCCAGTTCATGGTGCCGGCGCACGCCACGATGTCCGACATCCTGACACTGGTGACCGAGACCAAGCCGCAGCAGTTCTTCGTCAACGTCATTCCAGGCGAGACCTCATGGCAGGTCGCCGAGCACATCAACGACCCGGCGCAGAGCCTCACCGGCACCTCGATCACTCCGCCGCTCGAAGGCACGCTGCTCGCGGTGCGGCACGATTTTTTCCCCGGCGACACGCGTCAATCGGTGATCGACGGCATGCAGAAGAAGATGGCCGCCACGATCGCCGAGATCTGGGCCAAGCACGACCCAGCGATCGACGACGTCATCAAGAACCCGGGCCAGATGGTGATCATGGCGTCGCTGGTCGAGAAGGAGACGGGGCTCGAAACCGAGCGTCCCGACGTTGCCTCGGTGTTTATCAACCGGCTGCGCAAGCACATGAAGCTGCAGACCGACCCCTCGGTGATCTACGGGCTGACGCTCGGCCGCGACAAGCTCGACCGCAAGCTCAAGACCGCTGACCTCAAAGCGAAGACGCCGTACAACACCTACATCATCGACGGCCTGCCACCCGGCCCGATCGCCAATCCGGGCGTTGAGGCGCTGAACGCGGTCGCTCATCCATCGCAGACGGGGTATCTCTACTTCGTCGCCAAAACCTCGGACCCTGCGGCCGGCCACTATTTCTCCTCGACCTACGCTGAGCACCGCAAGAACGTCGCGCTCTATCGCAAGGCAGTGACCACCGACGAGGCTGAGCAAACGGCCAAGGACGCCCTTGAGGCCGAACAGGCCAAGGACGCCGGCGACACCACGGGAGACTCGCCGCAATAAAGCGTGTATCGGCTGCGGCATGAACACACCGCTTGCCAGCATGACCGGCTACGCGCGCGCCACCGGCGGCGTGCCGGGGATAGGCTTTTCGGTCGAGATCAAATCGGTCAATGCCCGCGGCCTCGATATGCGGATGCGCATGACCCCCGGCTACGATGCATTGGAGCCCGAGATCCGGCGGCGCGTCAGCAAGGCGTTGTCGCGCGGCTCGGTGACGGTCAATCTCAACATTGAGCGCCAGGGCGAGGGTGGACGCGTCGTCGTCAACCACCAGGCCCTCGAAGCCGTTCTGGCGGCGATCAAGCAGATCGGCGACCTCACCAATTCGCCCCGCCCGACGCCGGACGGCATCCTCGGTCTGAAGGGGGTGCTCGAGCAGCACGACGCGCCGCTCGATCCCGATTCGGAGGAGCGGCTGCAGGGCGCGGTCTATGACGCCGTCGACATTGCGCTGGCGGAGTTGCTGGTGGCGCGGCAGGCAGAGGGTAAGCATCTGGCCGAAATCCTGGGCGGGCAGGTCGCCGAGATCGTTCGGCTGCGCGATCTGGCCGAGGCGCATCCGGGCCGTGGCCGCGACGTCATTCTGACGCGGCTCAAGGAGCAGATCGCCGATCTGATGGCCTCGAGCACCGGCCTGAGCGAAGATCGGCTGATGCAGGAAGCGCTGCTGCTCGCGACCAAAGCCGATATCCGCGAGGAACTGGATCGGCTGAAGGCGCACGTCGCGTCCGCCCGGCAATTGCTGGACGCAGGCGGGCCGGCTGGCCGCAAGCTCGATTTCCTGTCACAGGAATTTAACCGCGAGGCGAATACGCTCTGCTCCAAGTCCAATGCCGTGGACCTGACGGCCATCGGTCTTGACCTCAAGGCGGTGATCGACCAGTTCCGCGAGCAGGTGCAGAACCTGGAGTGACGATGGAGTTCGCGCGTCGCGGGGTGATGATGGTGCTGGCCTCGCCCTCGGGCGCGGGGAAGTCGTCTATCTCGCGCGCTATCTTCGAGCAGGACCCCAACATTTCGTTGTCAGTCTCGGTGACGACGCGGGCGCGCCGGCACGATGAGATCGATGGCATCCACTATCATTTCATCGACGTGCCGACGTATCAGCGCATGCGCGCCGACGGCGAGTTGCTCGAGAGCGCCGAAGTTCACGGTAATTTCTACGGTACGCCACGTGCCCATGTGGAAGAGAAGCTCGCCAAGGGTCGCGACATCCTGTTCGACATCGACTGGCAGGGCACGCTGCAACTGTTGAAATCGTCGCGCGCCGACATGGTGACGATCTTCATCCTGCCGCCTTCAATCCGCGAATTGCGCAAGCGTCTTGAACGGCGCGCCCAGGACAGCAAGGAAACCATCGAGACGCGGCTGAAGAATGCCCGTATCGAAATGGAGCACTGGAAAGAGTACGACTACGTTCTAGTAAACGAAGACCTCGACCAGAGCTGCGCCCGCGTCCGCTCCATCCTCGCCGCTGCCCGTCAGAAGCGCGACCGCTTCACGCAGATGGACAGCTTCGTCAAGGATCTGCAGAACCAGATCGACTCTCTCTGATACCGTTCCGGTCGTCATTCCCGCGAAAGCGGGAATCCAGGCCAGACCTCAGGACGTCCGTGAACTCAGTCTGGATTCCCGCTTTCGCGGGAACGACGCCGTGAGCCTTGGATGTCTTCTAGCCAGCGCTAGAGCATTCGCGCCATCTTCAGGAATGCCTCGACTGGCAGTGTCTCGGCACGTTCGTCGCCTTTGAGGCCGGCGGCGGCGAGCAGGGCGTCGACCGGCGCGCCGGTGGATTTGAGGCTTTGGCGCACCATCTTGCGGCGCTGGCCGAAGGCGGCGCGGGTGATCGCTTCGAGTTTGCGGACTGAGGGCGTCGGCTCGACCGGCTTGGGCACCAGATGCACGACGGCCGAGGTGACGTTGGGCGGCGGCGTGAAATTCTCGCGCCCAACATTGAAGGCGATCTTGGCATTGGTGCGCCAGCCGCAGAGCACGCCGAGCCGGCCATAGGCATCGTCGCCCGGCCGCGCCACGATGCGCTCGGCCACCTCGCGCTGGAACATCAGGGTCAGCGACTCAAAGTAAGGTGGCCAGGCCTCGACGGTCAGCCAGCGCAGCAGCAGCTCGGTGCCGATATTGTAGGGCAAATTGGCGACGATCTTGATCGGTCCATCCGCAAGCGCGGAGTAATCGATCTCCATCGCGTCGCCGCCGATGACGCTGAGCCGATCGGGATAGGCGGCAGCGATCTCGGCGAGGGCGGGGAGGGCGCGGTCGTCGCGCTCGATGGCGATGACCCGCTTGGCGCCTTCGGCCAGCAGAGCGCGCGTGAGCCCGCCGGGGCCGGGGCCGACCTCGATCACCGTGACGCCATCCAGCGGGCCGGCAGCCCGGGCGATCTTCGATGTGAGGTTGAGATCGAGCAGGAAATTCTGGCCGAGCTGCTTTTTGGCGCTGAGCCCGTGGCGCGCGATCACATCGCGCAGCGGCGGGAGGTCGTCGATCTGGCTCAAGCGGCAGTCAGCGTGTCGGCGAGGCGGATGGCGGCCAACATGCTGGCCGCCGACGCCTTGCCGGTGCCGGCCAGATCGAATGCCGTGCCGTGATCGGGCGAGGTGCGGACCAGCGGCAGGCCGAGGGTGACGTTGATGCCCTGGTCGAACGCCACCGTCTTGATCGGGATCAGCGCCTGATCATGGTACATGGCAATGACGACGTCGTATTTCCGCCAGTTCGGCAGATGAAAAATCGTATCGGCCGAGATCGGCCCCTCGACGAGCGAACCATTGTGCTGCAGGTCCAGCACCGCTGGCAGGATGATGTCACGGTCCTCGGTGCCGATGCTACCACTCTCGCCGGCATGCGGGTTCAGCCCCGTGACGGCGATCTTCGGCTCAGCAATGCCGAAGCGAGTGCGCAGATCATGTTCGACGATCAGCACGGTATCGCGAATGAGTTTTGGCGTGATCAAGCCCGGCACGTCGCGCAACGGCACATGGATGGTGAGCGG
>JBDTLB010000111.1:0-11618 GCA_039934955.1 Devosia sp.
ACGAAGTTTGGCAACTCGGAATTGCAGACGTATTTCGCGCCAAGCCCCCGTAACAAATCCTGTTGCTCCGCGGAGCGCACAATGTTGACGAGATCGATCCCGTCATTGACGCAAATCCTGTTGAGCATCTGTCCAAGGTTTGATGCCGCGGCGGTGTGGACGAGGGCCGTGTGCCCCTCCCGACGCATCGTCTCGACCATCCCGAGGGCCGTCAAAGGATTGATGAAGGAGGATGCCCCATCCATCGCGGCCGTGCCCTCCGGGAGCACAAGGCAATCCGCGGACTTAAGCATGCGGTATTGCGTGTACATGCCGCCACTGACGGTCGCGACAATTCTGCCGAGGAGCGATTGCGCCAGACTCGAAGACCCAGCCTTGACCACGACGCCGGCGCCTTCGTTGCCGACGGTGAGGGATTGATCAACACGGCTAATCGCCGACCGCAACCCGGCTTGCGCAACCTGGGCAGTCAACACCGGCCTGTTTGCAGACCCTTGCAATGTGGCCGTCGAAAGGTTCGCTGGACCAAACAGGCGCCCGAGGTCCGAGGGATTTATGGGCGAACCTTCGACGCGAACCAGGACCTCATCGGGACCCGGAGCTGGATATGCAATCTC
The DNA here is from genome assembly GCA_039934955.1 of Devosia sp. Lineage (GTDB taxonomy): Bacteria > Pseudomonadota > Alphaproteobacteria > Rhizobiales > Devosiaceae > Devosia_A. The sequence continues at coordinate 618 of JBDTLB010000111.1, forward strand.
GACCAGCGACAGTTCCAACTCGCCACTGCTCTTCAGCAGCGAGCGCAGCTCAAGGCCGACCGTTGCGCTATCATCGCTCATCGCAGTCCTCGGGGCATTCGCTCGACAGATTGGTGCCCGCAATGGGACAGGTGACTACTCACCACAATGTCGTCTGCATATGCGTGGATAGCATACGGCCTGTGGGGGTTAAACGCGCGCGGAGTGTTCGACGATTGGTCGAACGATTTGATCAGAGCCTTCATAGAGCATCATCAATGCTACGTAGGCAATGATCAGCAGACCGATCCATGCGACCCAGCGATATCGGCTAAGCAGCCGAGCAACGAGTGTCGCAGCAAAGCCCATGATCACGACAGAGAGGACCAGTCCGAACACCAGCGCAGCAATATTTTGTCGCGCGGCGCCCGCTACTGCTAGTACATTGTCGAGAGACATCGACACATCGGCAACGACGATCTGGAAAATGGCCTGCTTAAGGGTCTTCACCCGCACAGGGCCGTGGGCGGGATCGTTATCGGACAAGACCCTGTGCTGGCGAAGCTCCTCAAACATCTTCCAGCATACCCAGAGCAGCAGCAGCCCTCCTGCAATGCGTAAGCCGGTAAAGGCTAGCAACTGCGTCGCGACAACCGCAAAGAGGATCCGTACGCCCGTGGCGAGCCCGATGCCCACCATGATAGCTTTCGCCCGCAACTCGGGAGGAAGCGTCGCGGCGGCCATGCCAATCACGACGACATTGTCACCCGAGAGCACGATATTGATGAAGATGATTTGGAAATAGGCGCCGAGGGCGCCAACATCGAGACTGTAAATCATAGGATCAAAGATGCGTTGTGCCCGAGAGCTGCGTCGGTCAGACCGCAAGCGAAAAATCGTCGTACAGCCAATACGTCGCTACAGCTCGACGTATCGGCCTGCATCAATAGTGGCAGTGTTGCGACGAAGCCATAGAGCGCCTCGTCTAACAAACGCATGGTCGGCATTTCAATTCTGCTTCTGCAGTTGGGCATTATAGAGCGCCCGCGACCGCATCGAAAAAGCCCTCCACCAGGCCTATTGACGTTGCACCGCACTCACATCATCGCGCCTGACGCAAAATGGCCTGGGCGCGATCAACGACGGGCCGGTCGACCATCCGGCCATTGAGAGCGAAGGCGCCGCTCGTAGTGCTCGCTACTTCCACTATACTATTGGCCCAGGCAATCTCGTCCGCGGAAGGGGTGAATGCGGCATTGAGTATCGGCACTACTGCGGGATGAACGCAACTGGAGCCATCGAAGCCATGTGCGTGCGCCTCGATCGCCGCCGTCTTTAGGGCCTCGATGTCCGAATAGTCCGCAATCGAGCGCAGCATACCGAAGGAGAACTTGCCCTCTGCCTTGGCCGCATAGTGTACGAGCAGTTTCGGCGTACGAAGAACCTCTGGATCGGGGGTTGCTCCGAGCGCCAACGCCAGATCCTCGCCGCCCACCATCAGGCCCATCACGCCGGGCAGGGTCGCACAAAGCCGCGCGTCTAGAATGGCCGCAGGATCCTCGAGTAAGCCGACGAGCGGCACGCCCAGGAACGCAAGCGCCGCAAGCACAAGAGGATCGGCCTTGGCAACGACGATCGCAGTCGTGCCCGCTGCGACCGCAGCCTTCGCATCATCCACCGCCCGCGGACCAGAATTGATGCGGACTAGTATCGCAGCGCCGGCCTGGCCGGCCCGCCGCACACTGGCGGGAAGCAACGCGCGCGCGCCCTCTTTGTCTACCTCGGGAACCGAGTCTTCGAGATCTAGGATGATGGCGTCGGCGCCGCGCTCATGCGCTTTGGCGAGGAACCGCTCGGAATGCGCTGGCACATACAGCATGGATCGGTACATCAGCGCACTATCCCGTACTCGCCGAGGATTTCGGCACTGTGCTGGCCCAAGGTCGGCGCCGGCCGGCGCCAGACGCCCGGCGTCGCGGAGAGCCTCGGCACAATGTTGTGCATCGGCAGGCTCCCGAACGTTTCGTCTTCTACATCGACGACGACGCCACGCTGATTGAAGTGCGGATCGTCGGCAGCGTCGGCCGCCGAATAGACCGGGCCGACGGTCGCGCCGGACGCCCGCATGATGCGCAGCGCCTCGTCTCGATCGTAGTGGGCGAACCAGTTGCCGACGGCTGCGTCGACCAAGGCGCGATTGCGAACGCGAGCCGAGTTGTCCGCAAAGCGCGGATCTGCATTCATCTCTGGATGGCCGATGATCTCAAACACCCGACGCGCCACCTGCGGCGTCGACCCCGAAAGCGCCGCATATTTGCCGTCGCGGCATTGGTACACGTTGCGTGGCGAGGTAGTGTTGGAGCCGCTGCCAGTGCGCTCCTTAACGCGACCAGTGACGCGGTAAATCGCCGCTTCCGGCCCCAGCACCGACACCATCGGCTCGAGTAACGACAGGTCGATCACCTGCCCGGCCGTAGTACCTCGCTGGCGTGCGTAGAGAGCGGTGAGCACGGCGGTGGCGCCATAGAGACCGGCGACCATATCGGCGAGCGCCAGTGGCGGCAGCACCGGTTCGCGATCGGGGAAGCCGGTCCTATGGGCAAAGCCGCTCATTGCCTCGACGATGGTGCCGAAGCCGGGCAATTCGGCATAAGGGCCGGTCTGGCCGAACCCCGAGACGCGGACGATGATCAGGCGTGAATTGGCGGCTAGCAGGCCGGCGGGGGCCAACCCCATCTCCTCGAGCGTGCCTGGACGGAAGTTCTCTATGAAGACGTCGGCGGTAGCGAGGATCTTGCGCAGTGCCGCCAGGTCGCCGGCCTCGCGCAGATTGAGCACCAGCGAGCGCTTGTTGCGCCCGTAAACCTGCCAGAACAGCGAATGGCCGTCTTCCTGCCACTCGCGCAGCGGATCGCCGAGCGGGGGCTCGACCTTGATCACGTCGGCGCCCATGTCGCCAAGCTGCAAGCTCAACATATTGCCGGCAACCAGCCGCGACAGATCGACGACGCGAATGCCGGCCAGCGGCCCAGTGGCCGATTGATCGAAGCGGATGGGGTCCGCGCTCACGCAAAATCCTCGATCTCGAGGTGCGCAACGCTCATCCGCCCGCCCGAAGCCATCCGCAAGCCGACCATGCCATAGCGGAAGCTCGCGTCGGTCGCCGACAGCATCTTCCGACCATCGACCCACAATTCCAGGCAATTGCCGATGATGCGCAGCTCGAGCTGGTAGACTTGGCCGGCCACGGGCCGGAACGGGGCGTGGGCCAGTACGGCTGAGCCATGATCCTCCTTGACGATAACGACCTCATCGCCCTCGAAACCTGCCGCATAGAACCGCGACGTCCCCTGGGCACGCCCGGTGATCAGATGCGAGCGGCCGGAGAGCGGCGTGAGACTTGCTCGCACCGCAACATCGCGTAGATAGGCATTGCCGGTCCAAGCATCGGCGTCGCGCGGCGAATGCGCGTGGATCACACCACCCTGCAGCGACCAGTGGCCGCGGTTCCAGGTGAAGCGCGTGATGCCCCCCCATTCCTGCTTCTCGATCTTGGGATTGATGACGACCTTGCCCGGCCCGCTCACCGAGAACTGACTAAGAAACAGCCGGCCAAGGAATTTCAGCCGCCCGAAATACTCGACCAGAACGCCGATCTCGTCGACCGCCTCGCCGTCCCCATCGGGGATCGTGAATTCGTACGACTGCCAATTGTCGGACGCTGGCACATGCCATGCACCCGTTTCCTCGATGCGCCCGCTCATGGTCCGCCGCACGTAAGGCGCGACGCGCAGATTGCCGTCGCCGTTCCACGGATCGAGCTTCAGCTTGAACTTCACCACCTGCCCATCGTCGGCGAGGGGGGTGAACATCGGGCGGTAGCGCTCGTCGTCGAAATCGTTGCGCCGGTAGAAGGGCTTCCAGAACACCCGACCACCCTGCCCGCGTTCCAGTCGGTCGAGCAAGATCTCTAGACTGCCGGACGAATTCGGTCCCGGCTCCGCCAACGAGCCCTTGAGTTCGATCTGGTTTGCTCCTTCGGCGCGGAAGCCATGCGTGGCGCCAGGCAAATCGAAATCGAACCGCACGCCGCGGCGCTCGAAATCCTCGGCCCAGAGCGGCGACGGCGTGTCGCCATTGAGCCGCTGCGCCAACACCGTCAGTTCGCGCGCAAAGCTCGGGATATCGAGGACGTTGACGGTGCCGAGCACGCCCGAGGCGACGAACGCGTCATTGATCGGCTTGCGGTATTTGTCCCAGCTGGGCTGCACGCCTTGGAAAGTGCCGATGATCGCCGCTGCATTGCCGGCATTGCAGTCGGTATCCCACCCTGCCATCGTGGCGATCTCGGCGGTGCGCGGCAGGTCGCCGCCGCCGTAGAGGATCGCCATCACGGTCACGCCGGCATTGGGGATGATGTGGCAGACGCCCGGATAGCGATCATAGCCCCATTTCGCGCCGAGCATGTCCCGGCAGGCGCGCCAATCGTCGGGCTGAGCACGATAGAAATCGATCACCGCGCGCGCCACGGCGGCATACGTCGAGGTCGGATCGATCTGCGCCAGACCGGTCGTGACGATCTCGTCGATCGAGGTCGCAACGCACGCCTGGGCAATCGCGGCGGCGCAGAAGCGGGCGCCGTTGAGCCCATCGCCATCATGGGCGACGCTGGCTGCCATCGCTGACATTTTCGCGGCGCGCGCCGGATTACCCGGATTCACCCAGCCCCAGCTGTCGATGAAGATCTGGCCGCCGATCTGCTCGGCTACAGTCGTGCCATTCTGGGCGATCGAGCCAGAAAGCGGCGCCGGAACGCCAGCCCGCAAATTCAGATAGGCGGTGTGCTCGGTCGATATTCCGAAGCCGCCCCACCAATACATGCCGTGTTCTTCGGCGGCGTAGTTGAGCCAGGTTCGGCCGACATCCTCGGCGGTCGCATCGAGACCGTAGTCGCGGAGTGCGCGGATGAAATAGACCGGCCCGTTCGTGTCGTCGTCAGCGGCGAAATTCTTGAAGTCGCGCAGATAGCCCGTAACCTCGCCATAGGTGTCGCGAATGCGCTCATAACTCCAGATCGTCGGCTCGACCGGGGCGCCGAGGCGCACGCCGATGGCCTTGGCGATGATGCCGGCGTAGATCTTCTCGAGGATCTTTCTGGTGGTCAGCATGGTTCACTCTGCGGCGCGGCTGGGAGCCGCGCGATCGGACAAAAGAGCATCGCGCCGAGCCTGCCGCTCGGTAGCGGCGAGCGCGTCGGCGCCGAGAATGCCGGCGGCTACCGTGGCGAAACGATCGGCCTCATCGAGCAAATGCAGCCGGTTGGCGCCGTCGAGCACGCCCAGATCGCCGGTGTCTATCACCGCCTCGCCGTGCAACGCGCCGAGGATCGCCCCGGCCATTACACCAATCGAATCGGTATCGCGGCCTGAATTGATGCCGTCTTCCACAGTGCTTCGGAACTGGCCGTCGTTGACCAGCGCAAAGCCAAGCGCCAGCGGCAGCTCCTCTATGCTGTGCAGCCGCGACGGCTGATATGCGTCGGTGACGCGCCCCGCTTTTTCCGCCGAATGGGTGACATCGTCGCCCATCGGCGAGAAGTCGCGAATGGCCGCGTGGAACGCTTCGGTCACCGCCAGATGGCCGCTGCCTTTTCGCTTTTCGGCTCGCGCCACCTCGGCGATCCGGATAATCGCTGCGCGCGTGCCGTCCTTGCTGAGGCCGATGACGGTGTCGACGATGTTGTCGATCGTGACGCCTGGAATGAAAGCGGCGGCAACCGCCGCCGCCATCGCCCCAGCGGCCTCGAGTCCGTAGCTTTGCTGGTGACCGGCAGCGAAGGCGATAGCCTCGCCGTAGGCGCCCTGCGGATCGCACGCATTCACCACCCCAATCGGCGCGATGTACATCGCTGCCCCACAATTGACCATGTTGCCAATACCGCCCTGCCGCGGCTCGGCGCCTGCAAGCTGCAAGCGCTGGTAAATCCACTTTTCCGGGTAGAATAATCTTTCAATAAGCAACGTTTCGCGCTGCAGCTCGGGCACGAAACGCGGCGTCCACGCAATTTGCCGGACGAAGCCGTCGGCCATGTCCCAGGCGTCGAGGTGCCGGTGCGTTTCGGCGTAGACTTGCATCAGGCTCAGCATCATCAACGTGTCGTCGGTGACGATTCCGTTGCCGCGGACGCGGCCGCCGCGCGCCGCTTCCGACCCGCTCGTGCGATGCCATGTGGTGGCCAACGAATTGACACGGCCATAGCGTGCCCGGATCTCCCCGGCCGAGAGTTTCTCGACCGGGGCACCAAGGGCATCGCCGAACGCGACGCCGTAGACTAGGGCACGGACACGCCCAGCAAAGGCGCGTCCGCGGTCGTCATCGGTCATTTGAGCACGGTCCTTGCATAGTCTGCCATGTGTTGGCCGCCAGCCGAATTGTACTCGCTGACGAATTGCGGCCACTGGTCGAGTGTTGCCTCGCCGGTGATGAACTTGGCTACCCACGAGCGATAGACTTTTTCGGTCGCGTCGAGGTCGGCCGCGTAGTCCGACGGCCAGACGAAGGCGTTGTCGGCGACGAAGTTCTTGCTGATCGTGTCGAGCGCTTGCTGGGCGGTGGGGCTCAGGGTCGGCGTCGGCGGCGTCCAGTTGGCGGCATTGAAGAAGCGGGCATACCAGGTCGCAATCTTGTCGGTGAAGGTCACCTTGCCGCTCGCATCCTTGGTGTACTCCTCGCCTTCAAAGCCCATGCGGTCGATGTCCTGACCGGCCTTGGATGCCATGAAGTCGAGCAGCTTGGCAGCTTCTTCCTTGTGGGCCGAGGTCGACGCGATGGCAAAGCCGCGCGACTCCTTGCTGACGTCGACGGCTGCCAGGCCTTGGCCGCCGGGGCCTTTGGGAAGCGGCAGCAGGATCAGCGAGATGTCTTCGCCCGGATGAGCCGTACGCATCTTGCCGCCATAGATGTCGATAACTTCGGGCGACGAACCGAAGATCACGCCCGCCTTGCCGGTGTAGAATTTGTCTTCCTTCACATCGTAGGTGTTGGTGACATATTCCTTGTCGAACAGCCCCTCGCCTGCCAGCTTGGCGTAATAGGCGATCTTGGCCTTCTCCTGGTCGGTGATGCGCGAGTTGACCCAGGCACCCGAGCCGTCCTTCATCCAGGTAGCGGTAACGCCGAACGCCTGATTGAAGATTGAGTCGAGTTCGGAGGTGTTCTGGTAGCCGGTGAGGCCCAGCGTGTCGCCGGTCTTGCCGTCGCCGTCGAGATCGGCTTCGTGGATTGCCTTGAACAGTTTCTCATAGTCGTCGACCGTCTGCGGCAATGGCAGGCCGAGCTTGTCGAGCCAGTCCTTGCGCATCACCGGCTGCGGGGCGCGCGGCGGATAGATGTAGAGCAGATACGGATAGTGCTTCAACCGCTCGACGTTGTGCGGCCACAGCGCCGCCTTGAGGTTCGGTTCTTTGTCGATCCAGGGCGTCAGATCCTCGAGAATGCCCTGGTCGGCCATCTTCTTGTCGCCGCCCTGGAAGTAGATGATGTCGGGGATGTCGCCGCTGAGCAGTTTCACCCCTAGCGCGTCGGCGTAGCCGGATGATGGCATATCAACGATCTGCAGATCGAGGTCAGTCCCGGCGGCCTTGAGCGCCGCCTGGATTGCGGCGATCTCCTTGACGTCGTCAGGATTGGTGGTGAGTAAATCCTTAGACACGATCCTGAGTGGGACCGGATCGGCGATTGCGGGAGCCGCCAGCGCGGCACTCAGTGCCAGTGCGGCCGTGGTCATCAAAAGCGTTCTACGAAGCATGAGGTTTCCTCCTGTTATGCTTGTTTGTCTGATTGTCGGTTGTGGCTGTCCGCGATCATCCCTTGAGCGCGCCCGTCATGGTGCCCTTGGTGAAGAATTTGAGGATCAGCGGGTAGACGGCTAGGATCGGCACGATAGTGATAAGGATCATACCTGCCTTGAGCGCCCGGATGTCGATCTGGGCGATGCCGATGTTGTTGTTCGCCTCCTGGGCGCCGACGATGGCGACCTTGTCGCCGCCGATGACGAACTGCCGCAGCACCACCTGCAGTGGCCATTTGCTCTGGTCGCTGAGGTAGATCATCGGATGGAAGAACTCGTTCCAGTGAAAGACGAGGTAGAACAACGAGATGGTCGCCACCGCCGGACGAGCCAGGGGCAGAACGATAGTCCAGAAGATCTGGAACGGATTGGCACCGTCGAGCTCGGCGGATTCGAGCAGCTCCGCGGGGATCTCCTCGAAGAAGCGTACCAGAATGATGAGGTACCAAGCGTTGACCACCTTGAAGAGGATCACCGACCAATATGAGTTGAGAAGGCCCATCTGCTTCATCAGGAAGTAGTCGGGGATGATGCCGGGCTCGAAGACGATCGTCACCAGCACGAAGATGAAGATCGTTCGGCGCAGCGGCAGGCCGGGCCGCGACATGCCCCAGGCCATCAGCGCCGTGCCGAGCGTGCCCAGGACGACGCTGGCGGCGGTCATGAAGACCGAATTGAAGATGCCACGCTGCACGTTGGGGTGCTGCAGCAGCAGCAGCCAGACGTCGGGCGAAAAGCCGTCGGGCCAGATCGACAAGCCGGAAAAGCCGGCAACCTTGCTGGGGTCGGACAGCGACAGCGCCAAGAGATTGAGTAGCGGCTGCACAGTGAAGACGACGAGCAGCAGCAGGGTCGAGATGATGATGGCGTATTCAACGCGCTCGAGCGGGGTCCGCCGCATTTGGGGATCGGCCATTACCAGAGCCCCCGTCCTGTCAGCCGCTTGCTGACGAAATGCGCAATGAGGACAAGGCCCATACCGAGGATGCCCTTGGCAAGGCCCGCGGCGGTCGCGAGCGCGTATTCGCCGGTGAGCAGGCCGATGCGATAGACGTAAGTGTCGATGATATCGATGGTCGACGAATTGACGTCGTTCTGGAGGTTGATGACCTGGTCGATGCCGGCAGACAGAAACAGACCCATGTTGAGGATGAAGAGCGTGGCGATGGTCGGCGCGATGCCCGGAATGGTGATGTCGCGAATCTTGTGCCAACGATTGGCGCCGTCGAGTTCGGCGGCATCGTAGAGCGCCGGATCGATGGCGATGATGGCGGCGAGGTAGAGTAGGCTGTCCCAGCCAGCAGACCGCCAGTTCTCCGAAAGCACCAGTACCCAGCGGATGGTGTTGGTGTTGGTCATGTAGCTGACCGGGCCGAAGCCAAACCATTGCGTGACCTGGTTGACGGCACCGTCGCTTGGCGACAGCAGGGCGATGAAGACGCCGGCGATGACCACCCAGCTCAAGAAGTGCGGCAGGTAGATTGCCGACTGGATCGATTGACGCAGGGGGCCGGAGCGCACCTCATTGAGCAGCAAGGCGACGCCGATCGGGACTGGGAAGACGAAGATCATCTTCATACCGGAGATGATCAGGGTGTTAAGTACGACCTGGTAGAAGATCGGCGAGGAGAACAGGATCTGGAAATTCTTCAGGCCGACCCAGATGTTGGGCGGGATAATGCGGACCTGCTCGAAAGCCATCTGGGCCTGCCAGATCGGCACGTAGTGCCAGATCACGAAGAAGATAAGGCCCGGCGACATCATGGCGTAATACGGCCACCAACGCCGCCAGCCACTCGCCATCCGATCGCGGCGAGACACATTCCCGGTAACGTTCCCGGAAATGGCTGCCGAGGTCCCGCCCGTCAGCGCCATTTCATGCCTCACTAAGCGTCATTTTTGACGTCGCAGCGGCCATATTTTGACCATCTCCAAAATCGGCTAGCGAGCCGCGCTCGACCAGTCGCGATGGGAGGTAGATTCGGACATGGTCGGCGCGGCCCGCTATCTCGTCGAAAAGGCAATCGATAGCGCGATGGCCCAAGGCCCGCGCAGGCTTTTCGATAGTGGTCAACCCCGGCCAGGCAAAGGCGCCCGCCGGCACTCCGTCGAAGCCGAGGATCGAGACGTCATCTGGGCATCGCCGCCCGGCCTCGCGCACCGCCATCATGGCGCCGAGCGCCATCAGATCATTGGCCGCAAACACGGCAATATGCGGCGCGCCATCGGTGGCGAGGATCCGCTGCATGGCGGCAAAGCCGCCTTCGACCGTGTACTCGCCCTCTTCGGTGCTCAGGCTCGCCGGGTCGAAATCGCGCTCGAGGCAGTGGTCATGGACGGTTCTGAGGAAGCGCGCCCGGGCGATGCGCCAGCGCGGCCCTAGCATCAGCCAGGGGCGCAAATGGCCCCTTGACACCAGATGATCGAGGCCAAGCCGGACTGCCTGGGCGATATCCGAGCCAACACTCGAGGTCTCGGGAAAGCGCTCAGCACTCGAGCCGATAAGGACGAAGGGCAGGCCGAAGCGGTGCAGATCGTCGAAACTGTCGGCGACCGGATTGACGATTGCGCCGTCGACCCTGGCTTGCCGCAGCGTCCGCAAATGCCGGGCCTCGATGTCGTGGTCCCAGTCCGACGAGAAGACCATCAGCGACGAGCCGAGCTCAAGGGCGCGATCTTGCGCACCGCGCGCGACTTCCGCCCAGAACGGGTTGGCAATATCGGGGATCACCAAGCCGAGCAGTCCGGAACGTCCGGACCGCATCCCAACCGCGAGCCGGTTCCGCTCATAACCAGCCGCCTGCGCCACTTTGAGGATGGCATCGCGCGTCTCTTCGCTGATGTCATAATTGCCCGCTATCGCTCGCGCGACGGTGCTCTTCGACACCCCGGCAAGTCGCGCGATATCAACAATCGTCGGTGGACGGTTCAGCCTCCGCATCCCCTCGTCTCAGCAAGCTCCTATCACCCCGGGAACGATACCGGCACCTTTATCGTGCCGCAAGCCATATCCTGAGCTTTGACCATCTGCGCCGGCCAGCGGTATTCTTGACGGCGATGGCGATCGCCTTTTTCTGGCCGACGAGCACCACCAAGCGCTTGCCGCGGGTTACGCCTGTGTAGAGCAGATTGCGCTGCAGCATGGCGTAGTGCTGGGTCATCACCGGAATGAC
>JBDTLB010000112.1:0-14398 GCA_039934955.1 Devosia sp.
GGGTGGGCCTCCCGATTTCCCGTTGAAATCGGATAGCTGGTAGCCTAACATTTTAGTGACTCGGGCGGTTTCGCCGCCCCGCCTTGGCCCGTTCAGTCGCGGGCAACCAACAATTCTGGACTATTCCCGTGAGCACGGCCAGGGCCAGCGCCAAGCGGCGCGCCAATGCATTTTCCCATGTCGCCAAGGCGAGCTGGGGGAAGGGCGTAGGTACGCTCTGGCGTATCGTGCGGCTCAATCTGCGCCATCCGTGGCAGGTGGCGATCTGTATCGTCTCGACCTTTATCGCGGCGACCCTGCAGTTGCTGATCCCGCGCCTGCTCGGACATGCGGTCGACCAGGCGCACAGCATCCTCGGCGATAGCGCGGCCGGCGCGGCAGCCGAGCAGGCGCTGTGGTCGACAGCCATGATGCTGCTCGGGCTGTCGATCGCGCGCGGTATTTTCACGCTGCTGCAGAATTATTTCAGCGAGAGCGTCGGTCATCACGCGGCGTATGAGCTGCGGCTCGCCTGCTACGAGAAGCTGCAGCAGCTCAGCTTCTCGTTCCACGACCGTGTGCACTCGGGCGACCTCATCACGCTGGGCATTCTCGATATCGATGGCGTTCGGATGTTCTTTGCCACCGGGCTGGTGCGCATGGTGCTGCTCACGGTGCTGATCGGGGTCGGCGCCTACCTGCTGATCTCGACCGATTGGCAGCTGGGACTGCTGAGCCTCGCCTTCGTGCCGTTTGTCGGCTGGCGCTCGTCGGTGGTGCAGTTGAAGCTGCGGGCGACATGGCTCGAGCTGCAAGACCGGCTGACCATCATGTCGCGGGTGATGGACGAGAACCTTGGCGGTATCCGGGTCGTCCGCGCCTTTGCGGCGCAGGAACATGAGCTGGGCAAGTTCGACGCGTCGTCGTTGAGTGCGCTGGAGTTGGCGCATGAGCGCGTCCAGCTGCGCGTTACCAGCACGTCGATGATGAACCTCTCCTTCTTCCTCGCCATGGGATTGGTGCTCTGGCTGGGTGGGTACAAGGTGATGAATGGCGAGATCACGGTGGGCACGCTGGCGGCCTTCCTCACCTTCATGACCATTCTGCAAATGCCGGTGCGGCAGCTCGGTCTGATGGTCAACAGCTTCGCCCGCGCGTCGACCTGCGGCATCCGGCTGTTTGGATTGCTCGATCTGGAACTGGCAGTCAAAGACAAACCGGCGGCCCCCGAGATCAAGATCACCGAGGGCACGCTGACCTTCGACCATGTCAGCTTCCGCTATCCGGGTACGACGCGCGACGTCCTGAAGGATGTGAGCTTTTCGGCGAAGCGTGGCCAGACCATCGCCTTTGTCGGCCCACCGGGCAGTGGCAAGTCGACGCTCGTGCATCTTATCCCGCGCTACTATGACGTGGGCAGCGGCACGATCAAAATCGACGGGCAAAACGTCGCCGAGGTGACACTCGACTCTCTGCGCCGGCAGGTTGCTGTGGTGCAGCAGGATTCGTTTCTTTTCACCACGACCATCGAGAACAACATTGCCTACGGCAACCCGTGGGCGAAGGAACGGCGGATCGAGCGTGCGGCGGAGTCGGCGCAGCTCCACAACTATGTCACAGGTCTTCCGTCCGGTTACGAAACCATTGTGGGGGAGCGCGGCGCGTCGCTGTCGGGTGGCCAGCGGCAGCGGCTGACGATCGCGCGTAGTCTGGTGCTGAAGCCAGCGGTGATGGTGTTCGACGATTCAACCGCCGCCATCGACGCTGCGACCGAGCAACGGATCCGGGTGGCGATGCGGCGCTACGCCCAGGAGCGCGTCACCATCGTTATCTCGCACCGACTTTCGTCGCTGATGCATGCCGATCAGATCCTATTCATCGAGGATGGGCAGATCGTCGAACGCGGCTCGCACCTCGAATTGCTGGCACTGGGAGGACGTTACCGGGCGCTCTATGATCTGCAAGTGCGGCCTGACTCAGATACGCCGCTGATGGCGGGAGAATAGCCATGGCGCCCGCTGACGACGTCGAAATCGACGAGGAAGATCGCAGACGGCGCCCGTCGAAAGCGGTCGTTGGCTCGCATCGCGAAGACGAGGAGGTCTTCGGCAAGGCCTATGACCCGCGCATCGCGCGCCGCATCTGGTCGTTCATGCGACCCTATAAGAGCAAGATACTGCTCTCGATCGTGTCGGTGCTGGTGTTCACGCTGACGCAGCTTGCGATCCCGCTGATCATCCGCTTCGCGATCGACAACGGCATGGCCCACGGCGCCGACGGCAGTGTGCTGACCTGGTGCGCGGTCGCCTTCGGCGCGGTGATCCTCGTCAACTACGGCGCGAGCTATCTGCAGGAATCGGTGGTCGGTCGCGTCGCCGAGCATGTGCTGTTCGACATGCGCCGGGCGATGATGGCACGGCTGCAGCGTGTGTCGCTGAGCTTCATGGATCGTACCGAAGTCGGCCGGCTGATGTCGCGGCTGCAGGGCGACGTCAACTCGATGCAGGAATTCCTCGAGACTTCGGTGATGTCGGTGGGCGACATGGTGCTGCTGGTCGGCATCGTCATCACGCTGTTGTTCCTCGATGTGCGGCTGGGCCTGCTGACGCTAGCCACCATGCCGACGCTGCTGGTCATCCGCTTCTTCTGGTTGCCGCCGGCAAAGCGCAGCTTCATGACGGCGCATGAGACCAATTCGATTGCCAATGGCGCACTGGCCGAGGGCATCCACGGCGTCCGTACAGTGCAGAGCCTCAACCGCCAGCGCGTCAACTTCGATCTCTATGACGAAAAGGCTCACGCCAACCTCAGGAGCCATCTGACGGCCGCCAGGTACGCACAGGTGACGGTGCCGATCGTCGACACATTGACCGGGATCTCGATGGCGACGGTGGTCGTCGTGGGTGGCCAGATGGTGCTGAACCATGCACTCGATATCGGTGTGATGGTGGCGTTCCTGTTCTACATCCAGCGCTTCTTCGATCCGATCCGTTCGCTGACGATGCAATATTCGGTGATGCAACGCGCGATGGCGTCGGGGCAGCGGATCTCGGAGGTTCTCGACGTGCCGGTCGATATAACCGACAAGCCAGACGCCGTGACGCTCGACCGCAGCATGGATGGGTCGGTCGAGTTCAAGCACGTGACCTTCGGCTATCGACAGGGCCTGCCGGTGCTGAAGGATGTGTCGTTCAAGGTGAACCCGGGCGAGACGGTGGCGCTGATCGGGCCGACGGGCTCGGGCAAGACGTCGTCGATGGCGCTGGTGCACCGCTTCTACGATGTGTGGGAGGGCCAGGTGCTGGTCGGTGGGCATGATGTCCGCGACGTGACGCAGGATTCGCTAGGCCATTCGATCGCTATGGTGCTGCAGGAGCCGTTCCTGTTCACCGGCACGGTGATCGAGAACATCCGCTACGCCAAAACCGAAGCGAGCTATGACGACGTTGAGCGGGCGGCGCAGGCCGTGGGCGCGCACGATTTCATCATGGCGCTGCCCAATGGCTACGATACCAAGCTCGAGCAGCGCGGCGGCAATCTCTCGCTCGGCCAGCGGCAGCTGATCAGCTTCGCCCGGGCACTGGTGGCGGATGCCAAAATTCTGGTTCTCGACGAGGCGACGGCGTCGATCGACAGTTACACCGAGCAGCAGATCCAGAAGGCGTTGGCGGTGCTGCTCAAGGGCCGCACCGGCCTCGTCATTGCGCACCGGCTGGCGACAATCCGCGGCGCCGACCGTATCCTCGTGCTGCAGAACGGCACACTCGTCGAAGAGGGCAACCACGACCGGCTGATCAAGCTGGGTGGGCTCTACGCAAAACTCTACAATATGAATTATGCGAGCTTTGACGACATTCCTGAGGAGATGGTCCCGCAGGGCGCCGAGGTCGGTTCAGCGACTTAAGCTTGAGGCTTGCTCTGGCCGATCGATTCTAAGAAGGCTCGCTCGGCCAACCGCAGTTGTTTTTTGCGCTCTGGCCGAACGAGCATAAGAAGGCTTGCTCGGCCAACCGCTTGCTTAATCCGTATGGAAGACTTCCTCCATCGAGGCCCACCATTCGCCCTCGGCACGGGTTGGAAGAGGACTCTGTTGCGGGTCAGTGATCTTCCACCAGTCCTGCGTTCTGGGGTCCTTGGCCATCTCCGCCATGTCGGCGTCGTGGTCGGTGCCGACATATTCGTAGTAGGCGAACAGCAGATTCTCGGGTTCGCGCAGGAAGATCGTGTAGTTGACGATGTTGCTGCGCTTGATCTGGTCGAGCACATGCGGCCACACGTCGGCGTGGATGCGCTTGTATTCGACGATCACTTCGGGCTTCAACCCGATTAGTCTGCCGTAACGTTTCATGATGCCCCCAGCCGATAGACACGCTCGGCGTTGCGATGAAAAAGTTTTGCCTGTTCGTCGGCGCTGACGCCTGACACGATCGTTTTCAGTGCTTCGACCCATTGGGTCAACGACCCATTTACGGTGAGCACCGGCCGGTCGGAGCCGAAGACCACACGGTCCCAGCCGAAGCTTGCGATCATGTGCTCGATCACCGGGCGAAGATCGTTCGGCGTCCAGCCGGGCTTGGCGTGGTTGACGATGCCGGAAATCTTGCCGGTGACATTGGGCATCTCTGCCAGTGCCTTGAGGTCGCGCCGCCAGTCGGGGATGTCGCCGCCAGCGATCAGCGGGTTGCCGCAATGGTCGAGGACGAACTGCACATCGGGGCAGGCAGCCGCGAGAGCGCGGGCGATCGGCAATTGCGTTGACTGGACGCAGATATCGAAGGCGAGACCGGGTGCCGCGAGCCGCCGCAGATTGCCGCGGAATACCTCGCCGGCGGAAAGATCGTCCGGGTCGCCTTGCAGCAGGCGGCGAATGCCGCGGATGCGTGGTTCGGCCAGCATGCGCTCGAGGTGGACAGGAAAATCGATGTGCTCGGGCCGGGCATTGGAGATGGCGCCGACGACGCGCGGATCGAGGCCGAGCACAAAACGGGTCTCGTCCTCCATTTCGGCCACAGGCACATCGACCTCCATATGGAGCGCCGCCGCGATGCCGAGCTTTTCGGCCTCGGCGAAATAGCTCGGCGCGTCCCATTGCCGGTTAAGCGGCGGCACGCGCGAGAGCCAGGGGTAGGAGAATTTGTTGAGGTAGATCAGGTGCAGGTGCGTATCGATGATGCGCATGGTCAGTCCTTAGAGTAGTCGGAACATGCGCCTTTCTTATTGCATCGGAGATAATTCGGCCACTCGGCGGCGTCAGGGATTCGATGACCGCACCCGTCGATATGGCGGGGATCGAATAGACCCTCGCCGGGGCGGGCTTGACAGTTCAGCGCCAGTCTTCCCCTCTTCGCGCAGAGCCTGGAGGAATGAATGGCAGTGAGACTGGGCGGAGCGGGGATAGAGTATACAGGCGACCCCGAAGCTTATGCGCGCGAGCATTTGGCGTTCGGCTATCGGGCCACCTACATGCCCAATGTGCGGATCGAGAACGGCGACGAGGTGAAGGCCATCGTCAAGGCGCTGGCCGATGCCGATGTTATCATTGCCGAGGCCGGTGCGTGGAAGAACCTCATCACGCATGATGAGACGGCGCGGAAGGCCAATGTCGAGCACGCTGTGCACCAGCTGGCGCTCGCCGACGAGATGGGCGCCCGGGCCTGCGTCGCTTTTCACGGCACTGTCGGGCACGCGGGCGATCCCTGGCGGCTCAGCGACAATTACGACTACGGCCCGCATCCGGACAATCAAAGCGAGGCCGGGTTCCAGCGGGCGGTCGATACGGCGCGCTACGTCATCGATGCGGTGAAGCCGAAGCGGACAAAGTTTTCGCTCGAGATGGTGCCGTGGCTGGTGACGGACACGCCGGAGAATTATCTGAAGCTGCTGAAGGCAATCGATCGGCCGCAATTCGGCGCGCATATCGATGCGTCAACATGGTGATCTCGCCTCGGCTCTACTTCAACAGCGGGAAGATGATCCGCGACGGGTTTGCGCTGCTCGGCCCGTGGATCGTGTCGTGCCACGCTAAAGACATCGTGATGAAGGGTGGGCCGGGAAACATCTCGTTCCACCTGGATGAGGTCGTGCCCGGCGAGGGCAATCTCGACTACGGCGTCTATCTCACCGAGATCGACAAACTTGGGCGCGATGTGCCGCTGATGCTCGAGCACTTTGATGTGCCGGGGTATAAACGTGGGCTGGCGCATATGCGCAAGGTTGCGAAAGCCAATGGCGTCGATGCCTAGAGCGCCGCGGTTAGTTCCGGCAGCAGCGTGAATAAATCGCCGACGAGACCATAGTCGGCGACGGCGAAGATGGGCGACTGCGGGTCGGAGTTGATGGCGACGATGACCTTGCTCGATTTCATGCCGGCGAGGTGCTGGATGGCGCCTGAGATACCGACCGCGATGTACAAGTCGGGCGCGACGATCTTGCCGGTCTGGCCGACCTGCAGGTCGTTTGCCGCATAGCCGGCGTCGACCGCGGCGCGCGAGGCGCCGATGGCGGCATCGAGTTTGGCAGCGAGCGGAACCAGCAGCTCGTTGAATTTATCTTTTGAACCGAAGGCGCGGCCACCCGAGACGATGATTTTGGCGGAGCCGAGTTCGGGGCCGGCAGATTTCGGCGCATCCTCGGAGACGATGCGCGACATGCTGGAATCCGAAGGGCCGAGCTCGATCCGCTTGATGCCGTCGAGCGGGGTCGGCGGGAAGGCCGAGGCGCGCACGGTGATGATGCTCTTGGCATCGGTCGACTGGACGGTCTCGATGGCGTTGCCGGCGTAGGTCGGGCGCTTGAAAGTGTCGGGCGAGACCACTTCGATGATGTCGGAGATCTGCATCACGTCGAGTAGCGCCGCGACGCGGGGCAGCACGTTCTTACCTGTCGATGTGGCCGGCGCGACGATCGCGTCGTAACCGTCGAGCGTGGTGATGAAATGGGCGAGCGGCTCGGCCAGCACGTTGGGCGGGACTTCGAGGATGTGAACTTCGCCACCGAGCTGTAACGCGGCGGTGAGCGCATGGGCGGTGGCTTCGCCATCGGCGAGCAGCAGTGTGGTCATGGCAACACCTCGGCGGCGCGCAGTTTCTGCACGAGTTCGGCGACCGAGCCGACGATGATTCCGGCTGCGCGCACCGGCGGCTCCTCGACCTTCAGCGTTTTCAGCCGCAGACCGAGATCGACACCGAGCTCTGCGGCACTGGTCCTGGTCAACGGCTTGGCGCGGGCCTTGATGATGTTGGGCAGGGCGGTGAAGCGCGGGGTGTTGAGGCGGAGGTCGGCGGTGACCACGGCGGGGAGGACCAGTTCGATGGTCTGCAGGCCGCCGTCGACCTCGCGGGTCACAATGGCCTTGCCGTCGCCGATGACGAGTTTGCTGGCGAAGGTGCCCTGGCCGCAGCCGAGAAGAGCGGCGAGCATCTGGCCGGTCTGGTTGGCGTCGTCGTCAATGGCTTGCTTGCCAAGGATGATCAGGTCGGGTGTTTCGCTTTTCGCGATTGCCGCCAGGGTCTTGGCGACGCCCAGCGATTCCGTCTTGCCGTCATGCACGACGAGGATGGCGCGGTCGACGCCCATGGCGAGGGCTTGACGCAGCGTGTCCTCGGCCTTGGCCGGGCCGATTGAGACAACGACGATCTCGGTGGCGGTGCCGGCTTCCTTGAGCCGCACAGCTTCCTCGACGGCGATCTCGTCGAACGGGTTCATCGACATCTTGACGTTGTCGAGCTCGACGCCGGTGCCGTCGCCCTTCACCCGCACGCGGAAATTGGCGTCGACGACGCGCTTGACCGCAACCAGTATCTTCACGCCTTCACCCTTAGATTCTGCGGGTCGTAGAGCGGCCCGAAGTGGATGCGCGCCGCGGCCCGTTCATTGGCGACGACCAGTTCGTAGTCGCCGGTCGCCGGTTCCGGGTGGCGGACATAGCCCAGACCGATTGGCTTGCCAACTGTGTATCCGAAGCCGCCGGAAGTCAGATAGCCGGCGAACTCGCCGTTGCGGAGGATGGTTTCGCGGCCGAGTAAAACGACGTCCTCGCGATCGGTGGTGAAGGTAGCAAGCTGCTTTCTCAACGGCTTGCCCTGTAGCGCCAGCAATGCGTCGCGACCCATGAAGGGTGTGCCGGATTTGAGCTTCACGGCCCAACCGAGGCCGGCTTCAAACGGCGTGTCGTTAGCGGTGATGTCGCTGCCCCAGGCACGGTAGCCTTTTTCGAGTCGCAGCGATTCCAGCGCGCGATAGCCGACGGGCTTGATGCCGTGCGGCGCTCCCGCCCGCATTAAGGCGTCGAACACGTCGCCGGTGGCGGCGAGCGGAATGTGCAGCTCCCAGCCGAGTTCGCCGACATAGGTGACGCGGAGGGCGCGGACATCATGGCCGGCGATTGGCAGGATGCGAACGTGGCCAAAAGGGAATGCGGCGTTCGACATTTCGGCGCCGGTGACCGCCGCCAGTATGTCGCGCGCGCGCGGGCCCATCAGCGACAGCGTGCCGTATTGCTCGGTGACGTCGGTGATCGTTGCGTCTGCGCCAGCGGGGATGTGCTCGGCGATCCATGCCAGATCGTGCGTGCGGAAGCCGGTGCCGGTGACGATGTAGAATTTGTCGTCGGCCAATCGCGCGATGGTGAGATCGCATTCGATGCCGCCACGGGTGTTGAGCATCTGGGTATAAGTCAGCCGACCCACGGGCTTGTCGATGTTGTTGGCGGCGATCCTGTTCAGTGACGCGGCCGCGTCTTTGCCGGTGACTTCGTATTTAGCGAAGGACGATTGATCGAACAGGCCGACTTTTTCACGCACCAGCCGGTGCTCGTCGCCGACCGGGGCAAACCAGTTCTGGCGGCCCATCGAATAGACATCGCGCGGTGCAGTGCCGGCTGGAGCGAACCAGTTGGGCCGCTCCCAGCCGAGCTTTGACCCGAACACTGCACCATGCGTCTTCAGCCGATCGTAGAGTGGCGAGACGATGCGGTTGCGGCCGGTCTCGTATTCCTCATGCGGAAAGGCGATTGTGTAGTGCTTGCCATAGGCTTCAAGCGTGCGTTCGTTGACCCAGTCGCGGTCGCGATGCAGCGCCGAGAAGCGGCGGATGTCGACGACCCATAGGTCGAGCGGCGCTTCGCCGCGCATCGCCCATTCAGCCAGCGCCCATCCGGCGCCGCCGCCCGACGCGATGCCGAAGGCATTGAAGCCGGCGCCGACATACATGTTGGAGCATTCGGGCGCGGCGCCGAGGATGAAATTGCCGTCGGGTGTAAAGCTCTCGGGCCCGTTGATCATCTGGCGGACGCCAGTGATCTCGAGCGCCGGGACGCGGGCAATGGCCTCAGTCAAATGCTGCTCGAAATGCTCCCAGTCGTCGTCGAAAAGCTGGAACTCGAACGGCCGCGGGATGTCGCCGGTGGTCCACGAGATCGGGTCGGGCTCATAGCCGCCCATCACCAGTCCGCCGACCTCTTCCTTGAAGTAGGTGCGGCGATCGGGATCGCGCAGGGTTGGTGCGTCGGGCGACAGGCCATCAACCTTCTCGGTGACGATGTACTGATGCTTGACCGGCTGCAGCGGCACATTGATGCCGGCCATTGCCCCGATCTCGCGGGCCCATTGCCCGCCGCAGTTGATCACGGTCTCGCAGGCGATGGTGCCGTCGGTCGTGACAACGGCGGTAATGCGGTCACCGTCCATCTCGAAGCCGGTGACGCGCACGCCCTCATGGATTTTTGCACCGTGCATGCGCGCGCCCTTGGCGAGCGATTGCGTGATGTCCGACGGGCTCGCCTGTCCATCGGTCGGCAACCACGAGGCGCCGATCAGATCGGATGTGTTCATCAACGGCCACATGCGCTTGACTTCGTCGGGCGAGACCAACTCCATGTCCATGCCGAAGCTCCTGGCGGTCGTCGCCAGCCGCTTGTATTCGGTCCAGCGGTCTGGCGTGGTCGCGAGGCGGAGGCAGCCGGTCATCTTCCAGCCGGTGGCAAGGCCGGTCTCGGCTTCGAGAGTCTTATAGAGCTCGACCGAGCGCTTCAGCACCTGGGTGATCGAGGCCGACGAGCGGAGCTGGCCGACGAGACCGGCGGCGTGCCAGGTCGACCCGGAGGTGAGCTTGCCCTGTTCGAGCAGCACCACGTCGGCCTTGTGGTCTTTCGCCAGATGATAGGCGGTCGAGCAGCCGATGATGCCGCCGCCGATCACCACCATTTGGGCGTGCGACGGGAGGGTCATCAACGGGCTCCGAATTTTGCGTGATAGGCGGCGAGCGCAGCATCGAGTTTGACGAAATTTTCAGCGGCATAGGCGGCGTAGTCAACGCCGGGGGCGTCGAGATGGGTCACCGAGACCAGCGACCACAGCGCCTCGCGCAACAGGGATGCCGCTTCCATGGCGGCATGGCTGCGCAGCATCTCCTCTGACGGCGCATCGCCGAAATAGGCCTCGAGCAGCGCTTGTGATTGGGCGGCAGAAAAATTCGAATTCGAGCTGAGATTGGCGAGGTCGAACATCGCAGTGTCGAAGCCTGCATATTCGAAGTCGATTAGCCACAAGCGTTTGCCGTCGTCTAGCCAATTGCCGGGCAGCAGATCGTGATGGCCAAAGCGGATCGGCAACGGCAATTGCGCCGCTTCGAGTTCGTCGTTGATGGCGAGCCAGCGGGTTGCGTCGGCGTCGGTGGCGCGAGCTTCGTCACGCAGCTGCCGGACATAGTCGCGGTTGGTGTGGAACACCCAGAAAATGTAGCCGGGGCCGGAAATGCCTGCTGGCATCTCGCGATGGAAGCGGATCAGGAATTCGGCGATGCGCGGGATATCGTTGCGCACGCCGTCGACCGTCAGCACCTCGCTGTCAATGAAGCGCGATACCATCAGGCCGGGCTCGGCATGCACCACTTCGGGCGCAAAGCCGGCGGCGTGGGCGGCGCGGGCCGACATCACCTCGCGGTCGCGGAAGACATGGTGAAACGGGAAATCACGGGTGATGCGGACGACGTATTTGCCGCTGCGGTCGTTGGCGGTGAAGCTCAGATTGGAAATGCCACCGGAAAGCGGGGCGAGCGTCACCGGACCAGACCAGATCGGCAGCGCGGCGATACGGCCTTCGACGTCCGGCATGAAACCCAAGAGCCCCTCATCCCGGGGCGTTGCCCGGCAAGTCTCCCTTGTTAGCCGATTGCCCGGGCGGCTCAAACCCCTTTGCCGCATTTGCCACGGCGCGGGCGTTCTCTTGTCATCGTGTCACCGCTATGGTGGCTTAGCTGGCGCGGGAAATGGCCGGGCATAGAGGGTTTGCATGCGCATTTGGCCGAGAATCGCGTTTGCGGCGCTGACGGACATCTCGTGATCCGGGCGTTGGCGCTCGTTGCTGTGCTTGTCGCCTGGCCCGTCGCGGCCGGCGCGCAGGACCATCCCATGCATGGCGTGGCGCTGGTGATCGGGCAGAGCAAATACGAGCAATTGCCGGTGCTGACCAATCCGAGCAAGGACGCGCGCGACATCGACCGGCTGCTCGGCGATCTCGGCTTCGAGGTCGATCGCGTGCTCAACGCCGATGGCGATGAATTGCGCGAGGCCATCGCCCGCTTCGAGGACGAGGCGAAGGACGCCGACGTCGCGCTGGTCTATTATTCGGGCCACGGCATCGAGGCCAAGGGTGAGAACTTTATCGCGCCGACCGACACTGACCTGACCACACCGCAGAGTGCCGGCGACAGTATGATCGCGGTGCAGCCGATGCTGGAAGCGCTGAGCAGAATTGTGCCGGTGACCATCGTGCTGCTCGACGCCTGCCGGTCCGATCCGTTTCCGGCCGGGCAGATGATCGTGCTGCCGGGTGATCTGGCGCCGGTTCCGGTCGGGAGCGAGGGGCTGGCGGCGGTGCGCGGACCGACCCCGGTCGCCAGCAAGGCGGTCGATCCTGACAGCCTCGGCACGGTCATCGGTTTTGCCGCTGAGCCGGGCGAGCCGGCGCTCGACGGGGCGCCGGGCGAGAATTCGCCCTATGCCGCGGCGCTGCTGAAGCATTTCGCCGCTGGCGGCTATTCGTTCGGCGACGTGATGACGATGGTGACTGAGGAGGTCTATCTCAAGACCAAGGCCAAACAGCTGCCCTGGACCAATTCGTCCCTGCGGCGGGTGCTGAGCTTCGATGCCCCGGCTGAGGACGACGCCGATGCCGATCAACGAGCGATCAAGACCGAGCGGCGCAAGCTGCTGCTGACGATCGCGGCGACGCCGGCGCAGACGCAGAAATATGTGGAGTCGCTGGCCGGGCAGGAGAAGGTGCCGCTCGATGCGCTGTACGGCATGCTCAATGCGCTTGGTATCAAGACCACCGATGCGGGGGGCGACCTGCAGGAGCAACTGGCGCAGGGGGCGCAGCGGCTGAAGGATTTGCTAGCGCAGAAGGATGATAGTGTCAAAGCTGATCCAGAGCTGGAACGACTTTCCAAGCTCGCCGATGACGCGGAAGCCGAAGGCGCTATCGCGCTGGCCCTGAAGTTTCGCGATCAGGCATCGGGCCGCGCCGACACACTGCTGCATAGCAAGCAGGCCGAGGCTGACAGGCTCAGGCAGGACATGCTCGATATTGCCGGCACATACGCGGCGAATGCTGCGACGGCGCTGCTGAATTTCGACCAAATGCACGCCGCCGATCTCTATGGGAAGGCGTTTGACGCAGCGAAGGACTGGGACAAGGCCAAGGCGCTCGGCTTCAAGATCAGTCAGGGCGATGCGCTAACTGATCGCGGCTACTACAACGCCGACAATGACGCGCTGACGGCGGCGCTCAACGTCTATGACGAGGCGTTGGCGCTGGCGCCGAAGGACACCAACCCCAAGGATTGGGGGAGGCTCGAGAACCGGCTGGGGCAGGCGCAGCAGACGCTCGGGGCGCGGATGACCGATGTGTCGATGCTCCACGCCTCCGTCGCCTCGTTCGAACGGGCGCTCACGGTGCAGACGCAGGCGGCAGCACCGGACGATTGGGCTGGGGCACAGAACAATCTGGGGAATGTGCTCTACAGTATCGGTAACCGCACCAAAGATGTGCCGATGCTGGAGAAGGCGGTCGCCGCGATGGATGCCGCGCTCACAGTCTTCAACCCGACGGACGCGCCAGCGAAATGGGCAACGACGCAGAGCAATCGTGCCGCCGCGCAGATGGGGCTCGCCGATGCCATCTACGCCTCGGTCGAGGAGGTTCAGAAGGAGGCGATCAAGGCGGGCAACATGGATGCCGAAAGTCTGCCGGAGGTCGTGGCTGCGCGCACCAAAGCCATCGATATCCTGAACATTGCGGCGACCTCGCTCGAGGGCGCGCTGCAAGTTCGCAGCCGCGCCGACAGCCCGCTGGATTGGGCCATGATGCAACATACGCGCGCGTCGCTCCTCGCTGATCGCGGCAAGCTCGCGGAATCGCCCGACGATCTCAGGGTCGCTGCCGATTTGTACCGCGAAGTGCTAACCGTGCACGACAAGACGAAGACTCCGGTGCAGTGGTCGACGAGCGCTGCCAATCTGGCGTCGACGCTACGGGATTATGGGTTGATGACGAAGGATGCGGCGCCGCTTGCGGAGGCAGCCGATTTACTGGCGCAGGCCGTGGCGCTCACGCCGCGCGCGCAGGCGCCGCTGGACTGGGCAGAGTTCCAGACCAAGCTTGGAAATGTCTGGTCGGACGCGGTGACGTTCGACCAAAAGCCGGAGACTGTCGACAAAGCAGTTGCGGCCTATAGTGCGGCGCTCGAGGTCAACACCCCCGAGCAGGACATCGGCGCCTGGGAGCGCCTGCACCTCTATATCGTGTCGACGTTGCTCGCCACGGCGGTGACGCAACAGGATTTACCGCGTCTCAAGCAGGCGCGTGCGTTGTCCGTCGAGGCAAGCGAGGTTCTCAAGGCTCACAACCTCCCCGACGCTTCGATGTTTGATGGGTGGCTGGCTGTTCTCGACCCGTTTATCGCGGCGCTCAGCAAATAAGGTTGCGTGTCGCTTGCTGCCGAGTATGGTCCGCGGCGATAGCAGGGGTTGGATCGTTGCATATTCTCATTATCGGCGCGGCCGGCATGGTTGGGCGCAAACTCACGGATGCCTTGGTCAAGACCGTCGAACTCGGCGGCAAGCCGATCGAGCGGCTGACGCTCAGCGACATCATCGCGCCGACAGCACCGAAATTTTCCGGCGCGGTCGAGACGATCGCGGCCGACCTCAGTGCGCCGGGCATGGCCGCGACGCTTGCGGCGAGGCGTCCCGACGTCATCTTTCATCTGGCGGCGATCGTGTCGGGCGAGGCCGAGGCCGATTTTGAGAAGGGCTACCGGATCAATCTCGATGGCACGCGCTATCTGCTGGAGGCCATCCGGCTCGAGGGCATGAAGTCGCCGTATAAGCCGCGACTGGTGTTCACGTCGTCGATCGCGG
>JBDTLB010000113.1:0-9870 GCA_039934955.1 Devosia sp.
CCGACCGCGGCGGCCAACGTGCCGCCTTCATGTATTCCCTGATCGTCACCGCCAAGCTCAACGACATCGACCCGCAGGCCTGGCTCGCCGACGTCCTCGCCCGCATCGCCCAGCACCCTGGTCGCCACCTCGCCGAGCTCCTGCCATGGAACTGGGCCAAACCGGTCACTAATACCAACGGCTCTAAAGTGTGACTCTCGTGGGGTTTCCAGGGTGTCGGATTGCTGATTCGATGGCGGCGAAGGAGATTCGCCCATGCCAGGATCGGTTCGATTACGACAGGATGTGAAGCGGCACCGTCTCGTGACCCCACCCATCGCTGAGATTTCAACGGGTTGGCGAGCCGATCGGCGTCGAGACCCCGCGCCGGGTTACAACCAAGACGAGGCTGGGTCGCTGCGCTGAGCCGTCGGCGGACCTGCACTAGGCCGCGAACGTGCGGTGGGTGGACGCACGAAAGTGCGCCTCCAGCATCTCGGCCGCCCCATTGACATCCCGCTGCTCGAGCCGCTCTATCACCCGCAGATGCTCGTCGATCGTCATCAGCAGGGCGCTGCGAAACCCCGGCCGGCGGTGCACACGTTGGGCCATCCGGATGTTTTCCTGCAGGCGCTCGTGCGTATCGAGGATGGCTCGGTTACCCAGCGCCTCGACGATCTCGCGATGCATGCGCCCATCAAGCGCGATGAACCGGATTTGGGCATCCTCGAACGGGCCGCCATCGGTTAAGTTGACGCGGCACTCCTGGTGGCTTTGCCGCATGTTGGCCAGCCATTCTTCGGTGACGGTGTCGCCGAAGCTCCGCAGCGCATAGATCTCGATCATGATGCGGAACTGGTAGTTCTCGCGAATGAACGCCACCTCAGGATAGACGATCCGAATGCCCGTGCGGGGCTTGATCTCGACCAGCCCGAACTCTTCCAGCAGCACCAGCGTCTCGCGCAGCGGCGATAGCGACAGGCCGAGTAGGTCACAGAGGTCGTTTTGGGTCACCACCATGCCGGCTTCCAGTGTGCCGGCCTGCATCGCCTCGCGGAAGCGTCGGTAACCTTCGTTGTCTTGTCGGAATTCGGGCATCTTCACCGGTCGAGTCTGGAGGAATCTCCCTACCTTAGGATATCATCCCGGCCTTTGGAAATCTCAGGATCGTCCCAGATAGACCCAGCGTTCCGGTCGTTTTCGTGTCTGCTGATATTCAGAGGTCCGCCCTGCAGCGCGAATCGCCCACCGACTGGCTTGACTTGAGATATTATTGAAGACAATTAATATATCAACGGGCAAGCGGGCCAATGCTGACGCCGCCCTCTCGGCTGCAGACAAGGCTGAGCGCAGCGACCTAATACGCCGGGAGGAAACGATGAAGATCACTGGGTTCACGAGTTGGTTGGTCGAAACCGAGCCGGGACCGAAGTTCATCTGGCGAGATGGCCTGCCGGGGTCGCACGGCGATATTCCGCGAGGGTCGAAACCCCGCAAGGCGGTCATCCGCATGGAGACCGACAGCGGACTCGTTGGCGCCGTCGAAATGAACCGCGGCGATTCGGTGGTCGACCTGGTTCGCCGGCGCTATCATGAGTTCATCGGCGAGAACCCGTTGCTGACCGAGCGTATGTGGCGGCTGATCTGGGAGATCGACCGCGTCGAAGAGATCCATATGCGAGCGCTCGGCATACTGGATGTCATGTGCTGGGACATCAAATCGCAGCACGCCAAAATGCCGATCTACCAGTTGCTCGGTGGCGACGACCGGGTCGTGCCGGCTTATGCCTCCACGGTCACCTGGCCGACGATGGACGAGTATGAACGTTACATCAAGATGAGCCGCGATCTGGGCTTCAAGGCGTTCAAGCTGCACGCCTGGGGCGGTGAGGTGAAGCGCGATATCGAACTGTGCACCAACCTCAGACAATGGGTCGGTCCGGATGCCGATCTGATGTTCGACGGCTCGGCCGGCTGGGACTACGTTAACGCGCTCGAATTCGGCAAGGCGATCCAGGACCTCGGCTTCCTCTGGTACGAGGAGCCGATGCGAGAGTTCCACCTCGGGGCCTATACCAAGCTGTGCGAAAAACTTGACATCCCGATCCTCGCCGCCGAAACCTCGGACGGCGTGCATGGCAACATGGCGACCTGGATCGAGGCCAAGGCACTCGACATGACCCGCGTATCGTCGTTCTATAAGGGCGGCTTCACCGGCTCAATGAAGGTGGCGCATCTTAGCGAAAGCCACGGCATGCGGGCGCAGGTGCACGGGATGGGGCTTGAGAACGCGCAGATTTGCGCCGCTATCTCGAACAACGACTATTACGAGCAGCTGATCATGAACGAGGAGCAGATCAAGGGCCTCGACAAACTGGGCCCGCTCGCCATCGTCGACGGTAACCTTACGGTCAGCGACGAGCCGGGCGTCGGCTACCATTATGACTGGGCGGCCCTCGATGCCACGGCTCTGACCAAGGTCGAGGTGACGGAGCGGTTGACGCCGCAGGCAACTCTTGTACCATGGCACTGAAATATCAATTTGCGCCAATTGAGTGATCACCAGGAGGATGACATGAAGACCAGGTTTGACCGGCGTTCGGTTCTGAAAATGGGTGGTGGGCTGCTCGCGGCTTCGGTGATCATGCCACAGCACGCGCTCGCGCAGTCCGCCAGTATCAACTATTGGCACACGTTCACCAGTCAGTCCGAGCAGGCCGGCCTAACTGCGGTGCTGGATCTGTTCAAGACTGCGCATCCCGATGTCGCGGTAACGCCCGAGAACATCCCCAACCCTGAGTTCATGGCCAAGATCACCGCAGCGGTGGTCGGCAACGCGCGCCCGGACGTGACCATGGTCGCCTCCGAGCGCTTCGAGGATCTGCTCGCCATGGGCGCGCTCATCGACCTGACCGACCGCGTCGCGGCCTGGGACCGCCGCAAGGACTTCGACGACAAGCGCTTCGCCTCGATCACCAAGGACGGCAAGATCTACGGAGTGCCGGCCTTCACGTTCGTCGACTGGGGCTACTACCGCAAGGACTGGTTCGACGAAGCCGGCCTCGCGCCCCCGACCACCTATGACGAGTTCCGCAATGCGGCGATCAAGCTGACCGACGCGAGCAAAGGCCGCTACGGCTTCGGGTTGCGGGGTGGCCCCGGCGGCCAGAATTTTGTCGTCAACGTCATGGAGGCCTTCGGCTCGCCAGTGAAGAAGCCGGACGGCACGATCGGCCTCGAGAGGGACATCGTCGTCAAAGCCCTCGATTGGTATGCGGGCCTCCTGGTCAAGGACCACGCAGTGCCGCCGAGCGCTGCGAACGACGGCTTCCAGCAGATCATCACCGGCTTCCAGACTGGGCAGACCGCGATGATCTGGCATCACACCGGGTCCTACCAGGACATTGCGTCCAAGCTGAAGCCGGGCGTCGAGTTCGGCACGTTCGCCATTCCCGCCGGTCCGGTGAACCGCGTGGCACGCCTCGCCTATTCCTACAACACCATCACCAAGCAAGAGGACGCCGACGCAGCCTGGGAATGGATCAAGTTCTGGGGCGAGCCGGACGCTGCGGTCGCCTTCCTCGACAAGACCGGCTACTTCCCGGCCTCGACCGTTGCGGCCGCTGACCAGCGCATCGTTGGCAATCCGATGTACAAGCCGGCGGCCGACACGCTGGGCTTCGGCATCCCGCAGCCGAGCTTCCCAGGTGCGGCGGGCTGGGCACAGAACACCGTGCTCCCGGCGCTGCAGCAGATCCTGATCGGCCAGGCGACCCCAGAGGTCGCCGCCGACCAGATCATAGCAGGGCTCGCTGCCGCGATCGTCTGACGATCCTACGTGGAATGGCCGGGATTCTCCCGACCATTCCTCTTCGTGTCGATCGACTTACCCGAGGAGCCGGATGAGCCGCGCTAGCGTCGCCGCCTTGCCACCCCCGCGGTCCACCTGGGACGCGATCAATCCGTTGCGGCTACTCGGCGAGCTCTCCGAGACCCGCTACTGGATGTATCTGCTGCTGCTTCCGAGCGCGCTGCTGATCACGGCGATTGTCCTCTTTCCCACCGTCTACGGCTTCCAGCTCAGCTTTACCGAGATGCGGCTCAACCGGCCGGTTGGCAACGGCGCGTTCGTCGCTTTCAAGCACTATGCGCGAATGCTGTCGGACCCGATCTTCTGGCTATCGCTGCGCAATACCGCAGTGTGGGTGACGTTCTCGATCCTCATCGAGTTCCTTGTTGGCCTCGTCGCCGCGCTGGCGCTGAATCGCAACCTGCCAGGCAGCAAGGTGCTGGCGGTGCTGATCCTCTTGCCTTACTTCCTGCCCAACGTAGTGGCGGGCAACATGTGGGCGCTGATGCTCGATAGCCGCGTCGGCGTGGTCAACGACATCCTTGTCAACATTCGCCTGCTCGAGGGCTACAAGGCCTGGTTCGCCGACCCAAACACGGCGATGGCCACGGCCATTTTCGTCGAGGCGTGGCACAGCTTTCCGTTCTTCACCCTGCTGATCATGGCGGGGCTCAAGGGCATCCCGAGCGACCTTTACAAGGCCGCCGAAATCGACGGCGCGGGAGTGTTCGCGCAGCTGCGGCTGATCACCCTCCCCATGCTGCGCACCATTATCGCTGCAGCGGTGATCCTGCGCGTCATCGGTCTCGTCAATTCGCCGGACCTGTTGCTGATCCTGACTCAGGGCGGTCCGGGGCGCTCGACACAGGTGCTGTCGCTCTATGCGTTCCAGAACGCCTACCAAGATTTCAATTTTGGCTACTCGGGCGCGCTGTCGGTGGTGATGTTCTTGCTGCTGATGCTATTCGCCTGGGCCTATATCCGGCTCAGCAAGGTCAACCAGGACTAGCGCCATGGCACAGACCCGCTCATCCTCGAACCTGATCTGGAACCTCCTCAGCTACGCGGTGCTGATCTTCCTCGCGCTGCTCAGCGTTGGGCCGTTGCTCTGGATGCTGCTCACCTCGTTCAAGGTCGATGACGACATCGTCACCCGCACGATGGTGTATCTCCCGACCCGCTTCACGCTCGAAAGTTACATCAAACTGTGGAACCAGTCGGGGTACCCCGCGCTGGTGATCAACAGCCTCGTCACCACCACTATGACGGTGGCGATTTGCCTCTTTACCGGCACCATCGCCTCATATGCCTTCTCGCGGTACAACTTCCCCGGCCGCACGTCGCTGATGCTGGGCTACCTCGTCGTTCGCATGTTTCCGGCGGTGCTGATGATCATCCCGCTGTTTATCGTCATGCGGACTCTCGGACTCTTCGACACCAGTCTCGGCCTCGCCGTTGCCTACACGAGTTTCCTGCTGCCGTTGTTCGTCTGGATGCTGAAAGGCTTCTTCGACGCGGCGCCCAAGGAACTCGAAAGCGCGGCGCGCATCGACGGCTCGACCCGCCTCGGGGCGATGTTCCGGATCGTCATCCCTATCGCGCGAAACGGGCTCGTTGCTACGTGCGTCTTCGTCGCGATCGCGGCGTGGAACGAGTATTTGTTTGCTCTAATGCTCACCTCGAGTACCGGCTCTCGGACCTGGCCGGTCGGGCTGCAGCTGATGGTGGGCGAGTTCCAGCTGCCGTGGGGCATGCTCGCTGCCGGCGGCATCATCTCGATCCTGCCGGTGATCGTCCTCTTTGCTTTGGTGCAGCGAGTCATGGTTGCCGGTATCACCGCCGGCGCAGTCAAGGGTTAGCGGCAATGGCAACACTATCGATCAAGGGTGTCCGCAAGAGCTTTGGCACGGTCGAGGTGCTCACCAACATCGACATAGAGCTGGAGGACGGCGGCTTTCTTGTGCTGCTCGGGCCATCGGGGTGCGGCAAGTCCACGCTGCTGTCGATCATCGCCGGACTCGAGCCGAGCTCGGGTGGCGATATCATCATCGGCGAGCGCAACGTCAACGATGTGCATCCCAAGGACCGCAACATCGCCATGGTGTTCCAGTCCTACGCGCTCTATCCGACCATGGCGGTTCGGCGGAACATCGGCTTCGGCCTTGAAATGCGCAAAGTGCCAACCGCCGAGCGAGAAGCGGCGATCCAGAGGGCGGCAGAACTACTCCAGATCGAGCATCTGCTTGATCGCAAGCCCGGCCAGCTCTCCGGCGGCCAGCGCCAGCGCGTCGCCATGGGCCGCGCCATCGTTCGTAATCCGGACCTGTTCCTGTTCGACGAGCCGCTCAGCAACCTCGACGCCAAGCTGCGTGTCGAGATGCGCACTGAGATCAAACGGCTGCACGACCGGCTCGGCACCTCGATCGTCTATGTCACGCACGACCAGATCGAAGCGATGACGCTGGGTACCAAGGTCGCCGTGATGAAGAGCGGCGTGATCCAGCAGATCGCCGACCCGCAGACCATCTATGAGAAACCCGCCAATATGTTCGTCGCCGGCTTTATCGGCTCGCCAACGATGAACTTCCTGCGCGGCACGTTGGAGCGCTCCGGCGAGACCCTAGGGCTGCGGCACGGCGATGCATTGCTGTCGCTGCCTGGACTGGAGCAGGACGTCAACGCCTACGCCGGCAAAAAGGTGGTCGCTGGCATCCGACCAGAGTCATTCCATTCGGGAGCGGGCGAGGGGACGCTCAGCGGCACCGTCGACGTCGTCGAGCCAACCGGGCCCGACACCATGGTGATCCTCAGCGTTGGCGGCCAGTTGCTAACGGCGCGGCTCGGATCGCGCGACCGCCCCAAGCTCGGCGATGCCATGACGCTCGCGCTCGATACCGCGGCGATCAATTTGTTCGATCCCGATTCCGGCGATCGCATCTGACTGGCGTCGTGCAACAAGGCCAAGACCATGAAAGACCTGCGTATCAAACGCCTAACTGTCCATCAGTACAAATGGAAGCGGCGCGACCTGATGGGCGACTACAACGGTTTCAACCACGTCTATCTTAAGGGCGGCGAGGTCGAGTTCACGGACTATGTGCTGACCATCGAGACCGAGGCCGGCATTACCGGCGAATATGCGGGCGGTGTCGGGGTTTCCTACGCCCAGGTGGCGATGGTGGCGCAATACCTGATCGGCAAGAACGCCCTCGAGCGTGAAGAAATCTGGAACGATTTGAAGCGCGCGCTGCGCAAGCACGACAAATTCGGCATGGGGCCGATCGACTGCGCGCTGTGGGACATCGCCGGCAAGGCGTACGGGGCGCCGGTCTGCGAGCTGCTCGGCGGCTATCGGAAGAGATTGCCCGCCTATGCCTCGACCTTCCATGGCGACGATAACGGTGGGCTCGACCGCCCTGAGGCGTTCGGCGAGTTCGCCGTCCAATGTCGGGAGATGGGCTACCCGGCGTTCAAGATCCACGGCTGGGGCCACGGCTCGATCGCCCGCGAGGCGGCGGCGGTGCTCGCCACGCGCAAGGCCGTAGGCGACGGCATGGATTTGATGATCGACCCCGGCTGCGAGTACGAGAACTGGGGGGACGCGCTCAAGGTTGGCAAGGCCTGCGATGAGGCCAACTACTTCTGGTACGAGGACCCCTACAAGGACGGCGGCATCTCGGCCTATGCGCACAAGCGGCTGCGGCAATTCATCAACACGCCGATCCTGATGGGTGAGCACATCCGCGGCATCGAACCGCGGGTCGACAATCTCATCGCGGAAGGCACCGATTTCGTCCGCGCCGATGTCGACTATGATGGCGGCATCACCGGGGTGATGAAGCTCGCCCATGTCGCCGAAGGGTTCGGCATGGACGTCGAGATCCACGCTCCCGGCCACGCACCGCGGCACTGCATGGCGGCCATCCGCAACACCAATTACTACGAGCTCGGACTGGTGAACCCCAGGGTCGCCGGCTGGAAGTCGCAGCACCAGATCCACGCGGATGACTATTCTGACGATCTCGACGCCATCGATAGCGATGGATGTGTGCCGGTGCCCCAAGGTGCGGGGCTCGGCGCCAATCTCAACTGGGACTTCGTCAACAAGCATTCGACCGGCAAGACGGTCTACGAGTAAGCCATGTCCGATATCTCGAACCTGCCGCGCATCACGGCGGCGAGGGTGGTGGCGCTGCCGAAATGGGCGCTGTTGCAGCGCCAGATTTTCGCGGTGCTCAATGAGGCGGCGATCGAGTTTGCCGATCGCTACACGCGGGCCGACGGCACGCTGATCTGGCGCGATAAATGGCCTGGCATGGATGGCTCGGACGACCCCTATGAGGGGTTCATGAACATGCCGCTATTCTACGCGCTGGGCGGTTCAGAGGAGGTCTATCTGCGCTCGCGCACCATCTGGGATGGCATCACCTGGCAGTGGACCGAGTATGGGCAGATTCACAGGGAGTTCGACGCCTACTACGACTGGATGCATCACGGCGAGAGCAATCTGTTCTTCTACTTCTTCGGCCTCGCCGATCCGGCCGTGCCCAAGGACCGGCAGCGCGCCCGGCGCTTCGCCGGCCTCTACAATGGTGAAGACAAGGAGGCGCTGAACTGGGATGCCGACAAGCAGCTGATCCGCTCGCCGATTACGGGCAGCCGCGGTCCGCGGCATGTGCAGACTGGCGAGGACTGGTCAACGCACCGCGAAATCCTCGACAACTATCTGCCGCCGTTCGAGGACCTGCCAGGAATCGACCGCTATGGCAGTGCGACCCCATGGTCAGACGATGCGACCTACGCGGAAATTCTCACCCGTATCAATAGCCGGCAATCGCGCGGCGACGTGCCGCTCAATCTCGGCGCCACCTCGTTGATGGCGCATGCGTTCGCCTATACGGGCGACGAGAAGTACCGGGCCTGGGTGATCGACTATCTCGATGCCTGGAAGGAGCGCACGGCCCGCAATGGCGGGATCACGCCGGACAATATAGGGCTCTCGGGCGAGATCGGCGAATACAATGACGGCAAGTGGTGGGGCGGCTATTATGGCTGGCGCTGGCCGCATGGTTCTTTCTCGCTGCTCGAGCCGCTTTGTGTTGCGGGCACCAACGCGGCGACGCTCACCGGGGACATGCGCCACCTCGACTTGCCGCGTTCGCAGCTCGACATGCTATGGGGACTGCGCCGGGAGGAGAACGGCAGCCAAATCGTGCCCAACCGGCACTACGACGAAGGCTGGCGCGACTATCGGCCGATGCATCCGATGTACGGCGTGTATCTGTGGAACGTGTCGATGGCCGAGGAGGATGCAGTGCGGGCCGAGCGCGGCTGGGCAGGCGATCTCTTTGATGAAGTGAACCCCGACTATCATGGCTACGGCAAGACCAATGGCGGCCACATGGGGTTCAACGGCAACACCGCGCAATGGTTCAAGTTCATGCGCGGCAGCTCCCCGGACTATCCGGAACGCGTGCTGGAGGCCGACCTCGAAACCATCTCTGCGCAGATCGCGACATTCCGCGCACCTCAGAACGATCCCGAGACGATGGATCACTACCGGGAGTCGATGACCATCCACATGTGGCAGCAACTGACGCCGATGTTAGTGGAGGGGCTGGCTCAGCTGACGCTGGGTGGCCCGATGCATGTTTATCACGGCGGGCTGCAGCTGGCGCGGTTCCGTTATTTCGATGTCGAGCACAAGCGCCCGGGATTGCCGCAGGGCGTCTCAGCACTGGTCGACCGGTTGACCCATGATGGCGCATCACTGATGCTGGTAAACACGGACCTGCTAAAGGCGCACGAGGTGATCATTCAAGCCGGCGTTTTCGGTGAGCACGATTTTGATGGCGGCTCGCTCGACGGCAAACCGTTCGAGGCGTCCGGGTGCTGGCTGAGCGTCGTGCTGGAGCCGGGAGCTACGGCGCGGCTGGAGTTCGGCATGCGGCGATTTGCGAATGCGCCGTCATATGACACGCCGTGGGTAAGGGCCGCCGATGGCCCGGCGCCACTACTGGGACGGAACGCCTAGACGCGCC